>DAHUYL010000004.1 GCA_027315255.1 Solirubrobacterales bacterium | reverse complement strand
CTTCGAGGCCACCGCCGGTGCTCCTCCCAACACCTCCCAGGCGACCAGCGCCGACAGGTCGCCTCAGCCCCATCCAGACGCCCGCCGCGGGTCAGCTCACGGGCTCAAAGTGCCAAAGTCGAGGCGGTCGTTATCGGAGGGGAATGTAGTCCGGCCGGGCAGCCCCGCGTTGATGCATCCGATGTAGGCCCTACCGTCACGCTCAGCCATGGCTGAGCCTGAGCAGAACCCCGGTGCCGAGCTCGACGCGCAGCTGGCGCATTGTCAGGGACTGCTTGAGTCGGTCACGGGCGTCCTGGGGAACTGGCGCGAGCGGGGCGGTCGAGCGTTTGAGAATGGGGCAGAGCAGCTGATTCACGCCATCCTCGCGCGGTCGACGCGGACCTACGAGGCCGTGGTCGAGCACCTCGGTAACCGCGGCATGGCAGAGCAGGGTGCAATGCTCAACCGGAGCCTGTTCGAGGACATGGTCGATGCGCGCTGGGTTTCACTCAACCCAGAGCTAGCTCTCCAGCGCTTGCGCGAGCACGACCGCTACAGCCAGGCGCTGCGGCTCGATGTCGCGAAGAGGTTTCCTGAATACCTGCCAGCCGGCACGCTGAAGGAGCTCGCCCCAGCAATGAGCGAGAAGGAGCGCAAAGACGGGCAGGAGCACTTCGGTCGTTTCGGCGACGGCTCGTGGACGGGCGAGAACTCTTACACCCGCTTCAAGGTCGTCGAGGAGACATGGCCCGAGGGGCTCGCGCGGCGGCAGGCGGACTTCTTCCGAGCCTGGCTGCACAGGCTCAACAACGAGACGCTGCACCTGAGCGCCTACTCGCTCACGCGGCTTGGTGCGCCGCAGCTCATTGGAAACGAGCTGCACTTTCGTCTCGGCTCCACCGAGGCGTACCTCACGCAGACGCTCGGGTGCGCGCTCTGGACCTACTGGCAGACGGCGTTGTTCGTGTTCGAGAACTTCGGTCTTCAGCAGGTTGCCGAGGACCTCGAAAAGAGCATCGTCACGCCAGCCCTGGCGCACTTCGCCGAGGCGACGCATCAACCCTGACACCCGGGCGCTGCTACTCGTAGCCGTGGGCTTGAAGCCAGGCGTCAAAGGGGCCGCGGAGCCAGTACAGGTGGTCCGACACTTTGCCGTCACGGTCGGGGACGATGCGCGGCGGCCAGCTGACCATGTCACAGCTGAGCAGATGGACCTCCCGCTGGGCCGACGAGATGCCCCTGTTCGGCGGCGAGTTCGAATGGATCGCGATGCACACGCCCGAATGGGCAGAAGCCGATGAAACCCTCCGGCCCGACCGAGCCCAACGCGCCGAGGTCATCCAGCTCAAACCAAGGAGCAGCCACCGTGCCGCCGCATGAGCAAACCCTCCAGCAGCTCCTCGCCGCCAGTCGCCTGCAACACACCCGATACGCGCTCTGGCTCAAACAGCTCCGAGACGACGATCCCGACTTCGCCCACGCATCTGTCAGGTACCCGAACGACGCCAACGAATGGCAAGCCGCCACCTACCTGCTCAGCGGGTGCCCGCCCGTCTGGAGCGCCTTCGGGGATCTGGTGCTCGCGGAGGTGTCGATCGCACCGATCATCTTCGAACTCGACGAGCCAAGTCGGCCGTGGTCGACGAGCGAGCAGGCAGTCCTTGAGTGGGCGGCGCACTTCTGGGACGTCGGCCACTCAGACGTCCGCTTCCCCCACGTCTTCGACTCGCACAACTTCCGACGCTGGATCACGGCGTGTCACCTCTACCGGCGCACCATGCCCGAGGTCCCGTTCACCGGAGGCGCTACATGACTTACACGCTCGCCGGGGCCGACATCCGCGGCTTCTACGCCGCGCTCGGGGTGAAGCTTCCACACTCCGCCAGCGCGAATGTCTCGGTCCGCTGCTTCGCTCACCCCGACAGGCACCGACGCGACGACCACGACCCGTCCTGCAGCGTGAAGCTGATCGGCGGTTCCTGGAAGTGCCACGGCTGCGACGCCGCTGGCGGGGCCTACGATGCCGCGCGGGAGCTCGGACACACCGAGCGCTCCGCGATGGATCTGCTCGTCAAGTTTGGACTCGCTGATCGCGACCCGCGCCCAGGCTGGCGGCGTCACGCGAGCGCACCGCGCTCGCGCCAAACGCCGCGCACCCCCGCAGTCCAGGACGGTTCACGTCCAGCCTTCACGATCAGCGATGCGGACGTTCAGCGCTGGCAGGCCGCGCTGAACGACGATCAGCTCGTCGTCGCGCGCCTCATCAGAAGCCGCGGCTGGCAGCCCGAGATGATGCGCATGCTCGAGCTCGGCTTCGACGACGGGCGGATCACGATCCCTGTGCGAAACGGCAGCCGCCAGCTCGTCGGCCTGCTCCGCTATCGCCCGTGGCCGCACAGCCGCACAGCCAAGATGCGCGCCGCGCCAGGCTCCCGCCGGCAACTGCACCCTCACCCAGAATGCGAGCCCCGAGAGCGTGTGCTGCTGGTGGAGGGGGAGCCCGACATGATCGCCGCGCGGTCGCACGGCCTTCCTGCGATCGCGGTTCCGGGAACAGCGGCATGGAAGACCGATTGGGCGCGGTTACTCGCCGGACGCGACGTGAGGATCATCATGGACGCCGACGATGCGGGACGAGCGGCTGCGCAGCGCATCGCAAAGGACCTCGCCCCTGTTGCCCGGACGCACGTCGTCGACCTTGCTCCTGACCGGGACGATGGCTACGACCTTACGAATTGGCTGTTGGAACACGATCGCAGCGCCGCCGAGGTGTTCAGATGAGCCGTGATCTCCGGGACGTGCTCACCCCGAAGGAGGTCGCCGAGCGATCCGGCTTCAGCTACCACTCGATCCTCCGCGCGATCCGTCGCGGCGATCTCGAGGCCTTCGAGCCGATCATGGGCCAGTACCGCATCGACCTCTCCGAGTACGAGCGCTGGCTCCGGAGACCCGCCAAACGAGTACAGCAGCCATCCGACCCGGGGACCCGGGTGGGGCGCTCGCGGGCAAATAGCGGACCGCCGGCACGGGGTAGCTTTGCGAGTCTCCAGGCGATCGAAGGGAACTGAGCGAGTGGACCTGCACCGCAAGCCTAACGGGAAATGGGAAGTCCGATGGCGGGAGGGAACCCGACGCCGCGGCCGCACGTTCGACCGCAAGGGCGATGCCCGCGACTTCATCGCCTGGCAGCGGCGACGTCAGCAGCTCGGCCAGGCCGCTGTTCCCGACGACGTGCCGATGTGCGAGTTCGTCGAGACCTACTGGCGTCTGCACGCCGTGCCCAACCTGGCACCGGCAACGAGGGATCTCTACCGCAGAGTGTGGGCTCTGCACGTGCTTCCGCGTCTCGGTGACTACGGTGTGCGAGAGGTCACGCCAAAGCGGCTGACTCGCTTCCGCGCCGAGCTCGAGAAGGCCAGCGTTGGCAACGCCACCGTCGTCAAGGCGATGACGATCGTTCAGTCGATCCTCACGTTCGCTGTCAGCGAGGAGCTCGTCGAGTACAACGCTGCCGCCGCAGTCTCGAAGCCGCGCTACGAGCGTGAGCGTGAGCCCCATATCTTCCTGCCGCACGAGGTCGAGGCGATCCGCGCCAAGCTGGGTCTCCGCGACCGGACCCTCGTGTCCGTGCTGGCGTACTCGGGCCCGCGGCCCGAGGAGGTCGTCCGCCGGATGCAATGGGGCGACATCGGCGAGCTCGCGATCCACTACCGCGACACCAAACGCCGCCGGCACCGCTTCACACCGCTGCTGCCACCGCTCGCCGAGGATCTCGCCGAGTGGTTCCTCGCCTCAGGAAGACCAGAAGCAAAGCAGCCGGTGTTTCCCGCCCACGACGGCGGGTTCTGGAGCGAGGACGACTGGCGCAACTGGCGCAGGCGAATCTGGACAGGCGAGCCCGAGCGCCCGCGTCTGGACCGACAGCGGCCGGCGCCGGCTCGGCCAGGATGCGCACCGGCCGGCACGCGCCCGCGCGATCTGCGATCGAGCTACGTGACACTCCGGATCTACGAGGGCGTGCCGCTCACCACCGTTGCCAAGGAAGTCGGGACTAGCGTCCGGATGATCGAGCAGCATTACGCGGGAGTGATCGCGAACTGGAACGGAAAACACGTGCCTGCGGAGCGCCAAATCCGGGCCGCTCGGCGAGCTACTGGACGCGGAATGGACGCGGCCGGTGAAACAACGAGGAGGCTCCGATGACCAAAACCCCTGCTAATCCAGCGAAGCCCTCTGTCGGACTCGAACCGACGACCCCTTCCTTACCATGGAAGTGCTCTACCAACTGAGCTAAGAGGGCGCTGAGGGTGGAGGGTACCGCGCCCCAGCCGTGACTGCGGGGCGCGCTGTGCGGCGGTCGACGCGGCGGCGTCGGCCCCCGTGGCGATGCGCCCGGCGCGGGCACAGCCGACGAGACCCGCCGAGCGCGACCGGCGTGGTTGGCAACGGGGCGCTGGGGCGGGCGCACTGCCAGCTCGCAAGGGTCGGCGTCCGACCTGCACGCGCAAGATGCTTGTTTGCATAATATGACTGTGTAAAAATTGCCGGGGGTGATCGACCTGCCGGTGATTACTGATCCCGACGACGCGCTCTCGCAACCGACGCGAGCGCGGCTGTTCGCGGTCCTGTCCGAGCTCAAGCGCCGGGCCGGGACGGTTGAGCTTGCCGAGCGCCTGGAACTGCATCCAAACGGCGTGCGAGTGCACCTGGAACGACTCGCCGAGCAGGGTCTGGTCGAGCGCGCCCGCCCGCGCAGCCCGCGCGGCCGGCCGCCCGACGCGTGGACGATCGCGCGCGGCGCTCGGCCAGGTGGGCGTGCACCGCACGCCTACCAGGATCTCGGGCGCTGGCTCGCGCGTGCGCTGCGGGCGCGGCCCGATGGGTTGCGCGGAGTCGAGCGTGCCGGCCGCGCGATCGGTCGCGAGCTCGCGCCGAAGGATGCGGCAGGCGACCCGGGTGCGATCGAGACGGCGCTGAGCGCGCTGGGCTTCCAGCCTACGATCGAGCACCTCGACGGCCACCGGACGGCGATCTGCCTGGGCAACTGCCCCTATCGCGAAGCGGTCCGAGAGAACCAGCCAGCGATCTGTGCGCTGCACCGGGGGATCACCCACGGACTGCTGGACGTGCTCGAGCCCAGGTCAAGGCTCACCGCCTTCGTGCCACACGACCCCGACCTGGCCGGCTGCGTGATCGAGCTGCGAGGACTTCCGACAGCAACACCACGTAACCGGCAACCCGCGGCTCGGCCGGACGCGGCATCCGCAGTTCGGCAGCGCCGCTACCCTCTGTGATGCTTGCTCGCTCAACTAAGGGCTCACGACAGACCTGCTGGCGTCTTTGACGGCGTCTGGCCGCGCCTGGCGCCACGCCGAGCCACTCGTCAAACCCTGCCACTAATTCTGTCGTGACCCCTAACTGATAACTGAGGAGTCGTGGACGTGGACGTCGAGATCTGGTCTGACATCGCTTGCCCATGGTGCTACGTCGGCAAGCGCAGATTCGAGGCCGCACTCGCGCAGTTCGAGCACGCCGAGGATGTGCGTGTGACGTGGCGGAGCTTTGAGCTCGATCCGAGCGCGCCCCCCGAACGTCATGGCGACCGCGCCGAGCGCCTGGCACAGAAGTACGGGATGACGGTCGAGCAGGCACGCCAGATCGAGCACAACCTGGTCCAGACGGCCGCGGGCGAGGGACTCGATTTCAGGTTCGACATCGCACGTAGCGGCTCGACGTTTGACGCACACCGCGTCGTGCATCTCGCCGGGCAGCACGATCTCCAGGACGAGATGAAGGAGCGCCTGCTTGGCGCCTACTTCAGCGAGGGCAAGCTGGTCTCCGACCACGACACGCTCGTGGCCCTTGCCGTCGAGGTCGGCCTACCCGAGAACGACGTCCGCGAGGTGCTCGCCGGCGCGCGCTACGCCGAGCAGGTACGCAACGACGAGCGCACCGCGACGCAGCTTGGGATCAGCGCCGTGCCGACGTTCGTCGTTGACCGCGCGCTCGGTGCGTCCGGCGCGCATCCGCCCGCGGCGCTGCTCGAGCTGCTGCGCCACGGCTGGGCGAACCGGGCATCGGTCGCAGTCCCGGTCGCGGCCGCCGAAGGGGACAGCTGCGGCGTCGACGGCTGCTGAGTCCAGCGCTCACCGACACAACTCCGGTCGACCAGTCACCGGCTCAGCAGCCTCAAAGCCCCATAGCCCGCCGCGTGCGGCGCTGTTGTGGCATCTGGCGCTGTCAGCGCCCGATGTCCCAACAGCGGCGGCCTGGTGGACGTCATTGGGGCAGCTGGTCGTTGGCGAGCCTGCCCCAAGCGAGGATCGGCGCAGATCGCGGCTTCCTCGCACACGTCCGGGGTCCCGAGCGCCAGTCCACCACACCGCACCCGCGTGGAGCCTCCGGTCCGGTCACGCCCAATTCCGCTGACAGGATCGCCGTTGCCGTCACCGTCGTGGTCGCAACGCGGTAATCGGCGGTCGCCGCTTACCCGATCGAGGTCGCGACTCCGGTCCGCGCGACGGAGCCTCCGTGTGGGCGGACAGGGCGGTCCCGACGCCGTCGCCTGATCGGCGATACGAGCAGCCCACCCCCGGCTCCGGCAGAGCCGATCCCGGTCGCGACCCCGTAGCCGATCCCGGTCGCAACCCGGCATCGAGGCATGCCGGTCCGCTACTGCTGCGAGCGGATCGCGAACGCCGCGGTCGTCTTGAGGGTGCACCCGTCCTGACAGGCGATCGCGACATAGCGTCCGGGCGCAGCGTTCACGGACACTTTGACGGTCTTGGCGAAGCTACCGTCTGCGCGCGCCCTGACCGAGCCGATCGACGCGCCCTCACTCTGAGGCGGCCCCGCCATCAGGGTGACCAGCCGTCCCGGGCGGAAGTGCTCCCCTGAGAGCGTCAGTGCCGCGCCGACCGTCACCACCGACGGCTGCAGTTCGAGCTTGGGCTTCGAGCAGGCAAAGCCGAGGTCGTCGAGCACGGCAATCGGAGCACGCACCGTGCAGAAGTCGTTCTGACCGAGGAACAGCTCGCGCCATTGCCCGCTGCGGCTGCGGAGGATCATCTCGCCACCCACTCCGGTCTTGGCGTTGGTGACCGCCGCACTGGCGTAGCCGTCGCGCCCCTTGATCGTCGAGATGCGGATGTGGCTGACGACCCACCCGGATCCATGCAGCGATCGAAGCGCCGCCGCGCGGACCCCGCGGACTTCGACTTGCGTCGGCGCCCGCGACGCATCAGCGGCCGCTGCGACCACGGCGACCGCGATCATCGCCGATGCGATGCCGGCACAGAGGAGCCGGCACCGTGCCGTCACAGCCGAACTCATACCACGACGGTACGCCGCCGCCCGGGCGCCCGGCATCCGTGCCGCTCACGGATCGAGCGGCTCGATCCACGGATCCTTGACAGCGCCCTGGCACGATCGAGCCGAGCGGTACCGCAGCCGGCAGCCCACCTTCACCCTGCGTCGAGCCGAACCATGCCGCCGCGACCGCGTCCGCGATAATGACTCCTCTGACGCTCGCCGACACCAAGCTGACGCGCATTGGCCTGGGCACCAACCGGCTCACCGACACGCCGGAGAATCGAGCGTTCGTGCGGGCGGCGGTCGAGGCAGGTGTCAACTTCATCGACACGGCGCATCTGTACACGAGCGGCAGCAGCGAGCAGACGCTCGGCGCTGCGCTCGAGGACATCCGCGACGGGATCGTCGTGGCGACGAAGGGCGGCTTTCACGATGGACGCCCCGACGCGTTGCGGGCCGAGCTCGAGGCGAGCCTCGAGCGCCTGCGGACCGACCGCATCGACCTCTACTACCTCCATCGTGTCGACCCGCGGGTGGAGCTCGAGGTGAGCCTCGAGGCGATCAGGGAATATCGGGACGCCGGCCAGATTGGCGAGGTTGGCGTCTCGGCCGTGAGCGTCGACCAGCTCGAACGCGCGCGACGGGTGCTCCCGATCGCCGCCGTCCAGAACCACTTCAACTTGAGCGAGCGCGCCAGCGAGGACGTGATCGACTACTGCACCGAGCAGGCGATCCTGTTCGTGCCCTACTTCCCGCTGGGCGGGCAGCCGACGGCGGCGGTGGATGAGATCGCCAGGCGCCACCGAGCAACCCCGACGCAGATCACGCTCGCATGGTTGCTCAGACGCTCGCCGATGGTCCTGCCGATTCCGGGAACGCTCTCGCTGGCGCACGTCCGCGAGAACCTCGGCGCGCTCGAGATCGAGCTCAGCGACGAAGACTACGAAACGCTGAGCAGCACTGAGCGGCTCTGAGCAGCACCGAGCGCCAGCCCGTCCGCAGCCAGCGAACATGCACGCATGATCGGCGCGGTGATCCTCGCGGCCGGGGCGGGCACCCGCTTCGGGCAGGCGCCCAAGCTGCTCGCCGACTTGTGCGGACGGCCGGTGCTCGAGCACTCGATCGCCGCCGTCTGCGCCGTCCCGGAGTGCGAGCGGATCATCGTCGTGCTCGGCGCCAACGCAACCGTGCTGCTCGGCGCGATCCAGTTCGAGCGTGCCGAGCCGCTGATCTGCGAGGACTGGTCCGATGGCATGTCGGCGTCGCTGAAGTGCGGGGTCGCTGCGCTCGGCAGTGTCGAGCGGGCGCTCCTGACGCTCGGCGACATGCCCAGGCTGACGAGCGCGGCCGTCAGGAGGCTGCTGGCGTGCGATCCGCCCGCGCGCGCGGTCTACGACGGCCGGCCCGGCCATCCGGTCCTGCTGGGTCCGCGCGAGCTGGCGGCGGTCAGCTCGCTCGACGGCGATCGGGGCGCGCGCGCGCTGCTGACGAGCGCCGCTGCGGTCGAATGCTCAGACCTCGGCTCCGGTCGGGACGTCGATACGGTTGCCGACCTCGATCGGATCGTGCCCGAATGACGGGGGTCGATGGATGAAGATCTCGGGCAACCACGATCCGAACGCAATCGAGGACGAGGCCACCGGATTGTCCGCCGCCGGTCGATCGGTTATACCCTGGGCTCCCGTCCCGACCAGTGACGAGCGATCTCGATGCGTATTGGCAAATTCGTCCGTGGAGCGCGGCGCACCGAGAGCGCGATCACGACCGCGGTGCCCGGCGATACCGTCGCCGCGATGTCCGACGGGCAGACGAAGCTGGCCGGCGAGCTCGTTGCCGGGGATGTCGTGGTCGTCGAGGCGGGTGGCCTGATCCCGTGCGACGGCACCGTGATCGAAGGGATGGCGATGGTCGACGAGTCGGCGATCACCGGGGAGTCGGCGCCCGTCCTGCGCGAACGCGGGACCGGGCGTGAGGCGGTCGTGGCCGGGACCCGGGTGCTGACGAGCCGCATCGTCATCCGGGTCTGAGCCGCACGCACCGAGACCCGCGCCGTGAGCACGCTTCGGACTGTGACCGCGACGCGCTACGTGACGCCTCTGCGCGAGGGCGGCTCGCTTCCCGGTCTGGTCGAGGCAGATGACGACGGCCTGTATGTCGTGAAGTTCAGGGCGGCCGGCCAGGGACTGAAGGCGCTGGTCGCCGAGGTGCTCGTCGGACGGCTGGCGCAGGCCGCCGGGTTGCTCGTGCCGGAGCTCGTGCTGGTCGAGCTCGATCCTGCGCTCGGGCGCTCGGAGCCCGATCCCGAGATCAACGAGCTCGTGACCCGCAGTGCCGGTGTCAACCTCGGCGTCGACTTCCTGCCCGGCGCGCTCGACTTCAACCCGGCCGTTCCGGACGCGATCGACCGCGAGCGCGCCTCTGAGATCGTCTGGTTCGACGCGTGGACGACCAACGTCGACCGCTCCGCCCGCAACCCGAACCTGCTCGTCTGGCACGGGCGCACGTGGTTGATCGACCACGGCGCCGCGCTGTACCTCCATCACTCCGACGGCGAGCTCGCCAATCGAGCGCGCGAGCCCTTCGCGCTGATCAGCGAGCACGTGCTGCTGATGCTCGCAACCGATCTCGAGCGCGCCGATCAGCGGATGGCGGACCGGCTCGGACCGGAGCAGATCGCGCTCGCGCTCGCGGACATCCCCGACGAGTGGCTCGGACCCGAGCCGGAGCGCCAGCGCGTCGCCTACCGCCGATACCTCGAGCGGCGGCTGGACCCCCCGCGAACATTCGCCGAGGAGGCGCTCGCAGCCCGTGGCGACTGACCCGTTCCAGTACACGGTGATCCGCGTCGTTCCGCGGATCGAGCGCGAGGAGTTCGTCAACGTCGGCGTGGTCGTGTTCTGCCGGACCCGCGGCTACCTCGGCGTGCGCCTCGCCTACGACCCCGACCGGGTGCGCGCGATCGCCCCCGGCGCCGAGCTCGACAGCGTGCCGGAGTACCTCGAGGCGATCGGGCGGATCATCGAGGGCAGGGCCGGGGCGGGTCCGATCGCCGAGCTCTCGCAGTCGGAGCGATTCGGCTGGCTGGCGGCACCCTCGAGCACGGTGGTGCAGACCTCGGCGGTCCACAGTGGCATGTCAGAAGATCCGGAGCGGACGCTCGAGCACCTGTTCGAGCGCCTCGTCGCTCCCGGGCCCTAGAGTCGGGACGATGAAGCCGTCGATCCGACGCAGTGTCCGGCCCGGTCACGTCGCTGCGGGCGCCGTCGCACTCGCGACGTGGGCGCCGATCGCGCTCGGCGCCGGCCCGACCCGGGCGCTCGCCGCCACCACTCCCGCGTGCGGCCCGCGATCGGCGACTACCCTCGCGCAGGACGCCGAGGCACGCGTGTTCTCGCTGCCGAGCGGCGTCTACGGATGCGTCGCGGGGTCGCCGGCGCGCTACCGGCTCGATCGCGCCTCCCAGAGCCCGCTCCCGCCCCGCGTGGCGATCGTGCGTCTGGCGGGCACGGTCGCCGCGTACGGGCTCCGGGTGATGGGCGTCGACACCGGCTCGACCACGATCTACGTGCGGCGCCTGTCGACCGGCGCACTGGTCGCGCACGCTCCCGCGACGACGACCTCGCCGGTCGAGGCCGTTCAGGCGGTCGGATCGCTCGCCGTCAGGCCCGACGGCGCGGTCGCCTGGATCGGATCGGCGCAGTCGATCATCCGCCACGGCCTGGTCCGGCAGGTGGAGCGCATCGACGGGCCGCGGTTCGCGGTGCTCGACTCGGGAGCCGGCATCTCGCCGCAGTCGCTGAAGCTGGTCGGCTCGACGCTCACGTGGAGGCACGGCAGCGCTACCCGGAGCTCGACGCTCCGCTGACAGATCCGGTGTGCTGCGGTAGGCGGATCGCGCCGACATGTCGGGTCCGGCGCCTGAGTCCTGAACCGCTGCACGCGACGGTGGCGTGTTAGCACCGCGGCGGGCGGGGTAGCACTACGAGCATGACCATTGGAGGAGCACTCATCCTGATCGCCGCAGGTGCGATCCTGAAGTGGGCCGTGACAGGCAGCCTGAGCTGGGTCAGTGTGCACACGGTCGGTACCGTGTTGTTCATCGTCGGAATCGTTGGTTTCGTGATCGCCGTCGCCTATACCTACGGGTGGCTCAACCGGCGCAGTCGGGTGGACTACGAGGCCCGGCCGGACCCGGGTTACGAGACGACGCACACCACGCGTTACCAGAGCTGACTCCCGCCGATCGGGCCGCTCAACAACGCGCCGGCGCAGGTCATCTGCGGCCCCGTGCGCGGCGACCGCCCAGGCCTCCAACAGCCGCCACCGCGACGGTGACTCCTCTCTGGGCCAACGCTCGAGTTCGTCCAGTCGCTGCTGCTGGCGGCGTACCGAGGGAGCCCATGCCTGATCGACGCAGGCCATTGCGGCGAGCTTGTCCTCGATTGTGAGCGGGCTGGTGGCGAGGTACCAGCGTTGTGCTGCGACCTGCTGGTAGACCGCAGCACGGATTGCCGACGCCTCGCCGCTTGCTCCTGACGAGCGGCCTCGGATGCCAGCAAGCATTTTGAGGCCAGGTCCCCTCTCCCTCTCCTCTTCGGTGGCCAATGTCGTGTCCGCTTGTTCGCGGGTGTCGGTTGGGCGGGCGCGTACGTGCGCGCGTGTCTTCGATCTCGTCTTCCACGCAGCAGTTCAGGCATCGCTGCCCGCTCGCAAGCGAGATCGCGCAGCCCAGCCGGCACCCGCCGCGACACTGCGAACCCGATACCCGCGCGAGCGCCGCTTCGCGACCCTGCCGAGCATCGCGTCGGGATCGGCGATCCCGACCCCGACCCCGACCGCCTTCAGCATCGCCTCGCGCCGCGTTCACAGCCGTGCGAACAGTCCGGGCTGCCCCGACGGCCGTGCTAGCGCGCGCTCGCTGCGCGGCGGCAGCCGAGCCGCACTGCGGACGGTCGGCGCCGACGGGATCTCCTCGACGCCCACTCCGACCGGCACCTCAGCCACGGCGATCGCGGACAGCTCACCGCTTCGCGAGAGCGAGAAGTGCCCCTCCCGGTGACCGACCACGCGCGGGCGACCGTGCTCGCCGCCGCATTGCGGACATGGTCGCCACGCGCTCGAGCTGCGTCATCCGAGCTGGTTCGACACCCGGGTTCTGGCCCGCCTGCGCGAGCGCCAGGTGGGGCTCGTGATCGGCGACCACCCACGACGCCGATTCCAGTTGCGAGCCGGCGGCCGGCTTCTGGTTCGTGAGGTTCCATCACGGCAGCCGCGGGCGGCGCGGCAACCACTCCGAGCACGAGCTGGCGAATGGGCGCGGCGGCTCGCCTCCTGGCGCTCCGAGCGGGCGGTGTACGCGTACTTCGACAACGACTGGGAGGCGTTCGCCCCCGCCAACGCCCTGGCGCTGCGGCGTCTGCTCGAGCACGCCGACTTCGCGCTGCCGCCGCCGCCAACTTGTGTGTTGGCGGCGGCGGGGGTTGCCCCGCCGGCCTACTGGCTCTGCTGCCGCGAGTCGACGAGTCCCTCGGGAGTCGTCGACGCGTACCCGCTCGGCCGGTGGCGCTGTCGCGGAAGCGGCGGGGGGGTTCGTTCACGACCGAGTCAGGCCCGCCGGCGATCCGGCCGAGAGCGTGCGCCAACCCGCCCGACGCGATCGCGCTCACCAGCGCGATTGCGACATACGCGAGGCACATCACTGACCGCTACCCCGTCAGGTCGATGGGAATCGCGCTAGTCCTCGAGCAGGTAGAGCTCGAACGCGCGACCGGCGTCGGGTTGCGAACCGGTCAGCACGGCCGTGACGCGGGCACCGGCGAGCGCCTCGATCACCGACGTGAGCCGTGCGCGATGATCAACGCCGGCCCCAGCCTCTCCATCGACACCGAGCGGTCCGGCAAGCTGCCGTCCCGGGCCGGCCGGCGGCGACTCGCCGCGCTCGATCACCGTCAGGACCGCATGGTCGGTCACGAACGTCCGGACGGATCGAGACCTCCCGGCCGGAAGCGACGTGACCTCTGCGATCGACGCCACCATCGCGTCTGAACTCAGGCTTTCGCCGCTGTCGGGCTGCTTGTCGCCGTTCGCCATTCGACGATCCTCGGGTGGATCCGGACCCAGGCTACCCGGCTCGCACACCCTCAAACCCGCACGGGCGCGAGCCCGGCTCAGTCGCTCGCCGATCCTGCGCAACGAGATCTCGCACTTCTTCGCGATCTACAAGACCTCGATCCGAACCGCGATTCGCAGCTCAGGGGCTGGCGCGATCGCGACGCGGCCCGGCGCGAGCTCGAGGGATCGGGCGAGCGCTTTCGCGACGCGCGGCGATAGAGGGTCCTCCGGGGTCGTCGCACGGCACGCACAGGAGGTGCGGATCGGGGCCCTTCTCGTCCTCCATCTCGAGCAGCGCGATCGGCCGCGCGTGCACGATGCAGCCCGGGAACGTCGGCTCGGACACGCAGATCATCGCGTCGAGCGGATCCCCGTCGGTCGACAGCGTGTCCTGCACGAACCCGTCGTCGGTCGGATAGACGACCGAGCAGGGCAGGAAGCGGTCGAGCTTGATCCCGCCGGCCTCGTGGTCGTACTCGTACTCGTTCCTGTTGCGACTGCCCTCCGGGATCTCGACGAGCAGCTGGATGCTCGGCGAATCCGTCGTGGCTACCTCACTCGGGTTCGAGCAGGAACACGTCGCATTTGATGTCGGGCTCGATCTGGGAGCCGCCGATCATCGCCCGCACGCGACGCCCGGTGAGCTCCGCCACCGCCCCCTTGAGCTCGTCCTCGATCGCGCTCTGCACGCGCCTGCGGAGGTGTCTGACGAGCTCCTCCTCGCCGGCCTCGACGAGCGTCTGCTCCATCGGAGCCGCGCTCTCCTCCATCACGGTGACGACGACGTCGTCGAACATATAGGTCTTGGCCTTGGTCGGGCCCCGGCCATGATGCGCCGCGAAGATCCGCACGACGGCGTTCGAGATCGCGGCGGCAAGCTCACCGTCGACGACCTCTCTCATGGCTCCCGCCTGCTCCACAGCTGCAGCCTACCTTTCACGGGCCGATCAGCATCGCGCGATGTTGGTTTCCAACGATGATGCAGGTTAGAACGAAGGGTCGTCTGGGGTATATGAGGAGGAGTCGGACTTCGGATCGAGCAGCCGGGAGCTGAGCGATCCGAGGCCGGCGCCCGACTCGTCCCCGAGGGGATGCCGGCGGCCGCGCAGCGGTCGACGGGCAGATTCTCGCGGGTCTGCTGCTCAAGCAAACCCCAGGAGGCGAACAGATGTCCGCAACAGCGACGCGGGGACGCGAGCCCGCAGCCAACCGAGCACGGAGACGCCCAGTCCAGGACCCGCGGCGCGACCTCGCCGGGGATCTGGCCACCCAGCGACTGCTCAAGCGCTATCACCGAACCGGGGATCCGCAGGCCCTCGACCAGCTCGTCAAGCGATTCCTACCCCTCGCACGCCAGCTCGCACGCCGGTATTACGGCGGCGGCGAGCCGCTCGACGATCTGGTGCAGGTTGCGAGCCTCGGCCTGGTGAAGGCGCTGAATCGGTTCGACGACAGCCGGGGCACCTCGTTCTCGAGCTACGCGGTCCCGACGATCACGGGCGAGATCAAGCGCTACTTCCGAGACAGCGTCTGGGCGGTGCACCTGCCGCGCGAGTCCCAGGAGCGTGCGCTGGCGGTGAACCGCGCCGTGCGCGAGCTGAGCGAGACGACCGGCCGCGAACCGAGCGTGCGCGACTTGTCGGAGCGCCTGAAGATCGACGAGCAGCAGGTCCGCGATGGGCTCGAGGCGTACGCCGCGTTCGACGCGATGTCGCTCGACGCCCGGATGCCGAGCCGCGACGACCCCGACGGGCAGCCGCGCGCGGAGACGATCGGCCGCGTCGACGACGGCTTTGAGCTGACCGACGACCGGCTGACAGTCGCCGCGGCCGTTCGCGCCCTGCCTGCCGAGGATCGCAGGATGCTGCGGATGCGGTTCATCGAGGCCCGCACGCAGGCCGACATCGCCACGCAGATCGGCGTATCGCAGATGCAGGTCTCGCGCATCCTCGGGCGGATCACCCGACGGCTGCAGGACACGGTCGAGCGCCAGATGGCGCTGGCGGGCTGATCGGAGCGGTGGCCTCGAGCGGCATCGTCACCGAGCCCGCAAGGACCGCGATGGGCACCCGTTCGTCGGCCCGGGCCGGGTGGGTGCTCGATCGCGGCCTCGAACTGGCCGGGATCCATCCGATCGACTCGGACCTCGCCCTCAGTGGCCGCCGGCGGCGAGCCTCGGGGCGAGGCGCGACGCGCGACGCGAGCGCCATGATCGTCAGCGCGGGGTTGGCGGACCCTGTGTCGGCATCACGCTGCTGCCGTCGACGCTGAACAGGTTCGGCACTCCCCACACGCGGTGGTCGGAATCGACCACGGTGTACTCGCGGTCGGTGCCCATCCGGCATCCGCCGACGTGGTGGGCGTCACGGTCGATCTCGAGTATCTCCTGTGCCCCTTGCGGCCTCGAGGATCCGCCTCAGCGTCCGCTTCGCGAACGCGAACTTGCGCCTGTCGTTGTCACGCATCGTGTAGTCCATGCGCGTGACGGGGATGCCGTTCTGATCGAGACGCCGTCCGCCAACGTGACGCGGTTGTCGGGCTGGGGCAGTAGCTCGGACAGCGCGCCCAGCGGGTACCACCGGTTGTAGTCGCGCACGTAGGCGCGCAGAACCTCGCCCCAGTGCCCGGCGGCGAGCGCGTGCTCGGCCCAGCCGATCGGCAGCGGGTCTGGATCGAGAACCCGCGGACGAAGTCCCACGCGGGGCGCTCCTGCACCATCACGTACCGGCCGACCTGGCCGAAGTCGTTGCCGAGTCCGTGCGGGTACCGGTTCGAGGCCGAGTTGAGCCTCGGCCCCGTGCGCGATCGCATCCAGCACGTGCGTTACGAGCGGCGAGGCCTTGGCGTTCACCTTGCAGCCCTGCAGACAGAAGCCACGGTAGATGCGGGCCGCGCCGTTGCCGACGTGCACCGGGAGCGAGCCTCGGTAAACCCTCCAGCCACTCGGGCGACGAGCTGCTGAGCCGGCGCTCGCCACCGACGCCGTACACGATCCGGAGCTCCTCCGGGTCACCGGCGCCCGAGCGCATGATGAACGACCGGAACGCGTCAGCCTCCTCGACGCATCCGAGCTCCGCGAACGCGCGCGAGCTGAAGCTCGGGTCGCGTACCCACGCGTAGCGGTAGTCCCACTGGCGCTCGCCCCCGAGCGACTCCGGCAGCGACGGCGTCGGAGCAGCGGCGATCGCTCCGGTCGGGGCGTATGTCAGCGCCTTCAACACGAGCGCCGAGCGCCGAGCAGATGCCGCGTGGGGGCCCGTGAGATTGATCCTGCCCGCCCACCGCACCACCGCCGCCACCAGGAGATCGTCTGTTCGAGCTCGCCGTCGAGCGTCTCGCCGTCGGGTTCGGAGACCTCGTCGTCGACGCGCTCGGGCAGGCACAGTAGCGACGCAGCAACCGGAGTCGGTCGCCGGCGCCGACACGGAACTCGCCGCGCCACCCGTGCGCCGGATCCTGGCGCAACTGCGCCTCGCGCCAGACGATGATCGCGTCGTTGGCGCCGGTCGCGCTGTGCAGCCGCCGGGGCGCGGGCCGGGGCGAGCTGAATCTGCCAACCCCCGTGATCTGCCGGGGGTTGGCAGCTCAGACCACCTCACAGGTAGCTGTAGCTGCCACCCCCCCGCTGAGATGGGGGGTTGGCAGATTCGAACACCTTTGCGGGCACTTCGAGTCACTGCCCCCAGCGCATCTCACGGGGAATTCCGAGGACGAGAATGCTCTGCTGGATGCGTTCAGTGGCCGTGGTCGACGCGCCGAATCGCCGCTGTGCGCGAAACCGCCCCAATCGGGCACGCCCCCTGCTAGGCCAATCTGCTAGGCCTCTTCGCGTTGCCCCTCCTCGCCCACGCTCACGGCGAGCACGCCGTCCACGTCGTCGAGGTCACTCGTGAGCTGCGGCACCGCAGCCTCGGCCCCGCACCTCGAGCTGAACGGTCACCGAGCGCTCGCCGTTGGACTCGCGGTTGCTCGTGCGCTCGACCGCAACGTCGGAGACCGCGAAACCGTGGTCGGCGCAGCGCGTGAGCAGGTCACGCAGCACGCCCCGCCCGTCCCGGTAGGTCAACCGAACCCGCGAGGGCGAGTAGCGTGAGCGGGGGAGCACCCGTTCGACCGCCGGGTAGGCCGAGGACACGAGCAGGTAGATCACCGTGGTCGCGGCCGCCAGTATGGGCAGATCTCCACCTGCGGCCATCCCGATCGCCGCCGTCGCCCAGACACCCGCGGCGGTCGTCAGCCCACGCACAGCGTCACGGCGCACGAAGATCACGCCCCCGCCGACGAAGCCGATCCCGGTGACGATCTGCGCGGCGACGCGCGAGGGATCGAGCGTCGAATGCCGGCCGACTGAATCGGCGAACCCGTACTGGCTGACGAGCATGAACAGCGCGGCGCCGGTGCCAACCAGCGCGTATGTCCGCAGTCCTGCGCTCGTCTGGCGGATCTCACGCTCGATCCCGATCACCGAGGACAGGCCGAGCGCGATCCCGAGCCGCAAGATCACACCGAGCTCGTCTACATGATGCATGCTGGTTCATAGCTACCCGGCTTTGCGCGGCCTCGCCTGCGCGAGCGCCCGGGTGCGCACCTCGGCTAGCGCGGTCAACACCCTGACCTTCAAGCGCCACAAGCGCCAAGGCCGGGTGCAAGCGCTTCGCGCCGGTCAAGGCGGCGAGACTCACGATTCACGGCGCACGCGGAATCAACCGGCTCACGTTCCAGGGCCGGCTGGACCGCCATCACAAGCTCGCCTCCGGCAGCTACATCGTGACGGTGGTGGCGCGCGATGTCGCGCATCGCTCCTCGAAGCCACCGCAGCTCCGTCTGACCCTGAGGTGAGTTCGGGCCCCGCGGCCAGCCGCGCACGCCGCCGGCCCCGGCAGCCGGAAGTCGACTCGCACGGCCGGCTCAACCGAGGGTGGTTTCGGGTTGAACGGGGTATCCATCTAGCTCGGGTCCGTCCGCCCTGCTCGACACCCCCAGGCCACGCAAGACCGCCATCCGTTCGCACGGGGCGCGACACGCCGTCATCCGCGGCGCTAGGACCGGCGCGTGTCGGGGCGAGAATGGGTCCCCCCACTGCGCGCAGCCGAGTCGGCCCGCAGGACCCTCACAATGGGTTATCGGAGCTGAATGGATCCCCCGTCGGGTTGAATGGCGGCCTGTGACGCGCTCGTTGGCAGCGGGAAGTCGACGCAGGGTAGATGCCCGCTGTCGATGAGGCTCTGCTCGGCGAGCTGACGTTGCGGGACGAGCAGCGTCTGCGCCGCCAGACCCGGCGGCTGCGCCGTGGCGACGACGAGCAGCGCGCGCGCTTGGCGCAGCAGCTTGCCGAGGCGCAGGCCCGGGCGCGGCGACGGCGAGCGTCGGTGCCAGCGGTCGCCTACCCACCGCAGCTTCCCGTATCCACACGTCGCGATGACCTGCTGGCCGCGATCGCCGCTCACCAGGTCGTCGTCGTGGCGGGGGAGACCGGCTCGGGCAAGACGACGCAGCTGCCGAAGCTGTGCCTCGAGCTCGGGCGTGGTGTGCGCGGGGCGATCGCCCACACCCAGCCCCGCCGGATCGCGGCGCGCACCGTCGCGCAGCGGATCGCGGACGAGCTCGACGTGCCGCTCGGGGGTGCGGTCGGCTACGCGGTTCGCTTCGACGATCGCGGCTCGGAGGACACGTTGGTTCGGGTCGTCACGGACGGCCTGCTGCTGGCCGAGATCCGCCGTGATCCGCTCCTGCACCGCTACGACACGGTGATCGTCGACGAGGCGCACGAGCGCTCGCTGAACATCGACTTCCTGCTCGGCTGCCTGCACCGGATCCTGACGCGGCGACCGGATCTCAAGCTGATCATCACGAGCGCGACGATCGACCCGGAGCGGTTCAGCGAGCACTTCGGCGGCGCCCCGATCGTCGAGGTGTCGGGGCGGACCTATCCGGTCGAGGTTCGGTACCGACCTCCGGCAGCAGACGAGGAGCTGCTCGACGCGCTGGCGGACGCGGTCGAGCAGCTGCTCGTCGAGGGGCCTGGCGACGTGCTCGTGTTCCTGTCCGGAGAGCGGGAGATCCGCGACGCGGCGGAGTTGCTGAGCGGACGGCTCGGGCCGCGCGTCGAGGTGCTGCCGCTGTTCTCCCGGCTCGCGGTGGCCGATCAGCAGAAGGTCTTCGCGCCCCACCGGCGCACCCATCCGCGCCGGGTCGTGCTCGCGACCAATGTCGCCGAGACCTCGCTGACCGTTCCCGGGATCCGCTACGTGGTCGACACCGGCCTCGCCCGGATCTCCCGCTACAGCAGCCGGCTGAAGGTACAGCGGCTGCCGATCGAGCCGATCTCGAGGGCATCGGCCGAGCAGCGCAAGGGTCGGTGCGGCCGCGTCGCCGACGGGATCTGCGTCCGGCTCTACTCGGAGGAGGACTTCGACGCGCGCCCGCCGTTCACCGACCCGGAGGTCCTGCGGACCAACCTCGCGAGCGTGATTCTCCAGATGGCCGCGCTCGGGCTCGGGGAGATCGAGGCGTTCCCGTTCCTCGAGGCGCCCGACCGCCGCCACGTCCGCGACGGCATCGCGCTCCTGCACGAACTGCGGGCGCTGGATCCGGCGCCGGGGGTCTGGCACGAGCCGAATCCGCAAGCGAAGACACCGTCTTCGCCGCTCCGGGCTTGGCGCCAGCCGCACCCGCAACCGAAGCCGCGGTCCCCGCTGGCTCCGCTGGGGCGCGATCTCGCGCGGCTTCCGATCGACCCGCGGCTGGGCCGCATGGTGCTCGAGAGCGGCAGGCGCGGCTGCGCCGCCGAGGTGGCGGTGATCGCCGCCGCGCTCTCGATCCAGGATCCGCGCGAGCGTCCCACCGAGCAGCGGGGCCTGGCCGACCAGCTCCACGCCCGCTTCGCCGATCGATCGTCCGACTTCCTTTCCTACGTGAACCTGTGGCGCTACGTGCGCTCGCTGGAAGGCGAGCTCTCGCGCTCGCAGGTCCGCAAGCGCTGCAAGTCCGAGTTCCTTCACTACCTGCGCATCCGCGAGTGGCAGGACCTCGTCGCCCAGCTCGAGGACGCTGCGCGCGAGCTTGGATTGCCGCTCAACGATGCGCCCGCCGAGCCGTCCGAGATCCACGCGGCGCTGCTGTCCGGGTTGCTGTCGCACCTGGGCATGAAGGACGGCGACACCCGCGAGTACACGGGCGCACGCGGGGCGAAGTTCGCGATCTTCCCCGGCTCGGTGCTCGCGCGCAGGGGGCCGAGCTGGGTGATGGTGGCCGAGCTCGTCGAGACGACCCGCTTGTGGGGCAGAACGGCCGCGGCGGTCGACCTCAGGCAGGTCGAGCCGCTCGCCGAGCATCTCGTCAAGCGCTCCTACGGCGAGCCGCGGTGGGATCGCCGCCGCGCCGCCGTCGTCGCATCCGAGCAGGTCACGTTGTACGGACTGCCGATCGCCCGGTCGCGGACCGTGCAGTACGGGCGCATCGACCCGGCGGTCGCGCGGGAGCTGTTCATCCGCCGCGCGCTCGTCGAGGGCGATTGGGACCAGCACCACGGGTTCATCGGCGAGAACGAACGCCGGGTGGCAGAGGTCGAGGCGCTCGAGGCGCGGGTGCGCCGGCGCGATCTGCTCGCCGGCGAAGCGGCACGGGCGGCGTTCTTCGATGCGCGGGTACCGCAGGACGTCGTCAGCGGCCGTCATTTCGACCGCTGGTGGAAGCTGACGCGCCAGACCCAGCCGACGCTGCTCGATTACCCGATGGACTTCCTGATCGAGGGTGACCTCGCGCCCGACGACCACGGCCGTCCGGCGAGCTGGATCCAGTCCGGCGATCCCCGGCTGGAGCTCACGCTGTCCTACCGCTTCGAGCCCGACTCCGCGGCCGACGGCGTCACGGTCCACATCCCGCTCGGATCGCTCGGAGCGGTGCGGGACACGGGCTTCGAGTGGCTCGTGCCGGCGTTCCGCAACGAGCTCGCGATCGCGCTGTTGCGCAAGCTGCCGAAGCGACTGCGCACGCCGCTGGTTCCGATCCCCGATACCGCGGCCGCCCTGCTTGCCGAGGTCGAGCCGCGATCCGGCCCGCTGCTCGAGGTGCTCGCCGAAGCGGCCCGCCGGCTGCGGGGCGTGCGAATCACCTCCGCCGACTGGTCGCTCGACGATCTGCCCGCGCACCTGCGGATGACGTTCAGTATCGAGGACGAGAACGGAGCGGTGCTCGGCTCGGGGCTGTCACTCGATGCGCTGCGCGCACAGCTGCGGCCGGCGATGAAGACGCGCCTGGAACACGCGGTACCCGAACTCGCCCGCCATGCAATGCGTGGCTTCGAGATCGATTCGCTGCCGCGCACGGTCGAGCTGGCGGACGGGACGGGTCTGCGCGGCTTCCCGGCGCTCGTCGACGAGGGCGCAGCCGTCGGAATCCGGATCTGTGACAGCGCCGGCGAGCAGGCAGCCACGATGACCCGCGGGACGCGCCGGCTGCTGGCGCTCACCGTTCCCTCGCCGCGCCAGTGGGTGACCGCTCAGCTCGGCCCGCAACTGACGCTCGCGCTCACCGCGGCGCCGCACGCAGATCTGGATGCGGTCATCGAGGATGCGACCAATGCCGCGCTCGATGCGCTGATCGCCAGTGGCGGCGGGCCGGCGTGGGAAGCCACCGCGTTCACGGCGCTGAGGGAGCACGTCCGGGCCGGGATACGACCCGAGACGCTCGACGCGCTGCGCGCGTTCGGTCTGATCCTCGAGGCGGCGCGAGCGGTCCGAGAGCGGCTCGACACGCTCCCCGCGAGCGCTGCCTTCGGGCCGTCGCGAACGGACGTCGCCCGCCAGCTCGGCCGGCTCGTGTACCCCGGGATGCTGGCGGCGGCCGGCGTCGCGCGGCTGGCCGACGTCGAGCGGTACCTGCGCGCCGCAGCGCAGCGCCTCGACCGCCTCGCCAGCCACCTGGCCGTCGACGGTCAGCGGATGGCCGCGATCCACGAACTGGAAGCCCACGCCGCCGGCCGCGGTGACGTGATCTGGCTGATCGAGGAGGTCCGCGTCACCCAGCTCGCCCCGGGCCCGCACGTGCGCCCGGGCGCGACGGTCAAGCGCGTCCGCGAGGCACTCGCCGGGCTCAGTGTCACACCCGTGCGACACTGAGCCCGTGCCAACCGCTCGCCTCCTCACCTGAGTGCCAGAGAGCACGCGCCGCCGAGCGCGTTCGCGCCCGCCGTCCACCAGGTGATGCAGTCGCCGATGTGACCGGAATGGAACCCGCCCAGGCCGACTAGCGCGGCTTGTTCATCCGGCTGCGGCCCTCGATCCGGAGCTGGCGCGCTTCGTTGTAGAGCTGGTCCCGGGTGCGGCCCCGCGGACGGTTCGCGCCCGAGCGCAACCCGCCCCGGCGGCCGGAGGCGATGTCGTTCGTCGAGCTGCGCGAGCTCGTCTTCGCGGCGCCGGACCGCGCCCGCTCCTTGTTCACCGTTCGGGCGGCGATCTCCTCCGAACGGCCGATGCTCGTTCCGCTTCGACGCTCGCTGTCCTTGATGTGCTCGTACTGGCGCGCCAGCTTGGTCCCCTTCTTGACACCCCGTGGTGGCATCTGTCCTCTCCTGATCGCGTGGAATCAAGCCGCGGCGCGACCCACGTGCTGCTCGTGGCGGCCCTCGGCGAACTCCTCGACGAGCTTCGCGCAGAACGCGGGCAGGTCGTCGGGCTTGCGGCTGGTGACAAGTCCGCTGTCGGTGACGACCTCCTGGTCGACCCACTCCGCGCCGGCGTTTCGCAGATCGGTCTGCAGGCTGGGCCATGAGGTCAGCTTCCGGCCGCGCACGACATCGGCTTCCACAAGCAGCCACGGTCCATGGCAGATCGCGGCGACCGGCTTGTCCTGCTCGAAGAACGCCCGCACGAACCCGACCGCGTCCGGAGCGGTGCGCAACTGGTCGGGGTTGGCGACACCACCGGGGAGCACCAGCGCGTCGTACCTGGACGGATCTGCGTCGGCAACGGCCAGATTCGCCTCGATCTCGTCGCCCTTGTCGAAGTGCTTCCACATCCGGACACCGCCCTTGCGCAGCGAGACGCAGTCGACATCCGCGCCGGCGCTTCTGACCGCTTCCAGCGGTTCGGTCAGCTCGCGTTGCTCGACGCCCTCGGTGAACAGGAACGCCACACGCTTGCCTTCGAGTTGGGTCGCCATCGGCATCAGCTCCTTGATTGTGGGATCACCTTGGACCTACCCCCGGGCGACCGCGACAAACCGCATGCGAGGACCTTCCCCGGGGAGGTAGGGGCACATGTCCGATCCGAGCTACGAGCGACGTGAAGCCAGACGGCCACTGGAGGAGGCAGGTCACGGGGAGGCCGAGGGCTTCGAAGCGACCGAGGCTGAGCTGATCGATCACGCCGGCCACGGCGATCAGCATGCCGCGAGCCGCGTGCTCCAGGCAGCGCCGACCCGCCCGGAGGATCCGCGCGCGGCGCCGAGCGGAGAGGCCGACGCCGAGCGCTCGAGCGAGCGCGACCGCGACTCGGGCAAGAGCCCGAGCGGGCCGTCAGCGCCACGCGGCCGTGACACAGAAGGGACCGCCCAACACAAGCGAAGGGAGTCACTGACGAGGAGCGCGATCTCGAACATGCTGTTGTCGGTATTCGTCATCGGCGCAACCGTAGGTTGTCTGTCCTTCGCGATCATGGCTGGGGCCGTGGCTTTCGTCCTTCGATCCGCGACGATTCCACGCAACGCACTCACGGGCGGGCGCCGACGTCCCGGGGATAGAACCGCCTCGCGACGAGCAGCAGCGCTCCCGCGACCGCGAGCCCGCAGAGCATCAGCAGGAACGTCACCTGCGGTCCCGCAGCGTTGCCGCTACCACCGCCGCCGCCCGCCATCCCCTGCGCCAGCCCAGCCCGCCCACTCGTCACCTGCTCGCAGGCAGCGGGAGCAAGCGGCACATGCTTGCTCGATACCCGGGTAGGGTGAGGACTGTGCCCGCCGCCACTCGCCTCGGGCGAGCGCGCTCGTCCGCTGCGCGCCGGGCCTCGCCGCAGCGCTTCCGCGGACCGCTGGCCGACAGCTACCCGGCCGCGGTCGCGCCGGTCGTGTTCGCGCTGATCCCGTACCTGGCGCTCAGCTCGGCGATGACAAAGCTCGTCCCGGTGCTGCTCTGGCTGGTGGCCGCGTCCGGCGCGGTCGCGCTCCTGTTCGTCGTGCTGACGTTCGAGGACCCGGATCCGCAGGACCGAACCGCTCCGTGGGACCGGCTCGCGCTGACGCTCGCGGGCGGCGGTTGCGCGACCGCGCTCTCACGGGGTCCGCGAGCTCTCGAGCCACCCGCTGCCGGGCACGATCGTGTTGATACGCGCTGCGCAGGTGCACTTCCGGCGGTTTGCCCGTTCGTGCTCGGGCGGGCGCGGTTCGACGCGCCCGACCTCGAGCAACCGGAGCAGGGCGAGCAACCCGCCTGGGACTCGCCTGCGCTCGTCGCCCGCCTGAGACATCAGCCCGGTTGGTTGTGTCACTTTCGACCGAACCGTGTACGATCGCCCGCCTAGACCCCTACGTGAGGAAGTGGATCGGGATGATCGATCAGCTGCGTGAACAGATCCAGAAGCGCCTCGATGACCTGGCGCACGAAGCCGAGCGGTTGCGCGATGCACTCGCAGCGCTCGCACACGAGCAGGCACCCGCGCCCGCGCGCCGGGCGGCGCGCGTGGCCGGCGCCGCGGCCTCCCGCGGCGCACGGGCCGTGGCAGAGGCAGCCGGACCGCGACGAGCGCGTGCGCGAAAGCCCGCCGCCAAGCGCACGACCCCGAAGCAAGCAGCCGCCGCACCGGCAGCTGCGAAGGAGGCAACGGCGAGCGAGGCCGCAACCGCGGGGTCGTCAGCCAGCTCGCGCACCCCGAGCGCAACTCGGTCACGCCGCGCACAGGGATCGGCGACGCCCGCGCGAGCCCGTCGCGCTCAGAGCTCGGCTCAGCCCTCCGGTGGACGGACCGCGCCGGGTGCGACCAAGGCGGCCGTGCTCGCAGCGCTCGCGGGCGGTGAGGCGATGACCGCCGGGCAGGTCGCCGACAAGGCCGGGCTGGCACGCCCGACCGTGTCCACGACGCTCACCAAGCTGGCGAAGAGCGGCGAGGTCACGAAGGCCGCCCGGGGTTACCAGCTTGCAGGCAGCGCTGCGGCAGCACCGTCCGAGTCGGACGGCGCATCGACGCCGAGCGAGTAGCTCGACCGCTCGCACCACCCGATCCCGTCAGACCTGTCAGGTCTGACGGGTGGTCGGTGGCAGGGTGGTGGGCTCGCTTCGTGAAGAAGGCGAGCATCCACATCGAGCCGGATGTCGACGTGGCACTCGCGCGTCGTGCCGCCGCCGAGGGCGTCACCAGGGCCGAGGTGATCCGACAGGCTCTCCGGAAGCGGCAGGTCGCGCTTTACGCGCGCCCGAGGCGTGTTCGACGGTCCTCCCGACCTCGCCTCGCACGCCGACGAGCACCTCAGTCGGTACGCGGACACCGGGCTGGGGCTGGCGGACGCTTCGCTTGTCGCACTTGCGGACCGGCTCGGCGCGATCGAGTCCGCCACGCTCGACGAGCGACACTTCCGCGTCGTGCGGCCGCTGAGCGGCGCAACCGCATTCCAGATCCTTCCGGCCGATGCGTGACGGCTCACCCGCGGTCGGTGTCGGGTGCAGTCCCCGCGCTCGGCGGCGCCAACACCTGGTGCGGTAACGGTTCGCGCGCGATGCCCGCCAGCACGTTGCCGACCGCCAGGTCCGCCATCCGCGCCCGCGTCAGCGTGGTGGCCGAGCCGAGGTGCGGCAGCACGATCAGGTTGGGAGCCGCGAGCAGCGGGTCATCGGGTGACAGCGGCTCGGGGTCTGTGACATCCAGCGCCGCCGCCGCCAGCCGGCCCGAGCGCAGTGCCTCGGCGAGCGCGACCTGATCGACGATCCCACCGCGCGCGGTGTTGACGAGGATCGCGCCGGGCTTCATCGCCGCCAGCGCCTCGGCGTCGATCAGGCCGCGCGTCTCGGGCGTCAGCGGGCAGTGCAGCGAGACCAGATCGGCGCGTGCCACCGCGGCGTGCAACGACGCCCGGCCTCCTTCGCGACCGACTCCGATCACGTCCATCCCGAACGCCCGCGCCCGGTCGCCCACCGCCCGGCCGATCCGCCCCATCCCCACGATCGCCAGCGATGCTCCCCTCAGCTCGAGCCCGAGCAGCCAGTCGAGTCGCCACGGCCCCCACGCACCGTCGCGAACGGCGGCGATCCCCTCGGGCAGTCGCCGCGCCGCCGCCAGGATCAGCGCGAGTGTGAGGTCGGCGGTTGCGTCGGTCAACACGTCGGGCGTGTTGCCGACCGGGATCCCGCGCGCGGCGCATGCGGCCAGGTCGACGTTGTCGTAGCCGACTGCCAGGTTCGACACCACCCGCAGTCGCGGGCACGCATCGAGCAGCGCACCGTCGACCCGATCGGTCAGCATGCACAACAGTCCATCCGCGCCCGCCGCTCGCGCTCGCAGCTCGGCCGGTGCGGGCGGTGTCTCCTCCGGCCAGACCGCCACCGCGCACGCCTGGGCCAGCCGCGCGATCGCCTCGCCCGGCAACCGCCGCGTGACGAACACGCTCAAACCGTCGGTCGGCGACATGTGCGGGCATTCTCGCGTGTCTTACGCTGAGGGCATGCTGACGGTGTTCGGTGCGTGCGCGGTCACGTTCATGATGCTGATGTATGCGCTCGAGTCCCGCGGCCGCCGGTTCGTGCTGGCGTTCGCGCTCGGATGCCTGTTGTCGAGCGGCTACGGGTTCCTCGCGGGAACGTGGCCGTTCGGCGTCGTCGAGGCGGTCTGGGCCGCGGTTGCGGTGAAGCGGTATGTCAGCATCGCTCGAACGTGAACGTCTCAGACGCGTGATCCGCTCGCCTGCGCCAGCGGGCTGCCGGCGTCCGCGATCGCCCGCTGCAGCCCTGCCCGCGCACGGGCGATCGCGGCGGCACCGGCGCCGAGCGCATCGAGCCCGAGCAGCGTGGCGCCGACGATCGGCCCGTCCTGGCTGACGATCACGGTGGCCGACGGCGACCGCGACCGCACGCGTTGCTCGATCGCGAGCCCGCAGACCTCATCGGCCACCCGCTGGATGATCCCCCCGGCGGCCTCGTCGCCCGGCGCCTCGGCATAGACGACCGGTGACAGCTCGGCCAGCCGCTCGACCGCGAGCTGCTTGAAGTGGATCGCGCGGGCGACGTCGAGCGGTGTCTCGAACCCGAAGTACCGCGGAACCGCGCGCTCGAGCGTGGACCGCGGCCCGCGCCGATCCGCGCTTCGGTGCGCCGCCCCGAGCGCGGCGACGCCGACGTCGAAGCCGCCGCCCCAGTCGCCGGTGATCGCGCCCAGCGAGGGGTAGCGAAGCTCGCGTCCGTCGGGGGCGATCCCGATCGCGTTGATCCCGCCGCCGCACACGACCGCCACCCCCCAGCCGCGGTCGGTCCCGGTGCGCAGCAGCGCCAGCGTGTCGTTCTCGACGACCAGCCGCGGCGCCCAGCCGAGCGCCGCGATCGCCTGCTGAAGCGCGGCCATCTCCTCGGGCAGATCGGCGCCGGCGAGCAGCACGCGAGCCACGTCGGCGACCGGTTGAAGCGTCACCCCGGTGTCGCCGGCCTGTGAGCCGGCGACAGCATCGCGCAGCAGATCCCCGAGCAGCGCCACGCATCGGTCCGGCCCGAGGACGTGCGGCGAGCTCGAGCCACCGCGGACCAGCGACAGGACGTGCCCGTCGGCATCGACGAGCGCGAGGTCGGTCTTGACGTTGCCACCGTCGATCGCGAGGACCACGGGCGCCTGCTGCGCCACGCTCATCGCAGCTGGCCCAGCAGCTCGCCGGCGAGCGCGTACTCGCGCACCAGCGGGTTGGTCATCAGCGCGAGCCGCGCCAGCCGGTCGTCCCCGGCGGCTGCGGCGCGGGCGGCAAGGCGCTCGTACGCGGCGACGTGCTGGACGAGGCCGAGCAGCTCGGGGGCCAGCGGCAGCTGGGCGAGCGGAACCGCACCCGTTCGCCCGACTCGCGCCGGCAGCTCGACCACGTCGTCGGCGAACAGCGCCGCCAGCAGCTGCGTCGCCGCCTCGCTGTAGAACGAGCCGCCCCGCTGCTCGAGCAGCGGCGGCTTCGTGTCGAGCGCGGGATCGCGGTACAGCTGAAGCAGCGCTCGCTCGATCTCGGCGACGACCGCCGCGCGCGGTTGCTCGTGGCGCTGCTGATCGACGACCGCCCGCTCGGCGTAGAAGTGGTGCAGGTAGTACGAGGGGATCGCGCCGAGGTCGTCCAGCAGCCGGCGTGGCAGGCCGATGTCGGCGGCGAGCTCGTGTGTGTGGTCGAACGGCTTCAGGACGCTCACGTTCACGATCCGCAGTGGCGTCAAGTGGAGCGACGGGCAGCCGTTCAGCGCGGCTGACGTCGCCTACACGTTCAATGCGATGAAGAGCGACAAGGCGATCGACCTGAACGCGCTGTGGAGCGCCGACGGCGGCCCGCTGACGAGCGTCGTGCAGAGCGGCGACAAGGTCGTGCTCAAGTTCAAGTCGCCGGCTGAGCCGTACTTCTACTACATCGCCGACCAGACGCCGATCGTCCCGCAGCACATCTGGGCAAAGCAGGTCCAGAGCAAGCTGCATTCGTTCGCCGACACGAGCCCGGTCGGCACGGGCCCGTACACGATGGCGAGCTGCGCGCCGCAGAACGTCAAGTACCTCTCGAACGCGCGCTACTGGCAGAGCAGCTCCGGCCATCCGGTGCCGGCGATCCGCGAGGTCGACTACCCGGCGTTCCTGTCGAACGCCTCCGCCAATCTGTTCCTGTCGCAGGGCCAGGCACAGTGGGGCGGCCAGTACGTCCCGAACATCCAGTCGTTCTACGTCAACAAGGACCCGGCACACCGCCACTACTGGTTCCCCCCGGTCGAGAACGTGTCGCTGATCCCGAACCTCCAGAACCCGCTGCTGAGCCAGCTCGCGGTGCGCCAGGCGCTCGCGCTCGCGATCGACCGCGCCACGGTGGCGAGGCTCGGCGAGAGCGGCTACCAGCAGGCCGCCAACCAGACGGGCGTGATCCTTCCGACCTACTCGAGCTGGTTTGACAAGTCGCTGCCACAGACGACCTACAGCGCCGCGAAGGCGATCCAGACGCTCAAGTCGGCGGGTTTCACGCGGGGCTCGAACGGGATCTTCAAGGACAAGCACGGCAACCAGCTGTCGTTCACGATCAAGACGATCAGCGGTTACTCCGACTGGGACGCATCGCTGCAGCTGATCACCCAGCAGCTGAAGGCCGCCGGGATCGCGGTGACGGTGCAGGACGAGAACTCCGGCCCGTACACGACCGACCTCCAGAGCGGTCGCTTCCAGCTCGCCTATGCAGGCAGTGGCGGACCGGCCCCCGCGCCGGGGCCGAGCCCGTACTACGAGTTGCGCGGTCTGCTGTACAGCGGCAACATCGGCTCCACGAACTACTCGCACTACAGGAACGCCGCGACCGACGCGCTGTTCAACCAGTACCCGGCCGATCGGCCGCCACAGCAGCTCGAGGTGATCCACCAGATCGAGAAGGTGATGGTCGACCAGATCCCGCTGATCCCCGTCACCGAGGGCGTCGACTGGTACCAGTACGACACGACCCACTTCACGGGCTGGCCGACGGCGTCGAACCCGTACGCGCAGCCGTCGCCCTACCAGGCTCCGGACATGGGCGTCGTGCTGACACACCTCGTGCCGGTGAAGTGAGAACCGGACCCCCAGCTGCGCAGAGGCTGCCTCCAGGGCCGTCGGATCGTCCTGGGGACAGCCTCTGGCGGGGGTGATCGAGTCGATGCGATACCTCGGCAGGCGAGGCGGCCTGTTCCTGATCACGCTGTGGGCCGCACTCACCGTCAACTTCGTGATCCCTCGCGTGATGCCCGGGAACGAGGCGGACGCCGTGCTGGCGACGTTCCGCGGCATCAACCCGGCCGCCGCGCACGCGCTCGAGATCGAGTTCGGAGTCGGCGTCCACCAGAACATCGTCTCGAGCTACCTGACGTACCTCGGCAACTCGCTCACGGGCCACTTCGGCATCACCGCACAGGGCGTGGCGCCGCGATCCTGCTGCTGATGGCGCTCCTGGCGGCGTTCCCCGGGGTTGTCGCCCCCGACGACCCGTCGGCGGCGCTGTACGGGCAGAACCTCGGACCGTCGTGGTCGCATCTGCTCGGCACCACCCAGCTCGGGCAGGACGTGTTCTCGCAGCTGATCTGGAGCACGCGATCGACGCTCGTGGTGACACTGATCGTGAGCGTGATCGCGACCTTCCTGTCGATGATCGTCGGCGTCACCGCGGCGTACGTCGGCGGCGTGACCGACCGGGTGCTGACGATCGTGATCGACGTGTTCCTGATCCTGCCGGTGCTGCCGCTGC
>DAHUYL010000204.1 GCA_027315255.1 Solirubrobacterales bacterium | reverse complement strand
GCGACGGCGAGCTCGCCGAGCGGCTGATGCGCGACCACGTCAACGAGGCCGTCGGGCATTGGAACCCGATCGCCCAGCACGGCGGGACCGCTGCGCTCTTGCAGGGGCCGGCGCGCGGGTGACCAGAAGCCACCGACGCAGCGGCACCGCCGGGCACGGGGCGCTGACCTGCTCGAGGATCTCCTTCGGGATCTCGAGCCGCGCTCGTGCGAGGATGCCGGCCCGCCGCTGATGGATGTCGTCGTTTCCTTGCCGCCCCGTCCACCTACCGGCGAAACGCAGCCCGGACTGCGGCTGCGGTGGAGCTGTAGTACTGCGGTGGATCGATGAAGCCCCATTCGCGGAACCTCTGGCCGTTGGCGACGGCTCGCCGGTAGCCGAAGCAGGCGAGGTAGAGCGTCCGGATATACATGACCGCCTCGAGCCGGTCGAGTTCTTCCTCGGTCGGCTCGACGTGTCGCCGGTACGCGTTCACCGCAGCGTCGATACGACCCGGGTGCGGCTGACGTGGGTTCCACGAACCCGTGCCCCAGACCAGGTAGGCGAAGTCAGCGAGGCGCGGTCCGAGCCCCGACGCCTTCCAGTTGATCGCGACCGGCCCGTTGCGGCTCAGGACGGCGTGATCGGGGGCGTGAAGGAGATTTCCGTGGAGCAAGGCCTCCGGAAGGCCGTGACCGTCGTCGGCCGAGCGCACCTTGTCCCGGAGCCGCTCGAATCGCTCGCGATCGGCGCCCATGACCTTCGTATCCACGGCGTCGAGGAACGCGAGCGCGGCCAGCAGGTCCTGACGTGGCGAGCCCTCACGGCTCGGGTCCTCACCGCTCGCTCCACCCGGGCGGCTGGCCGAGTCGTCGCAGGGAAGCGCATGCAGCCGCCCGAGCAGCTCGCCCATCATCGCGAACTTCTCCGCGCTCTCGGGCAGCCCGACGCCCTCGACGAACCGCGTCACGAGGACCGCACTGCCATCGAAGTCGGAGACCGGATCATCGGCCGCCAGCCGCTCCGCGGGATAGTCGTGGCGCTCCAGGAATTGCAGGATCGCCGCGTCGCCCTCAACGCCGCCCCTCGGGCGAGCAGGCGGGAAGGCTCGGGCGACCCACGGATCGCCGTCACGCCTATCGATACGGAACACGTAGGTCTTGTGCGCGCTGAGCCTCTCGGCCGCGACCGGGTCGATGCCGTAGCGGTCCCGCAGATGGGCGAGAAGCCGCTCGGCAACGGGCGCGTGGTGCATTCGCGCACCAAGGCCCTCGAGGGCCACCAACGCCTCGGAGTACCTCTGACCGGTCTGCTCGGCGTGGCGGCGGACAACCTTCTTGAAGCTGGCGTCCTTGGTCATGGACAAGCCTCTCCTTCACACCCTCGTCCCCCAGTGACGCGGTGTCGGAAGATGGCCTGTGACACAGACGACCGAGAGGGCGAATCCCCTTCGCCGATGGAACCCCGACCGGGGCGGGAAGTCCCACGGCTCGGCGACCGGTCGCCGCCGTGAACGGACTCTGCCAGAGGGTTCGGGCTTCGTCAAGCACTCAAGCACGAGATGCCGCCAGCGCAGTTCCTGCTCGCGGCCGGTCCGCTGAGGCGCGCCCTGTCCCTCCCGAACCGCATCCGCGTCAGCTCGCCGCCCATCACGTCGATCGCCGCGGCATGCGTCGAGCGGGCGTGGACATCGAACCCGACATAGGTCATCGTTCCGGGCATGGCCGGACCTCCTCACTCAGTCTTGGGGTCAGCCGGAGCCGATCTCCGGCCAGACAAATCCCCGCGAGGAGCGCCCGGCCTCTCAGCCCGGCGGGCAACCCCTGCAACGGGCGGCCCAAGCCATGGTGTCTAACGCGGTCCCGGTCGCCGGCGGATGTCGCGCTCGGGCGATCGTGGGGGAGCCCCGGTAGCCTCCGCGGCGATGTCGGATCGAATCGAGCGGATCACGCCGGCCTACCGTGGCGTGATGATCGCCTCGACCCCAGGGGTTGTGTGGTGGGGGCGCCTGCAGGTGACCGGGCTCGAGCTGTTGCCGCCGCAGGGGCCGTTGCTGATCGTCGGTGATCACGACAGCTACTGGGATACCGTCGCGAGCGGGATTGCCGCGCTGGCCCGTCGACAGATCAGGGCACTGGCGAAGTCCTCGATGTGGAGCAACAGACTGCTTGGCGCGGTCCTGACCGGGATGGGGCAGATCCCGATCGAGCGTGGGTCGGGCGGTGCCGGAGCGCTCGACCGCGCGATCGACGAGCTCCGCCGAGGCGCGTGCATCGGGATCTATCCGGAGGGCACGCGTTCGCTCGGCAGAGTGCTGCGGGCCCGCGGTGGCGTCGGCTACCTGGCGCGCGCCGTGCCGGAGACGACGATCCTCGGGGTTGCGTGCAACGGGACGGTCGCGATCCCGCGGTTCCCGCGGTCGCGCCCGCACGTGCGGGTCGAGTTCTTCGAGTTCGATCGGTCCGAGATCGCGCCCGAGGAGTCCCCGCAGCAGTACAGCACGCGACTCCTGGCCCAGTTGCGCCAGCGTGCGCCGATCGAGGTCGCGGGTCGCAAGCGGGCCAGGGCGCTCGCCGGTCGCGTCCCGACGTGGTCTCCCGAGCTCGCGATCACCGGCAGGCCGGGTGGCAAGGGCGCGCTCGAGGAAGCGCTCGCGCAGACGGCCACGCCACACGACTAGCCGGGACGCGAGCTTCGGGCCAGGAGCCCTCGCGCGCGTCGACGCTGATCGAGCTGCGACACGTTCATTCAGGACGAGCGCAATCCCTCGGGGGCACGGGAGGCGCGGGCTGGGCGAGCGTGGGTGACGGGAATCCGTGTGTAGCGATGTTATACACCCAGTAGCGTGCAGTTCAGCTTGACAGACTGTCCGCCGCAGCTATACGCTGTGCCGAGGCGTCTGCGTGAGAGGCTGACGCCACCTGCCGGACGAGTCGCGCCGGGAGAGGACCAAAGGAGGAGGAGATGAGGTTGTCCACGCATGTTTCTCGCGGTCGCGGCCGGGCGCGGTTGGCGCTGGCCGCCGGCGCTGCCGTCGCGGGCCTGGCGCTGGTCGGCGGCGAACTGGCCGGTGCCGCGTCGGCGTCGTCGCACGCGCGCCGGTCTGCGGCGTCATCCAAGAAGGTCAGCATCGCGTTCCTGACCTTTGCCGTCGCCAACAGCTACGACCAGCCGATGCTCGCCGCGGCGAAGGCGGCGGCCGCCAGCGAGCATGCCTCGCTGACGGTCCTGGACGCGAACAACAACCCTGCGACCCAGCTGTCGCAGCTCCAGGACGCCACCAGCTCTGGCAAGTACAACGGGATCATCACCGAGCCGATCTTCGGCCCCGGCCTGATCAAGGGCGTCGAGGCGGCGATCCACAAGGGGATCAAGGTCGGCAACGTCGACGAGATCCTCGGCTCGAAGCTGACGACCGACCAGGCAGAGGTACCGGGCCTGTCGGCCAACGTCGTGTTCGTATCGAGCAACCTCGGCTACAAGATGGGTGAGCTGACGGTCGAGGCGTGCGCGCACAAGAGCCCGTGCAAGGTCGGCTTCATGTACGACTTCAAGGCGACGCCGTTCGACGTGGCGCTGCGCAATGGCTACAACCAGGCGATCGCCGCCCACAAGAACATCCAGGTCGTCACGGAAGGGCAGTGCCTGTACACGATCACAGCCGGCGCCACCGCGGCCCAGGACATGGTCGCGGCCGTTCCCGACCTGAACGTGATCGCCGGTACCGACCAGGGAATCGAGGGCGCCGCTCGGGTGGTGCCGTCGAAGGTGATGCTGATCGGTTACGGCGGCAGCGCGGCGTCGCACGCAGGGATCGCGTCCGGCCGCTGGTTCGGGGATGCGGTGCAGCTCCCGGCGACCGCTGGTCGTCTCGTCACCGAGGAAGTGATCAGCGCGATCCGCACCGGGGCGGTGTCCACGGGCGTCGATCCGAGCGACAGCCTGCCGGACGGGGGGATCATCACCAAGTCCAACCTGAAGCTGTTCCACGCCGAGTGGCAGGGGTGAGCCACACTCACTGCCGCCGGTCGCAGCCGCTGGAGGCCGCGGCGTCCCGTTCCCGGGACGCCGCGGCGTAGGGCGCACCCCGGTGCCCCCCACCGGGGCCGCTGAGGCGGATGTTCACGTCGAGCTCAGCGGTGTCTGCAAGCAGTTCGGGGCCGTCCGCGCGCTCGACGACGTATCGCTCGTGATCCGGCGCGGTCAGGTCCACGCGCTCGTCGGCGAGAACGGTGCGGGCAAGTCGACGCTCGGGAGGATCGTCGCTGGAGCGCTGTCACCGGACAGCGGCGAGCTGTTCGTCGGCGGCGAGCGGGTCCAGTTCCGCTCGCCCCGTGAGGCCCTCAGGCATGGGATCGCCGCGGTCTCGCAGGAGGCCGCGATCGTGCCCGGCTTCTCGGCGGTGGAGAACGTCATGCTCGGTGGCGAGGCGCAGACGGTCGGGATCGTCCGCCGTCGCGAGCTGCGCCGCCGGTTCGCCGAGTTGACCGAGACCGCCGGCTTCTCGATCCCCCCTGACAAGCCGGGCGCCGCGATGAGCCCGGCAGAGCAGCAGAAGGTCGAGATCCTGCGTGCGCTGACCCGCAACGCCGAGCTGTTGATCCTCGATGAGCCGACGGCTGCGCTGGGGGCAGGCGAGAAGCGCCAGCTGCACGAGATCGTGCGGTCGCTCGTCGCCGCCGGCAAGACGGTGATCCTCGTCTCGCACTTCCTCGCCGAGGTGCTCCAGCTCGCCGACACCGTGACCGTGATGCGCGACGGTCGACTGATCAGAACCTCGCCGGCGGCGGTGGAGAGCGAGCAATCGCTGATCCAGGCGATGCTCGGGCGATCGCTCGACGCGACCTTTCCCGACAAGCAGCCACCGGCCCGGGACGCGCCGGTCGTGATGTCGGTACGCGAGCTGTCGGGCCAGGGCGTGCATCGCGTCTCCGTCGAGGTGCGCGCCGGCGAGATCGTCGGTCTGGCCGGCCTTGTCGGCGCCGGTCGGACGGAGTTCGCGCGGATCGCATTCGCGGCTGATCCCAGGACGAGCGGCGAGGTCGTGATCGACGGCCGCCGGGCGCGGCGCCTGAGTCCCAGGGGGAGCCTCGCCGCAGGGCTCGCTCTGCTGCCGGAGTCCCGCAAGGACGACGGCCTGATCTTCACCCGCTCGGTGGCGCAGAACGTGAGCATCGCGAGCCTGCCGCGGTTCGCGAGATTTGGAGTGCTCGACTTTCGCGCCGAGCGCCGGGCAGCAGAGGACGCAATGCGGCGCTCGACGGTCTCGGGCAGGCCGGCGGCCGGGGTCGGGACGCTGTCCGGCGGCAATCAGCAGAAGGCGCTGTTCGCTCGCATCATCCTGCGCAGCCCGCGCGTGGTGATCGTCGATGAGCCGACGCGCGGGGTCGACGTCGGTTCGAAACGTGCGATCTACGAGATGCTGATCGAGTTCGCGGCGCTGGGCGGCGGCGTGCTGCTGATCTCGTCCGATGTGGAGGAGATCCTCGGACTCGCCCATCGAGTGCTGGTGATGCGCGCGGGGCGGGTCGTCCGCGAGCTCGAGGGGGAGGAGATCACGGAGTCGGCGGTGCTGACCGCCGCGTTCGAGTACGAACCAGACGGGCGAGGTGAGGCCGCATGAGCAATCAAGAGCTTCCGCCTGCGGCGGCGGCGCAGCGCCGGCTGCCGGCGTTGGAGCTCGCCACGCTCGGCCGGTTCGCCGCGCGCGGGCGTCGCAACGGGATCGTGGTCGCGTTCGTGGTCCTGTTCATCGTCCTGGCGTTCTCGAGCTCGGCGTTCGCGACCAAGACGAACCTGCTGAACATCCTCGACCAGCAGGCCTCGACGTTGATCATCGCCGCGGCCGCGACGCTCGTGCTGGTGGCCGGCAACATCGACCTGTCGATGGGATCGGTGTACGTCCTGGCCGGCGTCGTCGCCGCCCAGGTCGCCCAGAGCACGTCCTCGACGCTTGCGATCCTGATCGGGATCCTCGTCGGGCTCGGGATCGGCGCGGTCAACGGCGTGATCGTCACGGTGCTGCGGATCAACTCGCTGATCGCGACGCTCGCGATGTCGTTCGTCGTCGCCGGCCTCGGCAGCCTCGTGACGAGCGGCAACCTGATCATCCTGCTCGGCCATCCCGGGTTCGGGGACCTCGCCGGCACCGTCGTCCTCGGCGTGAAGTCCTCGGTCTGGATCACGCTCGCATTCGTCCTGATCATGGGGCTGCTGCTGACCCGCACGGTCGTCGGCCACTACATGTCCGCCGCCGGCGGGAACGCGCCCGCGGCCCGACTGGCGGGCGTCCCGGTCCGCCTCGTGCAGATGCTGACGTTCACCCTGCTCGGCGGCGCCGCGGCGCTCGGCGGCGTGATCGACGACTCACGAGTGCTCAGCGCGCAGGCCTCGTCCGATTTCGGCCAGACCCTGACATTCACGGTGATCGCCGGCGTCGTGATCGGTGGCACGAGCATCCTTGGCGGCGCCGGCAGCGTCTGGCGGACGTTCTTCGGCGTGCTGTTCATCGCACTGATCGGCAACGGCTACGCGCTGCTCGGGCTCGACCCGCTGTATCAGCAGATCACGCTCGGCGGGCTGATGCTCCTGGCGGTCGCGCTCGACGCGTGGGCCACGAGATCGACCCGCTGACGGGTGCGCGCGCAGCCTGCGAGCGGATCGGCGGATGCGCTCGCCCGGAAGGGCGTCGTGGGATCGGGGCTGGCGCTCTCGTCGCCCTGGGGTCGGGCCGGGCGCGTGCCCGGCCAACCCCTGAGCGACCCGCGTGGCGCTACAGCTCGGCCGCGGCGAGCTCGGCGCCGTCGGACAGCGCCTTCAGCTTGATCCAGGCGACCTCGGGGTCGACGACCGAGAAGCGGATGAACGTGTCGAAGCCGCAATCCGTGCCGCCGAGCACGCGCTCGGCGCCGACGATGCGACCGAGCTGCACGAGCCGGTCGGCCACGAGCCGCGGGTGCTCGACGTGGTTGGACTTCGTGTCGATCACCCCGAGGATGACCTTCTTGTCGTCGGGCAGGGGGTGATCCTGGAAGACGCGCCACTCGTGGGCGTGGCGGGGGTTGGCGCCCTCGACGTAGATCGTGCCGGCGTTGACGCGGTAGACGTGGTCGATGATCTGCTCGAGCGGCACGTCGTGATGGTGGGGACCTGCATAGTTGCCCCAGCAGACGTGGAAGCGGACGCGCTCCGGTGGGATCCCGTCGAGCGCGTCGTTGAGTGCCTCGACCGCGAGGGGCAGGTGCTGATGCCAGTCACCGACGCTGGAGCCGACCGAGCGGCAGTGGGCTGCCATCGCGATGTCCGGCGAGTCGATCTGGAGGTTGAACCCCGCGTCGGCGATCGCGCGGTACTCGTGTGAAAGCGCCTCCGCGAGCGCGCCCAGGTAGCGCTCGTGCGAGCCGTAGTACTGGTCGGGATAGTTGAACGCGATCTGGCCAGGGCTGATGGCCCCGATGAACGCGCTCGAGGTGGGCGTGTCGCCGAGCGCGCGCTTGAAGCGCTCGACGTCCCGATGGACCGCCTGCTTGTCCTTAAGCTCGGCGGGACCGACGCAGTTGGAGAAGACGATGTGCGCCATCGAAGGGGTGGCAAACAACCGCATCGCCAGGTTCGGCAGGTTCGCGACGTCGTCGGCCTGGAACTCGGAGCGGCCGTCGAAGCCCGAGAAGCGCTCGTTGACGTACGTGCTGAAGCCCGTCTTGCTCATCTCGCCGTCGCTGACGATGTCGACGCCGGCGGTGCGCTGCTTGGCGAGGATCTCGGCGACCGCAGCGTCGATCTGCCGATCGAGCTCGGCAGCGTCCACCTCCGCCCCATCGAGCTGTGCCCAGATCAGGTCCGCCAGAGCGTCTGGCCGTGGCAGGCTGCCCGCGTGGGTCGTGAGAATCCGGTCAGGCATTGCTCTCCTCTCAGGCGTCTAGATCGCTCACGCTGTTGAACAGCGCGGCCCCGATTGTACACTGCAGCTAAACAGCTGAAGGGAGAGGGATACGTGAGCGAGGGCACGACGGTGATCGTCGGCGGGACCCGCGGGTGTGGTCGGGCGCTGGCGGAGCACATCGCCGGTGAGGGCGGACGCGTCGTGATCAGCGGGCGCGACCGGGCTGCGGCGGAACAGGTTGCGGAACAGATCGGCGGCGGTACGAAGGCGGTCGCGCTCGACCTCGCCACGCCCGACACGATCGGTTCGGCGCTGGCGGAGGTCGGGGCGGTCGATCACGTCGTGCTCGCGGCGATCGAGCGCGACTCGAACTCCGTGCGCGACTACGACATCGCTCGCGCCGTCAGGTTGGTGACGCTGAAGCTGGTCGGCTACACAGAGGTCGTGCACGCGCTCCACGAGCGGATGCACGAGCACAGCTCGGTGCTGCTGTTCGGCGGCATGGCGATGCGCTGGCCGTACCCCGGCTCGACGACCGTGACGAGCGTCAACGGCGCGGTCTCGTCGATGGTGCGCACGTTCCTGGTGGAGCTCGCGCCGGTCCGCGTGAACGCGCTGCACCCCGGGATCGTCGGTGACAGCCCAGCGTGGGTCGGCGCGCAACAGGTGCTCGACAACGTCGTCGCACGCACCCCGACGGGTCGGTGCGTGACGATGCACGATGTCACCGACGCCGCGCTCTTCCTGCTGCGCAACGCGGCCGTAAACGGGGTCAACCTCGAGCTGGACGGCGCCTGGATGATGCGATGACGCGGGTCGCGGTGCTCGGCCTCGGCCGGATGGGCACGGCCATCGCCGAGCGCCTCGAGCTGGCTGGACACGATCTGTGCGTCTGGAACCGCACCGCCTCCGCCTGCGCCCAGTTCGCCGAGCGAGGCGCGATCGTGCTGGAGCGGCCCGCGCAGGCGTGGGGCCATGCTGAGCTGACGATCACGATGCTCGCCGATGGCGATGCCCTCGAGGAGGTGGCGAGCGGCGAGGGCGGGCTGCTCGATGCGGACGCAACCGGCGTGCTGATCGACATGAGCACGGTCTCCGCGACGAGCTCGGCGCGCGTCGCGGAGGCGTGCGCTCGCGCCGGCGTCGCGTACCTGCGCGCGCCGGTCAGCGGCAATCCTGCGGTCGTCCGAGCTGGGAACCTCGGGATCATCGCGTCGGGCCCGCGCGAGCTGTACGACCGTTGGGCACAGCTGCTCGCCGAGATCGGGCCCCGGCTCTTCTATGTCGGGCCGGACGAGCAGGCCCGGGTCGTGAAGCTCGGACTCAACCTGATGATCGGCGGCACCGCGGAGCTGCTCGCGGAAGCGCTCGTGCTCGCCGAGCGCCACGGGATCGACCGCCGCGCGATGCTCGAGGTGATCGGCGGCTCGGCGATCGGCAGCCCGTTCGTCTCCTACAAGACCGATGCGCTCGTCGCCGACGACTACAGCTCGACCTTCTCGACGCGGCTGATGGACAAGGACCTGGCGCTCGTGCTCGACGCGGCGCGCGCGGTCGACGTCCCGCTGCCCGTAGTCGCGGTGGTCCAGCAGCTGATTCGTGGCGTGATCGCGCTCGGGATGGGCGATGACGACTTCAGTGCGCTGCTGCCCCGTCTGCGGCGAGACGCAGGGCTTTCCTGACCGTGCAGTCACATTTGACAGAGCGTGCGGCGAGCGTTAACGTCAGCGCGATGGAGCCGCCGACCAGGCAGTACGCGGTGATCCGCGCCGGCGAGCCCGAGCCGGCCGGCGCAGGACCGCCCGACGGGCGAGCGGAGGGGCTGCGGCGGACGGTGCTGGTCGGCCGTCACGTGGGCGCGGTGCACACCGGCGTGGCGCTCGCCGCATTCGCCCCGGAGGCCCGCGTCGACGAGCACCTGCACTCGACCGAGCAGAGCTTCTACGTGCTGGAAGGCAACCCGCGGCTGACCGTCGAGGGGCGCACCTACTCGCTGGCGCCGAACGAGTGCGGGCTGCTGCCGGTCGGAGTCCCGCACGCGTGGCGCGGGGCCGAGAAGGGCGAGGCGCTCGTGCTCGAGGTCAACTGCCCCGCTCCGCGCGACACGTTCCCGCCCGCCCACCCCCTCCGTCCGCCCGCCCAGCCTCCGGACACGTTCTGGACGGGCGTGCGCGCGCCCGAGGACCGCGGCGAGCGGCCCGACATCCGCGACCCTCGTACGCGCGCGTTCTTCCGTCTCGGGACGACCGACATGGACCTCGACAGCCGTAAGCTGGGCGCGCCCGTCGACGCGCCCAGCGTGTCGGCGAGCATGGCGACGGCGCTGCTCGCCTACAGCGGGATCGCGGTCAAGATGCTGATCGACCAGCGGCTCGGCGCCGTTCTGCACACGATGTTCATGGTCGAGTACCAGCCCGGTGGCGTCGCCCAGCCTCACGACCATCCGCTCGAGGAGATGTACTACATGCTCGAGGGCGAGGTCGAGGCGGAGGCAGACGGCGAGGTGTTCACGCTGGGCCCCGGCGACGCGTTCTGGACGGGCGTCGGGTGCATCCACGCATTCCGCCATCGTGGCAGCGGCCGGGTGCGCTGGCTCGAGACGCAGTCGCCTCAGCCCCCGGCCAACTACTCCTACCGCTTCAACCGCGACTGGGACTATCTTGCGGCAGCGCTCGAGCGAGCAGGAAGCGAGGTTGGCACGTGATCGCATCGCGCGGTGCCACGATGGCCGTCGACTGGGAGCAGCGGATCGACTTCCCGCGACTGCGCGCCGAGCGCCTGCAGCGGGCGCGCGAGGCGCTCGAGCGCTCCGAGCTCGGCGCCGTGCTCGTCTTCGACCAGAACAACATCCGGTACCTGACGAGCACCCACATCGGCGAATGGGCGCGCGACAAGAGCGCCCGCTGCGCGCTGCTGCCCCGGGTCGGCGATCCGGTGCTGTGGGACTTCGGCTCCGCCGCACGCCATCACCAGATGTACGCGCCGTGGCTGCCGGCCACGAGCTGGCGCGCCGGAGTGACCAGCATGCGCGGCGCGATGCCGCGCGACACCGGCGCGCCCGACCTGCTCGCCGGCCACGTGTTCGAGGAGCTGCGGGAGCGAGGACTCGAGCGCGAGCAGCTGGGCATCGATCTGAGCGACATGGAGACGCTGGCGGCGCTGCACCGCAAGGAGATCCGCACCGCCGACGCTCAGCCGGTGATGCTGAGCGCGCGCCGGATCAAGACGCAGGACGAGATCGCGCTGCTCGACCACGCGGCCGCGATCGTGGACGCCGTATACGAGCGGATCTACGAGATGCTGCGCCCGGGCGTGCGCGAGCACGAGGTCGTCGCCGAGGCGCAGCGACTGCTGTTCGAGCTCGGATCCGAGCAGGTGGAAGCGATCAACGCGGTCTCCGGGGATCGCTGCAATCCGCACCCGCACGTATTCTCCGACCGGCTGCTGCGGCCAGGTGACCAGGCCTTCTTCGACATCATCCACTCGTTCATGGGCTACCGGACGTGTTACTACCGGACCTTCTGCGTCGGCGGTGCGACCGCGTCGCAGCTCGACGCCTACAAGCAATGCCGCGAGTGGCTGGACGCGGCGATCGAGCTCGTGCGCCCCGGCGTGACGACCGATCAGATCGCCGCCGTCTGGCCGACCGCCGAGGAGCTCGGCTTTGCCAGTGAGGAGGCCTGCTTCGGATTGCAGTTCGGCCACGGGCTCGGCGTCGGCCTGTACGAGGCGCCGATGATCTCGCGGCTTCACTCGATCGCGTCTCCGGCGGAGATCGAGGAGGGGATGGTGTTCGCACTCGAGACCTACTGCCCCGCGAGCGACGGCCGCTCGGCCGCGCGGATCGAGGAGGAGGTGGTGGTCACCGCCGACGGCCCGGAGATCCTCACGCGGTTCCCGGCAGAGGAGCTGCTCGTTGCGGGGCGCCAGTACGTGCGCGGCGCCGATCTTCTCGCGCGAGACGGGTACGTGCGCGGCGTCGATCTGGTCGAGCGAGATGGCGTCCCCGCACACTGAGGCCGAGCACGCCGCGTCGGTGGACGGCCATGCCGACAAGGCGCTGCTGCTGACGCTGTACCGGCGCATGCGGCTGATCCGCCGCTTCGAGGAGACGGTCCAGTCGCTGTTCCAGCGGGGTGAGGTCCACGGCACGACGCACCTGTACTCCGGTCAGGAGGCGGTCGCCGTCGGCGTCTGCTCGACGCTCGGCGAGGACGACCGGGCGGCCGGGACCTATCGCGGTCACGGTCACGCGCTGGCGCTCGGCGTCGACCCGCAGGGCCTGCTCGACGAGCTGCTCGGCCGCGCCACCGGGGTGTGCGGCGGTCGCGCCGGCTCGATGAACGTGGTCGACCTCGAGCACCGGCTGATCGGCTGCTTCGGGATCGTCGGCGGCAGCATCGCAGCGGCGACCGGTGCGGCGCTCGCGCTGCGCCGCCGCCAGGGCGTGGCCGTCGCGTTCTTCGGCGACGGGGCGACCAACCAGGGCTACTTCCACGAATGCCTCAACTTCGCGAAGGTGCTGGGACTGCCCGTCGTGTACGTGTGCGAGAACAACCTGTACGGGGAGTTCACGCCGTGGGAGGACGTGACCGCCGGTCAGATCCGGGCCCGTGCGGAGACGCTCGAACTGGGCGCGGCGAGCGTCGACGGCCAGGACGTGCGGGCCGTGCGGGCCGCCGCCGCCGAGGCCGTGGGGCGGGCGCGCGCCGGTGAGGGCCCGCAGTTCATCGAAGCGCGCACCTATCGCTATGTCGGCCATTCGCGCAGCGATCCCGGCGCGTATCGCAAGGAAGGCGAGCTCGAGGCATGGCGCGAGCGGGATCCGCTCGTGCTCGCGCGCGCGGCCCTGCTCGACGATCTCGGGGAGCAGCCGGCGGTGCTCGACGCGGTCGAGGTCGAGGTCGAGAGCGAGATCGCGCGGCTCATCGAGCGTGGCCTCGAGGCTCCGTATCCGGCTCCCGGCGCGGCGCGGGAATTCAAGGACTGACCCGGCTGTGGACAGGTGGGGCAGCCGTTTCTCGCGGGGGTGCTAGCGGTGCCCACCGTGCACATGCCGAAGCTGTCGGACTCGATGGCCGAGGGAACGATCGTCCGCTGGCTGAAGCATGACGGCGAGCCGGTCCGTGGCGGCGAGGAGCTCGTCGAGATCGAGACGGACAAGGCCACGATGGTCTACGAGGCGGAGCACTCCGGCAGGCTGCAGATCATCGCCGGTGACGGCGCGACGCTGGCGGTCGGCGCTCCGATCGGCAGGATCTCCGACGGCGCCGGCCCGTCGGGCGCAACCGTCCGACCAGGCGCTGCCGCGGGCGCCGCACCCGGAGCGCCGGCCGGAGCGCGAACCGCGCGCGCCAAGGTCTCGCCGCTCGCGCGCCGCTTGGCCGCGGAGCTCGGCGTC
>DAHUYL010000198.1 GCA_027315255.1 Solirubrobacterales bacterium | reverse complement strand
CGAATGTGGACGGTGACGGTCGAGGTGTCGGTGTAGAACGAGTACTGCCAGATCGCGTCCATCAGCTGCTCGCGGCTGAACACCTGGCCCGGGTGGCGTGCCAGGAACAGCAGCAGGTCGAACTCGCGCTGGGTGAGCTGGACCTCCTCGCCGCGGACGACGAGCCGGCGCCCCGCCGGATCGATCGCCATGTCCGGCAGCTCGAGCGGCGCGTCCCGGGCCGGCGAGGTGTCGAGCCGCCGCAGGACCGCGTCGACGCGGGCGACCAGTTCCGTCGGCGAGAACGGCTTGACGACGTAGTCGTCGGCGCCGAGCCGCAGGCCGGTGACCCTGTCGGACTCCTCGCCCTTCGCAGTCAGGAGGATGACCGCGATCCGGTCGCGGTCGTGCTCGCGCAGCCGCCGCATCACCTCGAGCCCGTCGATGCCCGGGAGCATCAGATCGAGCACGACGAGGTCTGGCCGGGACCGCATCGCGGCCTCGAGCGCGGACGGGCCGTCGCTCGCGATCGCGGCGTCGTAGCCCGCGCGAGCGAGGTAGCGCGCGACCACCTCGGCGATCGTCGGCTCGTCCTCGACGACCAGCACGGAGCCTCTGCGGTGGTTCTCCATGCCGGCGATTGTCCCAGCGCGCCGGCGCGCTGAACAGGTGCCCGCGCGCGCGTTCACCAACCGTTCAGAGACCAGCGGCCCCGGTCCGGCTTGTGTGCCGGACCGGGGCGGGGCTGCTACTGCTACAGCTGGTTGGTCTCGGTCTCGTCGTACTTCTGGACGAACGTCGGCAGCGGCGCGAAGTCGGCGCCGATCCCCATGCTGCGCCCTGTCGTCAGGGCGTACATGATGAACTGCTTGACGAGCGCATCGTTCTTGCCGCCCTTCGGCGCGATCACGTACGTGAAGGTCGAGATCGGGTAGGCGATCTTGAATTTCTTCGGCGCGTTCGTGACCGATAGGCCTGCCGGGGTCTGGACCCCGCCGAGGCTCGCGGACGTGACCTGCTGCGCCGCGTTGATGATGCTGTTGATGTTCGGGAACTCGAAGTTGCCGGCCTGGTTCTGGATCGCGGCGGTCGAGATGTGCTGGGCGATCAGGTAGGCGCCGCTGATGTAGCCGATCGAGCCGTTGGTCGAGGTCACATCCGCAGCCACACCCGAGTTGCCCTTGCCGCTGATCCCGACCGTGAAGTTGACCGTCGTCGCGAAGCTCTTCGTCGAAGCCCAGGTCGCGTTGACCTGGGAGAGGAAGTGGGTGAACGCGAACGTGTCGCCCGAGCCATCCGAGCGGAACACCGGCGTGATCTTCAGGTTCGGGAGCTTCATGCCCTTGTTGATCTTCGTGATCTGCGGGTCGTCCCAATTGGTGATCTGTCCCAGGTAGATCCCGGCGAGAATCGGCCCCGTCAGATGCAGGCCGCTCTTGAGCGCGTTGATGTGATAGCCGATGCCGGTGGCGCTCAGCGCCCACGGGATCTGGAGGCAGTTGCTGCAGCCGCTCGCCTGGGCGGTCGTCATCGGCGCGTCCGAGGCGCCGAAGTCGACGACGCTGTGCGAGATGTCCGAGATGCCGGTACCGGAGCCGACGGCGGCGTAGCTGACGCTGTTGCCGGTCGAGCTCTGGAACGCGTGCGCCCACTCGGCCTCGAGCGGGGCGACGAGCGTCGAGCCCGCACCGGACAGCGAGCCGCCCGCGAAAGCGGCGGTCGTGGCGATCGCGGCGCTCGCGCCGAGCGCCACCGCCGCGCAGCAGATGAGCCGTTTGAGATGCAAAGTTGAGGTCCTTTCCCCAGGAGAGGTGGTCGCTTGCCACTTGACACAGCAGTGAGGGCGTGACCGGCCGACCACGCCTGTGGACAAGAATGACGCTGCACAAGGCCCCCACTTGTTACTGAGTTGTTACCGAGATTTGGAAAGCTTGTGTCCACCTCGGCAGGCTCCCCGCGCGCCTTGCCGAGATTGATCTAGCCTCCGCCGTCGAATGTCGGCCATCGCCCCAGGCGTTCCCAATCCCGCCGTCCGGCTGCGCGAAGCCCGCGCCCGGCTGAACGCGATCGACCGTCGAGCCAGCCTCGCGCTGCGGTGGCTGTGCTTCGCCGGTGGCGCGATCGTGCTGCTCGCGATGATCGCCGTCGCCTACGAGGTGATCAACGGTGCGTCGCAGGCGATCGGGAAGTTCGGGCCCGGGTTTCTGATCCACAAGACGTGGAACCCGGTGGTCACCCCCAGGTCGCCCGGCGTGTTCGGGGCGCTGAGCTTGATCTACGGGACGCTGATCACGTCGGTGTTCGCGCTGATCCTCGCAACCGCGCTCGGCGTCGCGATCGCGATCTACCTGGCGATGCTCGCGCCGAAGCCGGTGGCGGCGGTCGTCGGGCCGCTCGTCGAGCTGCTGGCGGCGGTCCCGAGCATCGTGATCGGGTTCATCGGGATCATCGTGATCGCGCCGTTCTCGCAGTCGACGCTCGAACCGGCGCTGCACACCGTGCTCGGCTGGATCCCGCTGGTCGGCAACCTGTTCGGTCCGGTCCCGCAGAGCGGCCTGTCGCTGTTCACAGCGGCGCTGGTGCTGACGATCATGGTCGTGCCGATCATCTCGGCGCTGTGCCGCGACATGTTCCTGACCGTGCCGCGCGAGCTCCAGGAGGGCGCCGAGGCGCTCGGCGCCACCCGCTGGGAGGTGATCCGCGGCGTCGTGCTGCCGACGACGACGTCCGGGATCGTGGCTGCCTGCGTGCTCGGCTTCGGTCGCGCGACGGGTGAGGCGATCGCCGTCGCCCAGGTGATCGGCGGCGTCAACGACCTGTCGGCCAGCCTGTTCAACCCCGGCAACTCGCTCGCCAGCGCGATCGCGATCCAGTTCGGAAGCCCCGACAGCGCACTGCACACCTCGGCGCTCTACTACTGCGGCGTCGTCGTATTCGTGATCGGGCTCGTCGTCAACCTGCTCGCGCGCCAGATCGCGGCCGGCTTCCGGACCCGGATGGCGTTGGGGTGAGCGGGCAATGAGCGCGATTCCCGATCCGTCCTTCTCGCTGGCGCCGAGCGGCAACCTGCGCCGGCGGATGCGGGTCAGTCGCGCCGTCCAGGGCTCGACGATCGCCGCCGCCGGGCTCGCCGTGGTCGTGCTCGCGATCCTCGTCGGGTACGTCGCGATCAAGGGGATCGGCGTGATCAGCTGGTCGTTCCTGACCGGCGGCACGCTCCCGCCGCTGACCGGCCAGGCGGGCGGGATGATGCCGGCGCTGCTCGGCTCGCTCGAGATCGGGCTGATCGCGACGCTGATCGCGGTGCCGGTCGGGATCCTGACGGCGATCTACCTGAGCGAGTTCGCCGGCCCGCGGATGAACGCGGTCGTGCGGACGATGCTCGACCTGATGAACGGGCTACCGACGATCATCGCCGGCATCTTCCTGTTCGCGCTGCTGGTGGCGACGACGCACGAGGACTCGGCGTACGCCGCGGGGCTCGCGCTGTCGATCGTGATGACGCCGCTGGTCACGCGCGCCTCGCTCGAGGCGCTCAACCGCGTCCCCGCAACGCTGCGCGAGGCGGCCGACGCGCTCGGCGTCTCGAGCTGGCGGACGATTCTCGGGGTGATCCTCCCAAGCGCCTCCGGTGCGATCCTGACCGCGACGATCCTCGCGATCGCACGGGCGCTGGGCGAGACCGCGCCGCTGCTGTTCACCGTAGCGGTGTTCGGACCGAAGATTCAGGTGAACCCCCTCCACGGTGTGCCGAGCATTCCGTTCGAGATCTGGACGCTCGTCGAAGGGGGATACGCGGGCGCCCTCAGGCAGGCCTGGGGGATGGCCTTCGTCCTCGTCGTTACGATCCTGCTGTTGAACGTCGGAGCGCGACTGCTGCTCCGGCGCAGCCAGAGAAAGCGCGGCCTATGACGACTTCGCTCACCCCGCAACCCGTGACCGGTCCGCATCCCCGGGTCCGCCTCGCGCCGGTCGCGCCGGCGCGAGCAGACGCCGAGCAGCCCCAGGGGGTCGAGCGTCAGGTCGTGTTCGAGGCGCTCGGCGTCGCCGTCCACTACGGCCCGAAGCTCGCGCTCGAGGGGATCAACATGAAGATCCACCGCAACCTCGTGACCGCCCTGATCGGCCCGTCCGGCTGCGGCAAGAGCACGTTCCTGCGCAGCCTCAACCGGATGAACGACTCGATCGCCGGGTTCAGGTTGTCCGGCAAGTTGACCTACCACGGTCACGACCTGTACGACGCCCGCGCCAACCGCGTCGAGGTCAGGCGGCGGATCGGGATGGTCTTCCAGAAGCCGAACCCGGTCCCGAAGTCGATCGCCGACAACGTCGCCGGGGCCGCCCGCAACCTCGGGATGAAGGACGGGATCGACGAGCGGGTCGAGCGGGCGCTGCGCGGGGCGGCGTTGTGGGACGAGGTCAAGGACCGCCTCAAGCAGAGCGCGCTCGGGCTGTCCGGCGGCCAGCAGCAGCGGCTGTGCATCGCCCGGGCCATCGCCGTGAAGCCGGACGTCATCCTGATGGACGAGCCGTGCTCGGCCCTGGACCCGCTGGCCACCATCCGCATCGAGGAGCTCATGACC
>DAHUYL010000176.1 GCA_027315255.1 Solirubrobacterales bacterium | reverse complement strand
CCGGTACACCGGGGGAGGACCCTGCGTCAAACTAACCACGGGCTCACAAGCACCAGGGAAAACGCGACGTCAACGAGCGACCCCCGGATCCTCACGCATTTCACCGATCCGCGTACGGCCGAAGGCCCACGGAACTAACCTGGGTGCCCGGACCGCAGCTCGGGCGGGCTACAGGCGCGCCAGCGCACGGCGCCGGCGGGGCGGCGCCGTGCGGCCCGGGACCCCGACCTCGCGGCTCGGGTCGGGTCGCAGGACCACGATCTCGCCCGGAGCGTGCAGCAGCAGCCAGGCGATGTCGTCGGCGTCGAAACCGGGAGCGCTGCCGCTCGCCGCGGCAACGACGATCCGATCGAAGCGCTCGTGCTCGATCGTCTGGCGCATCGCGTGGCGCACCGAGCGGCCCCGCTCGATCCGCAACTCGACCGGGACGCCGAACGCGGTCGCTCGCTGCTCGATCGCCTCCTGCAACGGGATCGCGATCAGCGACTGGCGGGGAAGCGGCGTGTCGAGCGGCAGGTGCCGCGCGACGCGAGCGAGGAACACCGGCACGAGCGTGCCCTGCTCGGCCCGGGCCAGTCGCAATGCCGAGTCGAGCGCTCGCGGTGCGAGGCCCTGCGCGACGAACGGGAACAGGATTCGCGACGAGGACATCGCCTGCGGCGAAGGTTCGACGCGGGCGCGGCCACGCCACGCCACGCTCGCCAGCAGCACGACTGCGAGCGCCAGCGCTCCGCTCACGACGATCAGCGCCGCGGTCACGATTCACGCTCCCGTCGCAGCGTGCGGTCCGTGACGATTCGCAGATCGACTCCCGGCAGCAGGTCGAGCAGGCGCACCGCGAGCGTCGGTCCACGCAGCCGCGCGAGCAGGTTGCGCTCGGCCGGGGGACCCATCAGCACGTACGTCGTGCCACGCTCGTGCGCGACCCGCTGCGCCACCAGCGCGGCGTCGTCGCCGTGCTCGACGAGCATGTGGGCGCCGAGCACCGCGGCGAGCCGACGCAGCGCGTCGAGCTGGTCCTGCTGGGCGACGGACGGGTCGCGCGGGGCCACCCACAGGACGTCGAGCTCGGCGCCGAGCCGCTGGGCCGAGCGCCAGGCCCGGCGGACGATCCGCTGGCTCTGCGGGCTCGGCGTGACCAGCGCCAGCAGCCGCTCTGAGATCGCCTGCGGTGCAGCGATGTCGATCAGCCGCTCCTCACGCGAACGCGCACCGCTCGCGCCGGCATCGGCCGGGAGCCGCTTGGCCTCGACCTCGTCGGCGACCTGCCGCAGCGCGACCTCGAGAAGCGCGCTGAGGTTCTCGAGCTTGAAGAAGTGGTCGAGTGCGGTCTGCACCCGCTCGCCCGGATACACCTTTCCGGCCAGCAGCCGCTCGATCAGCGACTGCGGGGTGATGTCGATCAGGACGACGTCGTCGGCGGCGCCGACGATCGCGTCCGGCACCGTCTCGCGCACGCGGATCCCGGTCAGCTCGCAGACCTGGTCGTTGAGGCTCTCGAGGTGCTGCACGTTGACCGTCGAGTACACGTCGATCCCGGCCGCGAGCACGTCCTCGATGTCCTGCCAGCGCTTCTCGTGCTCGACCCCGGGCACGTTCGTGTGCGCCAGCTCGTCGATCAGCGCGAGCTCCGGCGCGCGGGCGAGGATCGCCTGGAGGTCCATCTCCTCGAGGCGGTTGGCGCGGTAGGTGATGCCGCGGCGGGGGACGACCTCGAGCCCGGCGGCCTGCGCGATCGTCTCGGGGCGCTCGTGTGCCTCGAGGTAGCCGATCACGACGTCACGCCCGGCTTCGGCTTCGGCCTGGCCTTCCTGCAGCATCCGGTAGGTCTTGCCGACGCCGGCGGCCATTCCCAGGAATATCTTGTAACGGCCCCTGCCGCTGCGGGGCGGGGCCAGATCCGGCTGTGCCCCCGTCTCGGCCTGAAGCTCCATCCACCACCTCGTGCGTCGGCCCACATGGGCCGGTTGGGATCACCCCTCAAGCGCCGAGGATATTGTGAACGATCAGGTCGATCAGCTTGATCCCGACGAACGGCGCGATCAGGCCGCCGACGCCGTAGATCCAGAGATTCCGGCGAAGCAGCGCACTTGCGCCGATCGCGCGATACCGGACGCCCTTGAGCGAGATCGGGATCAGCGCCGGGATCACGATCGCGTTGAACACGATCGCGCTGATCACCGCCGAGCGTGGTGTCCCGAGCGACATGACGTTGAGGACGTTGAGCGGTCCCTTGCCGTGATGCGTGTAGGCCCAGGTGGTGACGAAGATCGCCGGCAGGATCGCGAAGTACTTGGCGACGTCGTTGGCGATCGAGAACGTCGTCAGCGCACCGCGGGTGATCAGCAGCTGCTTGCCGACCTCGACGATCTCGATCAGCTTCGTCGGATTGGAGTCGAGATCGACCATGTTCCCCGCCTCACGCGCAGCCTGCGTGCCGGTGTTCATCGCGACGCCGACGTCGGCCTGGGCGAGGGCCGGCGCGTCGTTGGTGCCGTCGCCGGTCATCGCGACCATCCGCCCCTGCGCCTGCTGATCCTTGATCAACGCGAGCTTCGCCTCGGGCGTCGCCTCGGCGAGGAAGTCGTCGACGCCCGATTCCTCGGCGATCTTGGCAGCGGTCAGGCGGTTGTCGCCGGTGATCATGATCGTCCGGATCCCCATCGCCCGCAGCTGGTCGAAGCGCTCGCGCATCCCCTCCTTGATCGTGTCCTTGAGGTAGATCACGCCCACCACCTGGCTGTCGCGGGCAACCGCCAGGGGGGTGCCGCCCTCGCGGCCGATCCGGTCCAGCACGGGTTGCAGGTCTGCGGGCGGACGGCCGCCGGCCTCGGTCACGAACTTGATCACGGCGTCGCCGGCGCCCTTGCGCAGCCGCCGGCCGTCGACGTCGACGCCGCTCATCCGCGTCTGCGCGGTGAACGGCACGAACTGCGCGTGCAGCTCTGCCATGTCGTGCTCGCGGATCCCGTACTGCTTGGCGAGCACGACGATCGAACGGCCCTCCGGAGTCTCGTCGGCCAGCGAGGCGAGCTGCGCCACCTCGGCCAGCTCGGCCTCGGACACGCCCGGCATCGGGATGAACTCGGCCGCCAGCCGGTTGCCGATCGTGATCGTGCCCGTCTTGTCGAGCAGCAGCACGTCGACATCGCCCGAGGCTTCGACCGCGCGGCCCGACAGGGCCAGCACGTTGCGGCGTACGAGCCGGTCCATCCCCGCGATCCCAATCGCCGAGAGCAGGGCTCCGATCGTCGTCGGGATCAGCGCGACCAGCAGGCTGATCAGCGTCGTCTCCGAGATGACCGTGTGGGCGAACAGCCCGAACGGCCGCAGCGTCGCGACCACGATCATGAAGATCAGCGTCAGCCCGGCGAGCAGGATGCCGAGCGCGATCTCGTTGGGCGTCTTGCGCCGCGCGGCCCCCTCGACGAGCGCGATCATCCGGTCGAGGAACGAGTGCCCCGGCTCCTGGCTGATATCGACGACGATCCGGTCCGACAGCACCCGGGTGCCGCCCGTCACCGCCGAGCGGTCACCGCCCGACTCGCGGATCACGGGCGCCGACTCGCCGGTGATCGCGGACTCGTCGACGGATGCGATCCCCTCGATCACGGTGCCGTCGCCCGGGATCAGCTCGCCGGCGACGACGACCACCTGGTCGCCGCGGATCAGTTCGTTGGCGCGCTTCGTGCTGCCGTCGAGCATCGTCGCGACGGTCTCCTGGCGCATCGAGCGCAGCGTGTCCGCCTGGGCACGGCCACGCCCCTCGGCGAACGCCTCGGCCATGTTCGCGAAGATCACCGTCAACCACAGCCAGGCGGAGATCACGAACGTGTACCAGGCAGGGTCGTAGCCGCCGAGCGCCTGACCCCCGAACACCTGCTTGAGCCAGGTGAACGTCGTGATCGCAGCGCCGACCTCGACGACGAACATCACCGGGTTGCGGATCTGCACGCGCGGGTCGAGCTTGATCACGCTGTCGATCAGTGCGCGGACGACGATGTCGCGCCTGAACAGGGAGATCGCACGGCGCTCCTGGGGCTGGGCCGGCGGGGCGGGGGTGGGGGCAGAGGTGACTGTGGCCATGTGGGACGGATCAGCTGATGCGGTCGAGGGCGAGGTTGAGCTCCAGCACGTTGACTCCGGGCTCGCCGGAGAAGCCGAGCCCGCGGCGGCCGGTGAACCGTGAGATCAGGCGGTCGACCGTCGACCGGCTGAGGTGACGAACGGCGGCGATCCGGTAGGCCTGGATGTCGGCGTTGCGGACGGAGACGTCGGGGTCGATGCCCGACGCCGAGGTGTCTGCTGCGTCGACGGGCACCCGCGCGGCGGTCAGCCCGCCAGGGTAGTAACGCCCGTTGAGGGCGATGTAGGCCCTGATGTTCGCGACCAGCGCACGCTCGGTGACGACGCTGTTGGGGCCGTAGTCGGCGAACGCGCTTCCGGCTGCGTTGTCAGCAGGACTCGTGCCGGACGGACGCGTCTGAAAGTACCTCGGGTCCGGCTTACCGTTGCGCTCGGTAAAGCTCTGGCCGATCAGCTTCGAGCCGACCAGCTTGCGGTGCACGAACACCTGCTGGCCGTTGGCGTTGCCGGGAAACGCGACCTGGCTGACGCCGGTGACGAGGAGCGGGTACAGGATCCCGCACAGAAGCGTCAGTACCAGCATCCCGAGTCCGGCGTTGACGATGTCCTTGCGCATGCCGCGAACCTAGCCGTAGAGGTGGCCGGTGAGCCCCTGGACGATCGGACCGAGCAGCAGGGCGGGGAAGAAGGTGAGTGCGCCGACGAGGACGATCACGCCGATCAACAGCACCACGAAGGTGCCGTTGTCGGTGCGCATCGTCCCGAGACCGGGTGGGCTGATCCGCTTGCCGGCGAGCGACCCCGCCACCGCCAGAGCGAACAGGATCGGCGCGAACCGCGCGAACACCATCGTGAAGCCGCCGAGCAGGTCGGTAAAGGTGAAGCCGTGCGAGCCCGCCCCGTTCCCGAACGTGCCCGCATAGCCGGTGTAACCAGCAAACGCCGAGCCGTTGTTGTTGGCCTCCGACAGGTACGCATACAGCGTCTCGGAGAAGCCCTGCGGGCCGCCGCCGGTGATCGCGGTGTCGATCGAGGCACGCGCGGCGCTCGAAGCCGTCGCCAGGGCGGTCGCGAACAGCGCGGCCAGCGGCGTGATCAGGATTCCGAGCGAGACGAGCTTGATCTCGCGCGCCTCGATCTTCTTACCGATGTACTCCGGGGTGCGACCGACCATCAGCCCGCCGATGAACACCGCCAGCAGGACATACAGGAGAATCGAGTACAGGCCGGTGCCGACGCCGCCGAAGATCACCTCGGAAGCCGACAGGTTGGCGAGCGGCACGGCGCCGCCGATCCCGGTGAACGACTCGATCGCGCTGTTTACGGCACCGCACGAAGTGACGGTCGTGACCACGTCGAACAGCTCCGAGCCCGCGATCCCGAACCGCTGTTCCTTGCCCTCCATGTTACCGCCGCTCGACCCCGACACGACAGCGGTGTGCAGCCCGGCGGCGTGCTGGGCGGGCGACCCATGCGCCTCGGCGACGTAGCACACGATCACCGCGCCGAGGAACATCACCATCATCGTCGCGTAGATCGCGTGACCCTGGCGGCGGTTGCCGACCATCCTTCCGTACGCGAACACGAGTGCCGCCGGGATGGCCAGCACGAGCAGCATCTCGTAGAGGTTGGTGAAGCCGGTCGGGTTCTCGAACGGGTGCGCCGAGTTGGCGTTGAAGAAGCCGCCGCCGTTGGTCCCGAGCATCTTGATCGCCTCCTGCGAGGCGACAGGACCCATCGCGATCTGCTGTGGAAGATGGGTGATCGTCGTGAGGCTCAGGTAGTGCGAGAAGTTCTGGATCGACCCCTGGAAGACGAGCACGAGTGCCGACACGAACGAGATCGGTAACAGGACCCACAGCACGGTGCGGGCCACGTCCTGCCAGAAGTTGCCGATCGAGTGGCCGCTGCGCGAGGCGATCCCGCGGATGAGCGCGACGGCGACCGCGATGCCGACCGCGGCCGAGACGAAGTTCTGCACGGTCAGCCCAGCCATCTGGCTGAAGTAGCTCATCGTCGTCTCGCCGCCGTAGTACTGCCAGTTCGTGTTCGTCACGAACGACGAGGTCGTGTTGAAGGTGACGTTCCAGGGCGCCGAGTGGAACCCCATCGGGTTCAGCCCGGTGAAGCTCCACAGGTTCTGCGTGCGCAGGATGAAGTACAGGAGCAACCAGCCGGCGAGCGAGAAGACGATCAGGCTCTTCGCATACGCCTTCCAGTCCTGCTCGACGGTCGGGTCGACCCGCATCACCCGATACAGGAACCGTTCCGGCACCCGCAGCAGCGGGTCCATGAACGTGCGTCCGCCGGTGTAGACGGCGGCCATGTAGCTGCCGAGCGGGATCGCGAGCGCCGTCAGGACGACGACGAACGCGAAGATCGTCAGCCAGCCGGTGAACGTCATCTAGCCGGTCCCGAAGTCACTTGGTGCTCAGAACCGCTCGCCACGCAGCAGCGCGTACAGGAGGTACAGGCAGACCAGGGCCGAGACGACGAGCCCGAAGATGTCAGAGCCGCTCATACGCGGTCGATCCCGTGGATCAGCGCGTACATCAGCCCGAACACGACTACGGCCAGCACGATTGCGAGCACGTCACTCATAGCCACGAGATCGTTGCTCGGTCGGTGTCAAGGCCGCGTGCAGATCGCGGCCGTGGCTATACAGATTCTGTGAAGGTCAGCCGCGCTGCTCGAGTGCGACGTACTCGCGACTGGCGGATCCGGCCCACACCTGCCGCGGGCGGATCGAGTTCTGTTCGGGGTCGCCGATCATCTCCCGCCACTGGGCGATCCAGCCGGCGCTGCGAGCCAGTGCGAACATCACGCCGAACATCGCCGGCGGGATCCCGAGCGCCTCGTACGTCAGCCCCGAGTACAGGTCGACGTTCGGGAAGATCCGCCGCGAGACGAAGTAGTCGTCCTCACGCGAGCGGGCGTACAGCTCGTCGGCGACCTCGAGCAGTGGATCCGGCGGACGGTGCTCGAACAGCCGCTCGAGCTGCTCGCGCAGGATCCGGGCGCGCGGGTCATACGCCTTGTAGACCCAGTGGCCGAAGCCCATCAGGACCCGCTCGCCCGCCTTTACCTGCTCGAGGAACTCGGGCACGCGGTCGACCGAGCCGATCTCGCGCAGCATCTCGAGGACCGCGAGGTCGGCCGCACCGCGTCCGGGTCCCGACAGCGCCTGGACCCCGGCCGCGATCGCCGCGTAGGGATTCGCATAGGTCGACCCGACGGCGCGCACGGCAGTCGTCGAGGCGTTCTGCTCGTGATCGGCGTGGACGATCATGAGGACGTCGAGCGCCCGCTCGATGGCTGGATCGGGACGGTACTCGAGCTCGCTCATCCGGAACAGCATCGACAGCAGGTTGCCGGTGTAGCTGAGCTCGTCGGACGGGTACACGAACGGCCTCCCGGTCCCGTGCCGGTAGGCATAGGCGACGAGCGTCGGCAGCTTGGCCACCAGCCGCATGATCTGGAGGTCGCGCGTGGCCTGGTTGCGGACGTCGGCCGCATCCGGGTAGAAGCTCCCGAGCGCACCGACGGCGGCCGCGACCATCGCCATCGGATGGGCGTCGTAGCGGAACCCCTGGATGAAGCGCTTGACGTTCTCGTGCACGAACTTGCGAGTCGACAGCTCGCGGTGCCAGCGCTCGAGCTCGGTCGCGGTCGGCAGCTCGCCGTAGATCATCAGGTAGGCGACCTCCACGTACGTCGATCGAGCGGCGAGATCCTCGATCGCGTATCCCCGATGCTCGAGTCCGCCGTGCTCGAGGTCGATGTTCGTGATCGAGCTGACGCACGACGCGATGTGCGTGAAACCCGGGTCGTAGATCACGAGCCCCGGGCCACGGGGAGTCAGGTACGGCCCGACCAGGTCGGACGCGCGGACCGAGCCGCGCACGATCGGCACCTCGTAGCTGGTGCCGGTTCGGTTGTCGGTCACCGTCAGCGTGTCTTGGCTCATTGCACTCCTGGTCGTGGCCGCGCGGGTGGGTCGGTCTCAGCGATGAATGGTGCCAGGGGCAGGTCCGCGACGCGCTCAGCCGACGAACCGATAGCCGACGCCCGACTCGGTCCGGATCACGCGGGGGGTGGGTGGAGTCGTGTTCGGCTCGATCTTGCGGCGCAGGTTGGCGATGTGCGCCCGCAGCACCTGCGTGTCCTCGCCGTAGCCCGCGCCCCAGACGGAGACGAGCAGCTCGCGATGGGTCAGCAGCCGCCCCCGGTTGCGCGCAAGCTGGCGCAGCAGCTCGAACTCGGTCGGCGTCAGGTGCACCTCGCTGCCGTGGACGCTGACCGACCGGCGCGCAAGGTCGATGTCGAGGCCACCGGCGCGAACGACGGCCTCCTCCTCGTCGGTCGCGGCGCGGCGCAAGTTGGCCTGAAGGCGCGCGATCAGCTCGCGCGGGCCGAACGGCTTGGTGACGTAGTCGTCGGCGCCCGCCGCGAGCGCTCTGACCTTGACGTCCTCGTCGCCGATCGCCGACAGCACGATGACCGGAATCCCCGACCACTCGCGCAGGCGCCGGCACAGCTCCACCCCGTCGCCGTCGGGCAGCACGAGGTCGATGATCGCGGCGTCCGGGCGAGCGACGGCCGCCTGGTCGAGCGCCTCCTCGAGCGTCGAGGCGGGCAGTGCCTCGTATCCGGCGTCGCGCAGGATCACCCGCAGCGCCCGCAGGATCTGCTGCTCGTCGTCGCAGACCAGGATCCGGGCCCGGCCGCCGTGCCCCCCGCTGCTCACAGGATCGGCTCCGGCTGACGCGCAGGCTCGGTCTCGAGCGAGACGATGAAGCTCGTGCCCTGGCCCGGCAACGACTCGACCTGGACTGTGCCGCCGCTCGCCTCGATGAAGCCGCGGGCGATCGCGAGCCCGAGCCCAGCCCCGGTCCAGCGCTCCTCCGCGGCGGGCGGGCGGTCGCGTCCGCGGTAGAACGGCTCGAAGATCCGCTCGTGCTCCGCGGGCGCGATCCCCGGACCCTGGTCGACGACCGACACGACGACCCGCCCGCGGGCATGGACGGCGTTGACCTGCACCGGCGCACCCCCCGAGTAGCGGCCGGCGTTCTCGAGCAGGTTCGCGAACGCCCGCTCGAGCTGGGCCGGGTCGGCGCGCACCTCGGGAAGGTCCGCAGTCGCGGTCAACCGGATGTCCGGGGCACGGTCGACGAGGCTCTCGCGGGCGGCCAGCACGACCTCCTCGACGGACACCCATTCGCGCCGCGGCACCGCACCTCCGCCCTGCAGGCGCGACAGGTCGAGCAGCTTGTCCACCAGCGAGGCGAGCCGCTCGCCCTCGGCGACGACCGCGGCTGACAGCTCGAGGCGATCCTCGTCGTCGAGCGCCGACGATGCGAGCGCGTGGCCGGCGGCGACGATTGCGGTCAGCGGCGTCCGCAGGTCGTGCGAGACGGCCCGCAGCAACGCCGTCTTGACACTGTCCGAGCGACGCAGCGAGGCCGTTTCGACCGCCTCGGCCTGGAGCGCGTCGCGTCTCAGCGCGATCTCGATCATCGCCTCGAGTGTCGGCACCACGCGGGCGAGGAAGCGCTCGGTCGCTTCGGCCAGCGGCGCGCGCGGGATCAGCAGCGTCGCGACCTGCTCGCCGGCGCCGTCGCGAAGCGGCAGCGCCCGGCGCCGCTCGTCACCGTCCTGGGCTCCGAGCTCGACCGCGGCGGATGGCAGGACGAGCGCGGCTGCCAACTGGTGCGCGGTCATCGCGAGTGCCTCCGCGGTGTCATTGCGGGCGAGCAGCTCTCGTGCCACCGCCGCTGCGAGATCCGCCTCGGCGCGGCGCCGCTCGGCCTCGACCGACCGGTTGCGCGCGACCTCGCTGATCGCGCTCGCGGCGATCGCGACGACCGTGAAGGCGGCCAGCGCAACCCAGTTGCGTGAATCCGAGATCGTGAAGCGCCCGACCGGCGGGATGTGGAAGAAGTTGAACGCGGCGGCGCTGAGCAACGAGGTGGCGAGGCCGAGCCGAAGCCCCCAGATGCTCGCGACCAGCAGCACCGCGGGCATGTAGACGACGCTCAGCGACACCGCCGAGGCGACCTGCTCGAGCGGGTAGATCGCGACTGTGGCCAGTGCCACGGCCACGACTGCCGTGATCGCTCCGGGCACGAGTCCGGGCCGGCGCTCGGCGAGCAGCCCTGGAAAGACGCGACGGCTACCGGTCCTGGTGGTCACGATCCCGAGCACACCTTACGACGGCTCGATTCGCACCGCCGCGGGAAGGACTCCGCCCAGCGGCCGCGAATGGTGCGCCCATGCAGCTCCTTCGCAACCGCCCCGCTCCAATCCCGCCCGCTGGCGCTGAGCCGACCGGCGCCGAAGTTCAGATCTCCGCGAGCGCGCTCGCGGTCCTTCGCTGGTTGAGCGCCAACCGCGTCGAGCACGTGCTCGTCGGCGGAGTCGCCCGATCGCTTTGCGGCGACCCGGAGGCCGCCGGGCCGGTCGCGATCGTCGCGGCGCCCTACGGCCGCAACCTCGATCGCCTGGCACGGGCGCTGTCGGCCGCCCACGCCCGCTTGCGAACCGACCCCCGGCCCAGCGGCGGCCTCGGCGGGAGCCTGGCCGTGCAGTCACCGCTCGCGCGATTGACCCCCGAGCAGCTGTTGCGGGTCGAGCGCTTCGCGCTGCGCTGCGGCGATCACGACCTCGACATCGAGGGTCATCCCCACGGCGCCCCGAGCTACCAGGAGCTGCTGTACGAGGCCTCGCGGTTGGACGTCGTCGCCGAGTTGGCGGTCGAGGTCGCCGCGCCGCAGGACATCGAGCTCTACGAGCACGTGCGGCGGACCGGAGTCGTGCCCGAGATCCGGGTCAGGCGCGCCGCCCCCGAGGGCGGGCGCACCGCCTAGCAGTGAGTGCTTTGTGGGGTTGCCCGCGATCGTCATGATCCCCCCGCGGCGGGGCTCGAAGCGGCCCGGCACACCTGGTCGAATCTGCCAACCCCCCATCGCAGCGGGGGGATGGCAGCCAGGGCTAGCTGTGAGGTGGTCTGAGCTGCCCACCCCCGGCAAATCCGGGGGGTTGGCAGATTCAGCTCGCCCGGTCCGCACCCAGCCACGCTCCCCGGCCCGCTCCAGCCACGCACCCCGGCCCGTGCCGTCACGCTCCCACCCAGGCCCCCGGCCACCGATCCGCGGCGTTCGGCCCCGCGCACGCACGGTCCGGCGCGTCGAGCGCTCGACCTGACAAAGCACCTCCAGGTATCTACTCGCGAAAGCGGCCGGGGTCCCACAGCGGCTCGCTGCCGCCGGCGGCCCCGCGACTGAGGATGAACAGCAGGTCCGACAGGCGGTTCAGGTAGCGGATCACCTCGCCGCCGAGCTCATCGCCGCACGCGATCGCGCGTCGCTCGGCACGCCTGCAGACCGTCCGGGCGACGTGCATCTGAGCCGCAGACGGGGTGCCGCCGGGCAGCACGAACGAGCGCAACGGCGCGAGCGTCGCGTTGACCTCGTCGCAGCGCGCCTCGAGCCACTCCGTCTGGGCGGCCGTGACGCGCAGCCGCTCCCGTGGGCGGGCGGAGCCGGATTCCTCGGGGGCCGCGATGTCGGCGCCGACGTCGAACAGGTCGTTCTGGATCCGCCCGAGCCACCCGCGGTAGCCGTCCGGCAGGTCCGGAAGGGTCAGCAGCACGCCGAGCTGGGCGTTCAGCTCGTCGACGGTGCCGTACGCCTCGATCCGGGGGTGCGTCTTGGGCACGCGGCTCATGTCGCCGAGATGCGTCTCGCCGCCGTCACCGAGCCGCGTGTAGATGCGAGTGAGGTTGATGGTCACGGGCTCAGTCTATGGTGGCTGCCGTGATTCACGTGCACCTTCCGAGGCCCGCGCTGGCCGCTGCGGTGGCGCTCGCGCTTGGCGGCTGTGGCCTGCAATCCGGGGCGGGGGGCGGTCCGGCGCGCGTCATGATCACGCACGAGTTCGGATCGGTCGCGGTCGCGAGCGCCGTCCAGCACGTGGTGCCGGCGGGGGAATCGGTGATGCGGCTGCTCGAGCGCAGCTGGAAGGTGCAGACGGCCTCGGGCGGGCGGGCGGTCCAGGCGATCGCCGGTGCGGCGGCGAACGACCGGGGCCTCGCGTGGTCGTTCTGGGTGAACGGGATCGCGCCCGCGCAGGGGCCGGCCCGAACCGCGGTGCATCCCGGCGATCACCTCTGGTGGGACCTGCACGACAGCTCCGCCGCAACCGCGATCCCGGCTGTCGTCGGCTCCTACCCGGAGCCGTTCACGACGGGCATCGGCGGTCGCCGGCTGCCGACGGTGCTGGCCTGTGCCGCCGATGTGAGGCAGGCGTGCCAGGCCGTCACGCGCGCGCTCACGCGCGCGGGCATCAAGGTCGCCGACCAGGCGCTCGGGACCGGCTCGGGCTCGGACTCGCTGGCGGTCGTCGTCGGCACCGCGAGCGACCTGAGCGGCGTGATCGCCACCGAGCTGATCGCGGGCGGGCCCTCGCAGAGCGGCGTGTACGCGCAGTTCGTCGGCCGTGGCGGTCGCACGCTCGAAATCGACGACCCTCAGGGTCAGGTCGTGCGGACGCTCGGCGCCGGCGCCGGGCTGATCGCCGCGACCGAGCAGCCGTCGCTCAACCAGCCCGCCTGGCTGATCACCGGCACGGACGTCGCCGGCGTCGACGCCGCCGCCGCCGCGCTCGCCCCGGGACGCCTGCAGAACCACCTCGCACTCGCCGTCGTCGGGCACGAGGACCTGCCGGTGCCGCTCGATCCGAGCCGCTGAGCGGCCGGCGTGTCTCAGCTGCACGAGGCCGGCGGCACACAAGCCGCCGGCCCGAGCCCGGTACGGCCTCGCCACCGGCTGCATTGCGGAGTTACCCGATCGGGTTTCGGATTACCCCGCGCAAGCGGTCGGCCAAATCGCGACCTCACCGGTCCTCATCGCACGGTAGGGTTGCGCTCGCGATGAAGATCGGGGTTCCGAAAGAGACTGCGAGCGGGGAGCGCCGGGTTGCGCTCGTGCCCGAGGTCGTGCGCAAGCTGAGCGCCGAGCACGAGCTGCTGGTCGAGCGCGGCGCCGGGGCCGCGGCGCTGATCCCCGACGAGCTGTACGCGCAGGCGGGCGCCAAGCTCGTCGCGGCGGGCGAGCCGTTCACGGCCGAGCTGGTCGTGAAGGTCGCGCCGCCGAGCGACGAGGAGATCGAACGGCTGCGGGCCGACAGCGTGCTGATCGGCTTCCTCGCGCCGCTCACGAACGGCGCGGGCATCGCCGCGATCGCGCGCACCGGCGCCACGAGCTTCGCGCTCGAGTCGATCCCGCGGATCAGCCGCGCGCAATCGATGGACGCACTCTCGAGCCAGGCGAACATCGCCGGGTACCGGTCGGCGCTGATCGCAGCCCAGGAACTCGGCCGGTTCTTCCCGATGCTGATGACCGCCGCCGGGACCGTCAAGCCCGCAACCGTGCTGGTGCTCGGCGTCGGCGTCGCAGGACTGCAGGCGATCGCCACCGCGCGACGGCTCGGGGCGGTCGTCCAGGGCTTCGACGTGCGGGCGGCGGTCAAGGAGCAGGTCGAGTCGCTCGGCGCCAAGTTCCTCGAGTTCGATCTCGGCGGCGACCTCGAGGGCGCCGGCGGCTACGCCAAGGAGCTGACCGCCGAGCAGCAGCAGCGCCAGCAGGAGCTGATGGTCGAGGCGATCGGCAAGGTCGACGTCGTGATCACGACCGCGCTCGTGCCGGGTCGCCGCGCGCCGATCCTGGTCACCGAGGAGGCAGTCCACGCGATGAAGCCGGGATCGGTGATCGTCGACCTCGCCGGCGAGCAGGGCGGCAACTGCGCGCTGTCGAAGCCGGGCGAGACCGTGATCGAGCAGGGCGTCAAGATCCTGGCGCCGCTGAACGTGCCGTCGACGCTCGCAGAGCACGCCTCCTCGCTTTACGCCCGCAACATCGAGGCGCTGCTGAAGCTGATGCTGAAGGAGGGCCAGCTCGCGCTCGACTTCGACGACGAGGTGATCGCCGGAGCGTGCATCACGCGGGGCGGGGAGATCGTCAACGAGGCCGCACGGGCCGCCGCGGCGGCGCCGTCGCGGCAGTGAGCCTGGATTAGAAGGGGGACCAGTCCGATGGACAGCCTGGTGATCCTGATCGCCGTGCTCGTGCTCGCCGGGTTCGTCGGCTACACGGTGATCTCGAAGGTGCCGAACACGCTGCACACGCCGCTGATGTCGGGCACCAACGCGATCCACGGGATCGTCGTGCTCGGCGGGCTGTTGCTGATGGCCGAGTCGAGCGGCTTCCTCGAGAAGCTGCTGCTGGTGATCGCGGTCGCGTTCGGGACGATCAACGTCGTCGGCGGCTTTCTCGTCACCGACCGGATGCTCGAGATGTTCAAGGGCAAGCGGCGTGAGGAGCCGGCGGCCGCCCCGAAGCCCGACGGGAGCGAGGGGTCATGACCGCGCTCGGGACCGTCTTCCTGCAGACGAAGGACTTCATCTACGCCGCCTACATCGTCGCGTTCGCGCTGCTGATCTACGGCATGACCGGGCTGACGGGGCCGAAGACGGCCGTCCGCGGGAACAAGATCGCCGCGGTCGGGATGGCGATCGCGGTCGTCGCGACGCTGCTGCGCGAGCACGAGTTCTCGGGCTCGGGCACCGTCTGGCTGATCCTGCTCGGCGTCGTGATCGGCACTGCGGTCGGGGTTCCGGCCGCGCTGAAGGTGCGGATGACCGCGATGCCGCAGATGGTCGCGCTGTTCAACGGCGTCGGCGGCGGCGCGGTCGCGCTGATCGCATGGATCGAGTTCCGCCACCACTTCGGCGGCGGCTACCCGCTGCGGGTCGAGATCTTCGAGCTGTTCGGGGCGATCGTCGGGTCGATCTCGTTCTGGGGCTCCAACATCGCATTCGGGAAGCTCCAGGAGATCCTGCCGTCGCGGCCGATCAAGCTCCCCGGTCGGGCGCAGACGGTCGTCAACGTCGGCCTCTTCCTCGTGGCGGTCGCGAGCGCGATCGTGCTGTCCTCAGGAACCCACTCGCAGGCGCTGTTCATCCTCGGGATCCTCGTCGTCTCGGCGATCCTCGGCAACCTCGTCGTGCTGCCGATCGGCGGCGCCGACATGCCCGTCGTGATCTCGCTGCTGAACGCGTTCACCGGCCTGTCCGCCGCCGCGACCGGCGTCGGCCTCGACAACCCGGTGATGATCGTCGCCGGGATGATCGTCGGCGCCTCCGGCACGATCCTGACCAACCTGATGGCGAAGGCGATGAACCGGTCGGTCCCGGCGATCGTCGCCGGCGGGTTCGGCGGCGAGGTGTCGGCGCCCGTGTCGGCTTCCAGCGACGGTCGCAGCTACCGTTCGACGAGCGCCCAGGACGTCGCGATCCAGCTCGCGTACGCGCGCCAGGTCGTGGTCGCCCCCGGTTACGGGATGGCGGTCGCGCAGGCGCAGCACGCGGTGCGCGCGCTCGAGAAGGCGCTCGAGGCCAAGGGTGTGATCGTCAAGTACGCGATCCATCCGGTCGCGGGCCGGATGCCGGGGCACATGAACGTGCTGCTCGCCGAGGCCGACGTCCCGTACGACCTGCTGCGCGAGATGGACGACATCAACCCCGAGTTCCCGCGCACCGACGTGACGCTCGTGATCGGCGCCAACGACGTCACCAACCCGGCCGCCGAGAGCGACCCCGGCTCCCCGATCTACGGGATGCCGAGCCTCGAGGTCGACCGGTCCGCCGCGGTGGTCGTGCTGAAGCGCTCGATGGCCTCGGGCTTCGCCGGGATCGACAACCCGCTGTTCTACGACCCGAAGACCTCGATGCTGTTCGGCGACGCGAAGGCGTCGGTCACCGAGCTGACGGCCGAGGTTCAGGCGCTCTGAGCGCTGCACCGCCGCTGATCCTGCGCACGGCCCGCGGCGAGCTGCGCCTCGGCGGCCGCGTGTGGCTGATGGGGATCGTCAACGCGACCCCCGACTCGTTCTCCGACGGCGGGATACCGCGGTCCCTGGATGAGCGGGTGGAGCTGGCTGCGGCCCAGCTGGCGGGGGGAGCGGACGTGATCGACATCGGCGGCGAGTCGGGTGTCACCAACCGTCCGGCGGTCGCAGCAGATGAGGAGATCGAGCGGGTCGTGCCGCTGATCGAACGGGTCGCCGGGGATCTGGGCGCAGTGGTGTCGGTCGACACCTACAAGCCGGCGGTCGCGCGGGCGGCGATCGCGGCCGGCGCGGCGATCGTCAACGACACGAGCGCGCTGCGCGATCCGGCGCTGGCCGACGTGTGCGCAGATACCGGTGCCGGGCTCGTGATCATGCACACGCGGGCGGCGCCGAAGCAGCGGTTGCACGACCGCTCGTTCGACTCGGGGATCGTTGCGGATGTGCGTGCGCTGCTGTGCGAGCGGCTGTCGCTCGCGGTCTCGCGCGGCGTCGCGCCCGAGCAGGTGATGCTCGACCCCGGGCCGGACTTCGCCAAGACACCGTTCCAGAGCGTCGCGGTGATGCGCGCGCTCGCGTCGCTGCACGAGCTCGGCCGGCCGCTCCTGCTGGCGATCTCGCGCAAGGACTTCGTCGGCGCGATCACGAGGCGGCGGCCGCGAGAGCGGCTCGCCGGGACGCTGGGGGCGCTGGCGTTCGGCGCTCGTGCCGGTGGCCACATGGCGCGGGTCCACGACGTCGCGGCGGCGCGGGACTTCCTGGCGGTCCTGGACGTGCTCGAAGGTGACGTCGACGTCGACCCCGGCCTCGAGGTCGACGATTCGTTGCGGTGGGAGGCTCAGGCGTCCACGTTCGAGCCCGGCGAGCGCTGATGCGCTGCCCTGATTGCCGGACACTGCACTAAAGTCACACCGCGAGAGTCGCCGGCCGCTGACAGCAACGCGGCCGGAGCCCACCGATCAAACCAAGGAGAACCGATGTCCTTATTCGACCGCGCTTCGCTCGAAGCCAGCCCGCTCGCCGACCTGCATGCGATCGCCTCAGAGCTGTCGATCGACGGCTACCGGCGACTGCGCCGCGACGACCTGATTGACGCGATCGTCGACCGGCAGGAAGGAGGGGAGCCCGGCGACGTCGAGGATACGGCGGATGCTGCCCGTGCCGACGGAGACGACGCCGCCGAGGCCGCCGAGGCCTCCGAGGCCGGTGAGACGGCCGAGTCCGCCGGGCGGCGCCGCCGCGGGCGGCGCGGGGGTCGGGGCCGCGGCGCCGGGCGTCCCGCCGCCGAGGCGGTCGAGGAAGACGGCAGCCAGGCCGAGCCCGAGCCCGAGCCCGAGGCGCCTGAAGCGGCGGCCAAGCCTGCGACGGCCAGGTCACGGCGCAAGGCGACTCCTGCGCCCACCCCTGTTGCCGCCGCCGCGACCGACGAGACCGAGCCCGACGAGACCGACGGCGAGGTGGTCGAGGGGGTCGTCGAGCTGCTGGCCAACGGCTCTGGCTTCCTGCGCGTCACCCCGCCCGATCCGAGCGACGACGACGTCTACGTCTCGGCCGCCCAGGTCAAGCGCTGCGAGCTGGTGGGCGGCGATCGGATCGCCGGACCGAAGCGGGCGCCGCGGCGCTCCGAGCGGTTCCCGTCGCTGATCCGGATCGACACGATCAACGGCCGTCCCGCAGCCGAGCTCGCCGACGGAGTCCGCTACGACGATCTCCCGGCGGCATTCCCGAGCGAGCGGTTCCGCCTTGGTTCCGAGGATCCGACGCTGAAGGCGATCGAGTGGCTGACGCCGTTCGGCCGCGGCTCGCGAGTCACGATCACGGGCGGTCCGTGGGCGGGCAAGTCGCACGCGCTGCGAGCGCTGGCCGAGGCGCTCGCGGGCGACGAGCAGCTGGCGGTGTTCGTCGTGCTCGCCGGAGTGCGGCCGGAGGAGATCGCCGACTGGGCGGCAAGCCCGATCGCGCCGGCCGGTGCGCTCAGCTTCGTCGCATCCGCCGACGCGCAGGACCACGTCGTCGAGCTGGCCGTCGACCAGGCGCGGCGGGTCGCCAGCCGGGGAGTCGACGCCGTCGTCCTGATCGACACGCTCGACGGGCTGCACCAGCCCGCCGCCCGCAAGGCGCTGGCGTCGGCCCGGAACATCCGCGACGGGGGATCGCTGACGGTCGTCGCGACGAGCACGCGACCGCTCGGAGGCGAGACGACCGTGATCGCGCTCGACGCCGCGCTGACGAGCACCGGCCGGTTCCCCGCGCTGGACCTCGTAGGCAGCGGCACGCTGCGGCCCGAGCTGCTCGTCGGGGAGGCGGGGGCGCAGGCGATCGCGGAGGCGCGGGCCGAGGCCCAGGGCTGATTGCAATGCCGTCGCGTTAGGCGCAGCGGCCTGAGGCCCCGTGTCTCGGGGCGCGCGCGACTCGGCGAGTTGCGACCTGGCTTTCGAGGCGACGGTCGAGGCGGCCGCCGGGTCATGGTCGTCTGCGAATCTGACGCGTGGCGCCGGGTCGGCGACCGTGCTGTGTTTGCCGCCTGTGGGTCGTCGGGATGGCGGGGCGGGGCGTCGGTGCCCCGTGATCGCCTGGAAGGTGTGCGTTGTGCAAGCCGGTCACGCCCCGGTGCGATCCGACAGCTCGTGGCGTGAGTTGCGGTGCTGCTTTCGCCGATTTGACCGATCATCCGTTAGGGTGCTCGCGGTGGGTTCCCTCAGGGATTCGCCTCGGGCCGATGACCAAGTCGTGGAGATGTGC
>DAHUYL010000150.1 GCA_027315255.1 Solirubrobacterales bacterium | reverse complement strand
CGGCCGGCGAGCCGGAGGCGCCGACTGCGCCACCGGCCGGACTCGAGCCGAGCGAGCTCGAGCCGGCGGAGGCCGAGGGTACGGAGCTCGAGCCGCCTGAAGCCGAGCCCCAGCACGAGCAGATGCCGGTCGCCGACCTCGAGGAGCTGACGGCCCGCGCCGGCAAGGCCGACGAGTACCTCGAGCTCGCGCAGCGGACGCGGGCCGACTTCGAGAACTACCGCAGGCGCGCCGAGAAGAAGGTCGGCGAGGCCCAGGAGCGGGGCGTCGCGAAACTCGCGCTCGAGCTGCTGCCCGCGATCGACAACCTCGACCGCGCGCTCCAGGCCACCGAGGCGTTCGCCAGCGGCAGCCCCGAGGAGCCCGCCGCCCAGGTCGAGTCGCAGCTGGCGTCGGGCATCAGGCTGGTGCACGCGGACGTGCTGGCGGCGCTGGCGCGGGTCGGAATCGAGCCGTTCTCGCCCGCCGGCGAGCGGTTCGACCCGCAGTTCCACGAGGCGGTCGCCCACCAGCCGATCGAGGGTGCCGAGGCGGGCATGGTGATCGAGGTGTTCCAGCAGGGCTACCGAATCGGCGAGCTGGTCCTGCGCCCGGCGCGCGTGCTCGTGGCCGCATAGGGACCGCGTTGGAATCGCGCAGGAACGGCACAGGAGTCCACAGTGGCTGAGCGTCCCGACTACTACAAGACCCTCGGCGTCGGCAAGAACGCCTCCGACGAGGAGATCAAGAAGGCGTATCGCCGCCTGGCTCGCAAGTACCACCCGGACCGCAACGCCGGGGACAAGAAGGCGGAGGAGCGCTTCAAGGAGATCTCGCAGGCGCACGACGTCCTGTCCGATGCCGACAAGCGCAAGCAGTACGACCGTGGCCAGGGGCCGCTCGGGGGGTTCGGCCAGAACTTCGATCCGAGCTCGTTCCCGGGCGGCTTCGGCGACATCCTGTCGAACCTGTTCGGCGGCGGCGGCGGCGGCGGCGGCGGCGGCGGCGGCACAGGCCGCGGCGGTCCGGCGCGCGGGCCCCGACCCGCCGAGGCTCGTGGACACGATCTCGAAACTGAGGTCAGTCTCAGTTTCGTCGACGCGATCGCGGGCACGCAGGTGCCGCTGGCCGTCCCGACCTCACAGCCGTGCCCGACCTGCAAGGGCACCGGCGCCAAGCCCGGCACGCAGCCGCGGGTCTGCCCGGTGTGCAACGGCCGCGGCGTCGAGGCGCAGAGCCAGGGTATCTTCTCGATCTCGCAACCGTGCTCCAACTGCGGCGGGTCGGGTACGGTGATCGATCAGCCGTGCCCGACCTGTCAGGGATCCGGGGCGCAGAAGAGCGTGCGGCGGCTGCGGGTCAACATCCCCGCAGGGGTGCGCGACGGCACGCGGATCAAGCTCGCCGGCAAGGGTGACCCCGGCGTGCGCGGGGCTGCGCCGGGCGACCTGTACGTGATCACCCGGGTCAAGCCCTCGCCGGTGTTCAAGTGGAGCGGCGACAACCTGGAGGTCGAGGTTCCGCTGACGATCCCCGAGGCGATCCGCGGCGCGATCGTCGAGGTGCCGACGCTGAACGGCACCAAGCGCCTGCGCGTGCCGCACGGCACCAAGCACGGCACGATCCAGCGGCTGCGCGGCGAGGGCCCGCCGCGGCCGGGCGGCAAGGGTCACGGCGACCTCCGCTACCGGTTCGTGATCGACGTGCCCGCGACCCTGTCGGCGGAGCAGGCCGACGCGGTCGACCGGCTGTCGGAGGTGATGAACGGCGACCCGCGCGCGAAGCTGTTCGCAAACGCGGGAGGTGAGGGCTGATGGCCGGGCGGCGCACGACCGCCCGCATCGAGGTCGCCTCCGATCGTGGCGTGTTCATGATCTCGGTCGCCGCCGAGCTGGCCGACATGCACCCGCAGACGCTGCGCATGTACGAGGCCCGCGGGCTGATCGAGCCGAAGCGCTCGCCGAAGGGGACGCGCCTGTACTCGCACGCCGACGTCGCGCGGCTGCGGCGGATCCAGGAGATGACGGTCGAGCTCGGGCTCAATCTCGCCGGCGTCGAGCGGGTGCTCGAGCTCGAGCAACAGCTCGACGAGCTGCAGCGCAAGGTCGGAGCGCTCGAGCGGCGGGCACGCGAGCTCCGGACCGAGGTCGAGCAGCGCGAGGCGGAGGCGCGCCAGCTGCAGGCCGAGGTCGGCCGGCTCGAGCAGCTCCGGCGCGAGCTGCGCGCCGAGATCGTGCCGTACGTTCGCGGTGGCGAGCTCGTCCTGCACGCCGACCTCAGACGCCTGGCCCGTCCGCCGCGGCGAGAAGCCGAGCCGTAACGCCCGCGCAACCTGGCCTGTGGCAGCATGGTCAGATGCTTGGACGGGTACAGACCTAAGTACTTGGACGGGTACTCCAATCGACGGCTGACCGCCGGGGTGGTCGCGATCATCGCAGTGGCCTGCAGTCTACTGGGAGCCCCACGCGCGCTCGCGGCGGCGGTTGGCTCCCGCGCGCCCACCGGCTCGCTGCGGCTGGTGCTTCCGCTGAGTGCCCGGCGGGCCGCACTCGAGCGCTTCGCCGCGTCCGTCACCGACCCGCGATCGCCCGACTACGCCCGGTACCGCTCGATCGCGTGGCTGGCCGCCCACTTCGGTGCGGGCACGGGCGCGGAGCGGCGCGTCGTCCGTTACCTCCGCGCGCACGGCGCGACGCAGGTGCGGGTGGACGCAACCGGCCTGTTCGTCGACGCGACGATGCCGGCCGGCGCGGCGCAGCGCGCCTTCTCGACCTCGCTCGCGCGCTTCCGCGGCGACCGCGCCGGCACCTTCACGGCCCCGGCTTCGCCGGTCGTGATCCCGGCGGCGCTGCGCGGACTGGTCACCGGTGTCGTCGGACTCGACACCCGGCCGATCGCCACCGCCCCGCAGATCGCCCGCTCCACCGTTGCGATCGAATCGGCGCGCCTGTTCGGGCCCGCCGCGAACGCGGTGTCCGGGTACGAGCCCGTGAGCGGCACCCCGAGTGGCTGCCAGGGCGCGCTCAAGGCCGGCGGCTTCACCCCGAGCCAGTACCTGACCGCCTACGCCTACGGGCAGCTGCAGGGGATCAAGGCGCTCGGCCAGGGCGAGCGGGTGGCGCTGATCGAGATCGACGGATTCCGGCAGAGCGACGTCGCCACCTTCGCGCACTGCTTCAACCTCCACCTGCCGCCGATCGTGCCGTTCGGCGTGGGGGTCAGGCACCCGCTGGCGCCGGGAGGGGAGGCGACGCTCGACCTCGAGGTGCTCGACGCGGCCGCCCCGGCGCTGCGCTCGATCAACGTGTACGAGTCGAACGCGCAGGCCTCCGACGTGCTGCAGGCGCTGACCTCGCCGCTTCAGAACCCCGGCTACAAGCCGCAGGTGATCTCCGCCTCGCTCGGACTGTGCGAGTCGCAGACGATCGCGGCCGTCGGCGCATCGGGGATCGCCAACACCGAGTCGGCGCTGCAGATGGCGGCCGCCAGCGGCATCAGCTTCCTCGCTGCCAGCGGCGACGACGGCTCGGCCGACTGCGTCGCATCGAGCAGCTCCAGCGCGCTCCCCGAGCCGCAGCTGGCGGTGAACTACCCGGCCTCCTCACCGTGGGTGACCGGCGTCGGCGGAACCAACCTGACGCTGACGGCGCAGAACGCGATCGAGTCGCAGACCGTCTGGAACGACGGCAACGCGCTCGAGCAGAACGGTGGCGGGATCGGCGCCGGCGGTGGCGGCCTCAGCACGCTGTTCAAGCGCCCGAGCTACCAGGCGGGCGTGGTCGCCGCCAACCATCGCGCCGTGCCCGACATCGCGCTGCTCGCCGACGTCTCACCCGGATACGACGTCTACTGCAGCGCGGTCCCCGATTGCGTCAATCCGTCGCAGCCGAGCTCGTGGCAGACGGTCGGCGGCACCAGCGCGGCGACGCCACTGGCGGCCGGCGGGTTCGCGCTGATCGACGAGCTGCTGCGCCTGCGCCAGCAGCAGGACCTCGGCCTCGCCAACCCGCTGCTGTACAAGATCGGCCAGGATTCGGCGCTGGCAGCCCAGGTGCTCCAGCCGGTGACGACGGGCACCAACGACGTCGGGGCGTTCATCCAGCAGGACGGCTCGCCGCTCGGCTGCTGCGACGCGGGCCCCGGCTACAACGAGGCGGCCGGTTGGGGCGGGATCAACTTCTACGGGCTCGCGAACGCGGCGCTGGCCGCGCAGCCGCCGATCGCGGACGTCAGCCTCAGCCTGGCGGCGAACCAGCAGCCGATCGCAGCCGGCCACATCCTCGCGACCGTCGGCTGCACCGGCGCCTGCGACCTCAGCGCCTCCGCGCAGGTGACGATCGCCGGCTCGCCGCCGTTCACCGATCACGCCGACGTCTACCACATCGCCCGCGCCGGCTCGAGGACGATCGCGATCACGCCCTCGATCGGGCAGCTGTCGCGACTCAGAGCAGCGCTCGGCAACGGCACGCGCATCTCCGCCTCGATCACCGGCGCGATCGTCGACGCCGGCGGCAACGTCGAGCGCCAGACGCCGCCGCAGCAGCTCGCGATCACCGGTTGATTCGCTGCCCCTGGCCTGGTGGGCCGGGGGCAGCGCCACGCGCTACAATCTAAGTCCGACCGACTTAGATTTCGCTCGAGGACATCGATGCAACCAGACCGCTTCACGATCAAGTCCCAGGAGGCGCTCCAGGCCGCTCAACGGCTTGCCGAGGAGCGCCGCAACCCCCAGACCCTGCCCGCTCACCTGCTGGCCGTGCTGCTCGAGCAGTCCGACGGGCTGGTCGTCCCGATCCTGCGCAAGCTCGGCGTCGACCCCGCCGCGGTGCGGGCGACGCTCGCCCCGGCGCTCGACGCGCTGCCGCGACTGACGACCTCGGCCGCCGGCCAGGAGCTGGCCGGTGGCTCGACCGAGCTCACCGCCGTCCTGCGCGGCGCCGAGACCGAGATGCGGGAGCTGAAGGACGAGTACGTCTCGACCGAGCACCTGATCCTCGCGCTGGCGGCGGCGTCGGGGACCGCCGGCGAGGTGCTGCGATCGGTCGGTGCGAACCACGACTCCCTGCTCAAGGCGCTGGCAGACGTGCGCGGCGGCCACCGCGTCACCGACCAGAACCCCGAGGACAAGGTCCGCGCGCTCGAGCGCTACGGACGCGATCTGACCGAGGCCGCCGCCGCCGGCAAGCTCGACCCGGTGATCGGCCGCGACGACGAGATCCGCCGCGTGATCCAGGTGCTCAGCCGCCGTACCAAGAACAACCCGGTGCTGATCGGCGAGCCGGGCGTCGGCAAGACGGCGATCGTCGAAGGGCTGGCGCAGCGGATCGTCGCGGGCGACGTGCCCGAGGGGCTGCGCGACCGTCGCGTGATCGCGCTCGACCTCGGTGCGATGGTCGCCGGCTCGAAGTACCGGGGCGAGTTCGAGGACAGGCTCAAGGCCGTGCTGAAGGAGATCGCGGACGCCGGCGGGCAGGTCGTCGTGTTCATCGACGAGCTGCACACGATCGTCGGCGCGGGCGCCGCCGAGGGCGCGATGGACGCCGGCAACATGCTCAAGCCGATGCTCGCGCGCGGCGAGCTGCGCGCGGTCGGCGCGACGACGCTGGACGAGTACCGCAAGCACATCGAGAAGGACCCTGCGCTCGAGCGGCGCTTCCAGCCGGTGTACGTCGGCGAGCCGAGCGTCGAGGACACGATCGCGATTCTGCGCGGCCTCAAGGAGCGCTACCAGGTCCACCATCGCGTGCGGATCCAGGACTCGGCCCTGGTCGCCGCCGCGACCCTGTCGAACCGCTACATCGCCGACCGCTTCCTGCCCGACAAGGCGATCGACCTGGTCGACGAGGCGGCGTCGGGCATCCGGATGGAGATCGACTCCAAGCCGACCGAGATCGACGAGGTCGACCGCCACATCATGCAGCTCGAGATCGAGCTGCAGTCGCTCGGGCCGGACGAGGAGGATGACCCCGGGACGATCGCGCGGCGCGAGCAGCTCGAGCGGACGCTGGCCGAGGAGCGCGAGCGCTCGACCGCGATGAACGCGGAGTGGGCTGCTGAGAAGGAGTCGGTCGGCGCCGTCGCCGAGCTCCAGGAGAAGCTCGAGCAGGCCCGCACCCAGCTCGAGCGAGCCCAGCGGGAGGCCGACCTCGGCCGCGCCGCCGAGCTTCAGTACGGCACGATCCCCGAGCTGCAGAAGCAGCTCGCCGCAGCCGAGTCCGCCGAGCATGACATCGCCGCCGCCGGCCAGCAGCTGCGGTTCCTGAAGGACGTCGTCGACGCCGACGACGTCGCCGAGGTCGTCTCGAAGTGGACCGGCGTCCCCGTCTCGCGCCTGCTCGAGGGCGAGATCGAGAAGCTCGTGCACATGGAGGAGCGCCTGCATCAGCGCGTCGTCGGTCAGGACGAGGCGGTCGCCACCGTGTCCTCGGCGCTGCGCCGCTCGCGTGCCGGACTGTCGGACCCCAGCCGACCGATCGGCACGTTCGTGTTCATCGGCCCGACCGGCGTCGGCAAGACGGAGCTGGCGCGCGCGCTGGCGGAGTTCATGTTCGACACCCAGGATGCGATCGTCCGGATCGACATGTCCGAGTACATGGAGAAGCACTCCGTCAGCCGCCTCGTCGGAGCGCCCCCCGGCTACGTCGGCTACGACGAGGGCGGCCAGCTGACCGAGGCGGTCCGCCGCCGCCCGTACTCGGTCGTGCTGCTCGACGAGATCGAGAAGGCCCACCCCGACGTCTTCAACACGTTGCTGCAGGTGATGGACGACGGCCGGCTGACCGACGGCCAGGGACGGACGGTGTCGTTCAAGAACGTCGTCCTGATCATGACCTCGAACATTGGGCGGGTGGGCGGATCTCTGCGGGCAGGCGTCGAGGCGAGCTTCAAGCCCGAGTTCGTCAACCGGCTCGACGACATCGTCGAATTCCACTCGCTGACGCGCGAGCAGATCGGGGAGATCGTCGACCTCCAGGTTGCGATCCTCGTGCGGCGGGTGCGCGAGCGCGAGATCGAGGTCGAGCTCTCCGACGACGCCCGCACGCTGCTCGGCAACCTCGGCTACGACCCGACCTACGGCGCGCGCCCGCTCAAGCGGGTGATCCAGAAACGGCTCGTCGACCCGCTGGCGCTGGCGATCCTCGAGGGCCGGTTCGTGGCCGGCGACACGGTCGAGGTCGACGCCGCCGGCGGCGAGATCGTGCTCGCCAGGGCGGGGGTGTCAGTGCCGGCCGCGGCGGTCGTCTGAGCCGGCGTGGTAGAAGTGCGCCGATACCCCGCGCAGCGCTGACGAAGGAGATCAGATGCCGACCTACATCATGCTGACGACGCTCACGCCCGAGGGTGTGCAGACGATCAAGAACAACCCGACCCGGATCCGTGAGGTCAACCGTGAGGTCGAGCAGCTCGGCGCGAAGGTCAAGGCCCAGTGGGCGACGCTCGGCGAGTTCGACTTCGTCAACGTGATCGAGGCGCCCGACGAGAAGACGATCGCGCGCGTGTCGCTCGAGCTCGGCTCGCGCGGCACCGGCCGCTACGAGACGCTCGTGGCGATCCCGATCGACGACTTCATCGGGCTGGTGTGAAGGTCCTCGTCGTCGGCTCGGGCGCGCGCGAGCATGCGCTCGTGCATGCGCTCGCGCGCTCGTCGCACGGGCCGGAGCTGCTGTGTGCGCCCGGCAACGCCGGGATCGCCGCCGACGCGCGCCTGGTCGCGGTCCCGGCGGACGACCTCGAGGGGCTGACCGAGGCAGCTGTGCGCGAGGAGGTCGACCTCGTCGTGATCGGTCCGGAGGCACCGCTCGTGGGGGGGCTCGCCGATCGGCTGGTGGCCGCCGCAGTGCCCTGCTTCGGTCCAGTTGCGGCTGCTGCCGCGCTCGAGGGCTCGAAGGCGTTCTGCAAGGAGGTGATGGCCGCCGCCGGCGTCCCGACCGCCGCCTACACGGTCGTCGGCGACGTCGAGGCTGGGATGGCGGCGATCGCGTCCTACCCCGCGGTGATCAAGGCCGACGGCCTCGCGGCCGGCAAGGGCGTGATCATCGCCGAGGATGCCCGGGCGGCCCGGGATGCGCTCCACGCGCTCCTCGTCGAGCACCGCTTCGGCACCGACCGGGTCGTCGTCGAGGAGCACCTCGCCGGCGAGGAGCTGTCGCTGCTCGCGATCTGCGACGGCGAGCGCGCGCTGCCGCTCGCCTCGGCGCAGGACTTCAAGCGGATCTTCGACGGCGACCTGGGTCCCAACACAGGCGGCAGGGGTGCCTACTCGCCGGTTCCGGCGATCGGCGAGCAACGGGCGCTCGAGCTGTGCGAGGCGATCCACCAGCCCGTCCTCGACGCGCTCCGACGGCGGGGGATCGCCTTCTCCGGGATCCTCTACGCAGGCTTGATGCTGACCGCGCAGGGCGCGCGGGTGCTCGAGTTCAACGTCCGCTTCGGTGACCCCGAGACGCAGGCGATCCTGCCGAGGCTCCGCACCGACCTGCTCGAGCTGCTCGCAGCGGCCACGACACCCGGCGGGCTCGACGGCGTGGTGCTCGAATGGGACCCGCGGCCGGCAGTGACGATCGTGCTGGCGAGTGGCGGCTATCCCGAGTCGTCGTCCAGCGGGGACGTGATCCACGGGCTCGAGCGCGTACCGCCGGACGCGCTCGTCACCCACGCGGGCACCGCCCGGGACGGCGCCGGCGCGGTGCTCACGGCGGGCGGTCGCGTGCTCAGCGTCACCGCGCTCGGCGGCGACATCGCCGCCGCCCGCGCGAGCGCATATGCTGCCGCCGAGATGATCGAGTTCGACGGCCGCCAGCTGCGCCACGACGTCGCCGCCCGGGCGGCGGGGCAATGAGGTTCCGGTGAGCTTCGCCAGCGAGCCCGGCCCCGTCGCGATGGCCGAGACCGAGGTCGCGTTCGCCGAGCTCGATGTCGATGCGCCGCGCGTCGGGATCGTGATGGGCTCCAAGAGCGACCTGCCGGCGATGGAGTCGGCCGAGAAGGAGCTGAACGAGCGCGGGATCCGCTGCGAGGTGCGTGTGATGTCGGCCCACCGCGAGCCCGACAAGGTCGCCGACTACGCGAAGAACGCGCGCCTGCGCGGGCTGCGCGTGATCATCGCCGGCGCCGGTCTGTCGGCCGCCCTCCCGGGAGTGGTTGCAGCGCATACGGACCTGCCCGTGATCGGCGTGCCGCTGACGAGCCGCACCTCCGTCGGCGGCGGGCTGGATGCGCTCCTCTCGATCGTGCAGATGCCGCCGGGCGTGCCGGTTGCCTGCGTCGGCATCGACAACGCGCGCAACGCCGCCGTGCTGGCAGCGCGAATCCTGTCGGCGTAGCGCCGGTCGCGCCGGCTGATGATCGACCGCTACACGCGCCCGGAGCTCGCCGCGGTGTGGTCGGACGAGGCCCGCTTCGAGGCGATGCGCCAGGTGGAGGTGGCGGCGTGCGAGGAGATGGAGGGCCCGACGCCCGAGGAGCTCGAGGCGATCCGGGAGGCGACGTTCACGGTCGAGCAGATCGCCGAGCGCGAGCTCACCACCGATCACGACGTCGCCGCGTTCGTCGACGTGCTCGCCGCCTCGGCGGGCCGTCCTGGCCGCTGGCTCCACTACGGACTGACCTCGAGCGACGTGCTCGACACCGCGCTGGCGCTGCAGCTGCGCCGGGTCGGCGAGCTGATCGTGCCCGATGCACGCGCGCTGGTCGCGGCGCTGGCGGAGCGCGCCCGCGAGCATCGCGACACGCTGTGCGCAGGGCGCACGCACGGGATCCATGCCGAGCCGACCACCTTCGGGATCAAGCTGGCCGGGTTCGCGTTCGAGGCGCACCGCAACGCGCAGCGGCTCGAGCGCGCGTTCGCGCAGGCGTCGGTCGGCGCGCTGTCGGGCGCGGTCGGCACCTACGCGGCGACCTCGCCGGAGTTCGAGCGCAGGGTGCTCGACCGGCTCGGCTTGAGTGCCGAGCCGGTCTCCACGCAGGTGGTCCCGCGCGACCACCACGCGGAGCTGCTGCAGGCGATCGCGCTCGCCGGCGCCGGGCTCGACCGGCTCGCGACCGAGCTGCGTCACCTCGCCCGCACCGAGGTCGGCGAGGCGCGTGAGCCGTTTGCCGAAGGCCAGAAGGGCTCGAGCGCGATGCCCCACAAGCGCAACCCGATCAAGGCCGAGCAGATCTCCGGGCTGGCCCGCGTGCTGCGCGCCGACGCCCAGGCCGGCCTCGAGAACGTCGCCCTCTGGCACGAGCGCGACATCTCGCACTCGAGCGTCGAGCGGATCATCCTGCCGGATGCGACCACGCTGCTCGATCACATCCAGCGACGCATGCTGGCGCTGGTCCGCGGCCTGGTCGTGGACGCCGCGCGGATGCGCGAGAACCTCGAGCTGACCTGCGGCGCGCTGTTCTCCCAGCGGCTGCTGCTCGCGCTCGTCGGGCGCGGGATGACCCGCGACGACGCCTATCGCGTGGTCCAGCGGCTCGCCCAGCAGGCGCTCGACGAGCGCGTGCAGCTGCGCCGCCTGCTGGAGTCCGAGCCGGCCGCGGCGGGCCTCGACCTCGAGGCGATCTTCGACTACGCGCCGTTCATCCGCTACGCCGGCGAGATCGTCGGCCGGCTCGACGAGATCGCCTGACGGTCAGCGCGCGTACCCACGCCCCTGGTGCAGCGCGACCCGGGCGTCTGCTTGGCTCTATCGTGTGCGCCGGGCCGTCTGTTCGATCGGTGCGCACCCGAGGCAGGCGCGCGGCCGCCTATCTATGCACGATGCGTGATCAGTTTCTCGTTTTCGGCCGTCCGCTGATCGGCGATGAGGAGATCGCCGAGGTGGTCGATTCGCTGCGCTCGGGGTGGGTCGGGACGGGTCCGAAGGTGCAGCGGTTCGAGCAGCAGCTGGCGGACTACGTGGGCGCGGCGCACTGCCGCTGCCTGTCTTCGTGCACGGCTGCGCTGATCCTGTCGTTGCGGATCCTCGGGATCGGTCCGGGGGACGAGGTGCTCGTTCCGGCGATGACGTTCGTCGCGTCCGCGAACGCGGTCGAGCATGCGGGCGCGACGCCGGTGCTGGTCGATTCGGAGCCGGGGACGGGGTTGATCGATCTGGACGGGGCGGAGGCGGCGATCACGCCGCGGACGCGGGCGATCATGCCGGTCCATCTCGCGGGGCGGCCGGTCGACATGGATCGGCTCGACGGTCTGCGTGATCGGTACGGGCTGGCGGTGATCGAGGACGCGGCGCACGCGCTGGGGGCGGAGTGGCGGGGGCGGCGGATCGGCGCGTTCGGGAATCTGGCGGCGTTCTCGTTCTATGTGACCAAGAACGTGACGACGGTCGAGGGCGGCGCGCTCGTGACCGAGGACGCGGGGCTCGCCGAGGCGGTCGAGCGGCTTGCGTTGCACGGTCTCAGCGCGGGCGCGTGGCAGCGCTTCTCGGAGGAGGGGTTCCGTCACTACGAGGTGGTGGAGCCGGGCTTCAAGTACAACATGACCGATGTCCAGGCGGCGATCGGCTTGCGTCAGCTCCCCAAGCTCGATCGCTGGATCGGGGTGCGGGCGCAGCAGTGGGAGCGCTACGACGCGCTGCTGGTGGGACTTCCTCTGAGCACTCCGGTCCCGCCGGCGCTGCGCACCCGCCACGCGCGGCACCTGTACCAGGTGCTGGTCGAGCCGGACGCGCCGCTCGGTCGCGATGAGCTGATCGACGAGTTGACCGAGCTCGGGATCGGCACCGGGGTGCATTACCGCGGCGTGCACCTGCAGCCCTATTACCGGGAACGCTACGGTCTCGAGCCCGAGCAGTTCCCGGTCGCGACCGACATCTCCGAGCGCACGCTCAGCCTGCCGCTCGGTCCGGCCGTCAGCGAGGCCGATCAGGACGACGTCATCGCGGCGCTGTCCGCGGTGCTGGCACGGGCACGCGAGGCCGTCTGAGCCCGATGGCCAACCGGCCAGCCGGCGGCGGGGTCGAGCTGAGCGTCGTCGTGCCCGTCTACGGGTGCGCCGACTGCCTGCACGCGCTCCACGCGCGGTTGACCGCCGTCGCCGCGACGATCACCGACCGCTACGAGCTCGTGCTCGTCGACGATCGCAGCCGTGACGGCGGATGGCAGATCCTGAGGGGGCTCGCGCAGGCCGATGCGCACGTGCGCGCGTTCCGGCTGTCTCGCAACTTCGGCCAGGACGCTGCGATCACCGCAGGGCTCGCGCGCGCGTCCGGGGAGTGGGTGGTGGTGATGGACTGCGACCTCCAGGAGGCTCCGGAGGACATCGCCCGGATGTGGGCGGCGCGGGCCGGAGGTCACGAGATCGTCCGCACCGTCCGGCGTGGTTGGCGCCACTCCTGGTTCCGGCGCTGGGCCAGCCGCGCGTACCGGTCGCTGACGCTCGAGACCGACGTGCGGCCCGACTACAGCAACCTCAGCCTGCTGTCGCGCCGCGTCGTCGACGCGTTCCTGAGCCTCCACGACCGCGATCGCGAGTACATGATCGCGCTCGACTGGCTCGGCTTCAGCTCGACCGCCGTCGAGATCGACCTCACCGACCGGCACGCCGGCGAGAGCAGCTACACGCCGCGGGCGCTCGCCCGGGTGGCGCTCGATGGGATGTTCTTTCGCAGCACCGCGCTGCTGCGGCTGGTCGTGATGGTCGGCTTCCTCGTGGCCTTGGCGGGCGCCGGGCTGGCCGTCTTCGAAGTCGTCGACTACTTTGCCTCGCCACGCGGGCGGGTCCCCGGCTACACGAGCCTGGCGGTGCTCGTGCTGCTGCTCGGCGGCGTCGTGATCGTCAGCGTCGGGATCGTCGGACTGTACGTCGGGCGGGTGTTCGAGCAGGTCAAGAACCGGCCGCTCTATCTGATCGAGTCCGAGGCACCCGGACCCGGCTCGCCGAGGCTGGAGCTCGAGGAGGCGCGGGAGCGATGCTGAGCGCCGCCGAGATCGGGGTGCAGCGCCGGGCACCCGTGGTGCGGACCGCCGCGGCGGCGCTCGGGCGCCGCCCGCTGCTGCTCGCGCTGCTCGTCTATGCGGTCGTCGAGTACGCGTACTTCGGGCTGCACGTGGTGCCGCACCTCGGGCGGATGTGCGCGTGCAGCGCGACCCCCGACCCGACCACCTACATGTGGTTCCTGGCGTGGTGGCCGCACGCGCTGCTGCACGGACTCAACCCGTTCGACACGAACGTGCTGTTCGCACCGGATCACGTCAACCTCGGCGCCGTCGACGTGCTTCCCGGGCCCGCGATCCTCAGCACCCCGGTGACGCTCCTGTTCGGCCCGGTCGTGACCTACAACCTGTGGGCGTTGGGCGCGCCGGTGCTGGCCTCGCTGGCGACGTTCGTGCTGTGTCGCTACCTCGCGGCCACAACCGCGGCGGCGCTGCTGGCCGGTTACGTCTACGGGTTCTCGCCATACGTGCTCGGCCACCTGCTCGGCCATCTCGATCTCGTCGTCATCTTCCCGATTCCGATCGCGGTGCTGCTGACGCTGCGGCTGATCGACGGGCGCATCAGCCGGCGTGCGTTCGTCCCGCTGATGGCGCTGACGCTCGGTTTCCAGTTCCTCAGCCAGGCCGAGCTCGCGCTGACGCTCGGGCTGCTCGGCGCGTGCTCGCTGCTGGTCGCCTACGTCCTGGCTCCGAACGACCGCGGACGGATCCGCGCGGCCCTCGGACCGCTGCTGGCGGCGTGCGCGCTCGCTGCCGCCGTCACCGGCGTGTTCATCTACCAGGCGCTGACCGGGCAGGTCTCGAGCGGCTTCTTCAACGACTACAGCACCACGTACGTCGCCGACGCGCTCGGCTTCCTGTTCCCGAACCGCGTGATCCGCTTCGGGCACGGCTACTTCCAAGCGCTCTCCAGCCTGTTCACGGGCAACATCGCCGAGGACGGGATCTACGTCGGGATCGTGCTGTCCGTCGTCGTGCTGCGCGGCCTCGCGACCCGCTGGGCGAGCGCCGGGACCCGGGTCGTGGCAGCGATGCTGGCGATCGTGATCCTGCTGATGCTCGGCCCTCACCTCCACGTCGACGGCCACCGGACGATCGCCCTGCCGTGGAATGCGATCGACCACCTGCCGCTGCTCGACCACGTTGCGCCCGTGAGGATGGGCGTCTACGTGTATCTGCTCGTGGCGATCGTGCTCGCGGGGTGGCTGAGCCGCTCGCGACCCGGCCGGCTCGGCGCCGGCAAGTGGCTGGTCGCCGTGATCGCGGTCGGTCTGCTGATCCCGAACATCGGCTCCGGCCTGTGGCGGACCGACCTGCAGAACCCATCGCTGTTCACGACCAGCGCGTACCGCCAGGTGACGGCGCGCGGCTCGACCGTGCTCGCGCTGCCGTTCGCCCAGATCGGGCAGAGCATGCTGTGGCAGGCCGAGACCGGCTTCTACTTCAAGCTCGCCGACGGCTACGTCGGGGCGCTCGCCCCGCTCGACTGGGCCCGTGATCTCGGCAGCCCGCCGCTGTCGCAGTTCGGGGTGCGCGCCGCGCCGGCGGCGCTGCGCGGCTTCCGTGTCGCGCGTGGCGTCCGGACGGTGCTGCTCGATGCAGACGAGGCAGGGACCTGGCCGCCGGTCCTGGCCGCGCTCGGGCTCCACTCCCGGCTGCTCGGCGGCGTGCTCGTCTACCAGGTTCCGCGGAACCTGTAGGGCAGCACCGCTCAGCCGCGCTTCGCCCGGTTGCTCGCGCGCGGCCCGGCGGCGACCCGGATCCGGGGATCGGTCGCCTCGGGATCGAGGAACGCGAGCAGTCGCATGCCCTCGTCGTGGAGCGCGTCGCGCTCTCCGCTGGACGGGGGCCGGAGCGGCCTGATCTCGAGGGTGGCGTCGTCGATCTGCCAGCTGCCCGAGACGAACCCGTCGATCAGGAACGTGCGCATCAACCGGTCCTGGTAGACGAACTCGCGATCGGCCGGGTCGATGATCCTCGTGCGGTCGGCGTGGGCGAGCTGCGCGTTGTCGAACGGAGCCAGGAAGCGCGGCGGCGCGGCGGCGGCGGGGTCGGGCAGCGCGCCGTCGAGCACGTCGAGAAGCTCCCGCCCGGCCTCGTCGCGGAAGCTCCGCAACCGGGGCCGCAGCCGCTCCACGTGCGAGCGCAGCGCGGTCAGGCCCGACCATGCCTGGATGTCCTTGACCGTGGCCGGCCCGTACGCGGTCAGGTAGCGCAGGATGATCTGCTCGACGTCCGGCTGCTCGGCGATCTCGCTTCCAAGCCAAGCGCCCGACGTCGTCCAGCGGGCCTGACCGCCACGGCGCCACAGCCCGCGGGGCGGGGCCTGGACGACCGGGATCAGCAGGCTGGCGGCATGTGCGAGCGAGACCGGATCGACGCCCGGCCAACGCTCCGCGAGCAGCGGCCCCAGCTCGGCGCGGCTGCGCGGTTGCTCGCTCAGCAGGGCGCGGCCCGCGTCGAGCAGGGCGTCGAGGTCGACCCCGTCGAGCTGCTTGCGGAACGGGCTGCCGTGGAAGCTGCGCCGGCGGACCGGGCGGGTCAGCGGCCACAGCTGCCGCCAGTCGGCTGCGGTGACGAGGCGGACGGCTGCGTGTGCATGATCGCCGGCCTGGGTGCAGGTCACGGTCGGGTGTGGCGGGTCTGCGGGGCGCGTGCGATCCGCGGCGTTGGGGGGAGCCGCACGGTGTCGGTGTCGCAGAGCAGAGCCCGGGCGGGTCTGGAGGCTGTCGTGGAAG
>DAHUYL010000142.1 GCA_027315255.1 Solirubrobacterales bacterium | reverse complement strand
CGGCGCACGGCACGTCGTCGTGACCGACGTCAACCCGTACCGGCTCGAGCTCGCCCGCAGGCTGGGAGCGACGCTCGCAGTCGACCCGCGCGAGCAGGATCTCCACGAGGTGCAGCTGGAGCTAGAGATGACCGAGGGCTTCGACGTCGGACTCGAGATGTCCGGCAGCACGGACGCGCTCCGCGGCATGATCGCGAACATGGCCCACGGCGGCCGGATCGCCGTGCTCGGCATCCCCGCCGGGGAGGTCACGCTCGACTTCAGTCCGATCATCTTCGAGATGCTCACGCTCAAGGGCATCTACGGCCGGGAGATGTACGAGACCTGGTACAAGATGACCGTCATGCTGCAGTCGGGGCTCGACATCTCGCCGGTGGTCACCCATCGTTTCTCGCACCGGGAGTTCGAGCGGGCGTTCGCCGTCGCTCACTCCGGCGAGTCCGGCAAGGTGATCCTCGACTGGTCGAACGTCTGACGGGAGCGGGCGTGTACGGAGCGATCGGCGTCGAACTGAAGGGTCGTCTCGAGGAGGTGCGCGAAGCGGGCACGTTCAAGACCGAGCTCGTCATGACGACGCCGCAGGGAGCGCACGTCGAGGTCGAGGGTCGCGGCGAGATGCTCAATCTGTGCGCGAACAACTACCTCGGCTTGGCGAACCACCCCGCGATCATCGCCGCCGCGCACGAAGCGCTCGACCGCTGGGGATATGGCATGGCCTCGGTGCGCTTCATCTGCGGTACCCAGGAGCTGCACCGCCAGCTCGAGGAGCGGCTGTCCGAGTTTCTGCACACCGACGAGACGATCCTGTTCAGCTCCTGCTTCGACGCCAACGGCGGGCTGTTCGAGGCATTGCTCGACGAGCGCGACGCGGTCATCTCCGACCAGCTCAACCATGCCTCGATCATCGACGGGATTCGGCTCTGCAAGGCGCGCCGGTTGCGCTACGGCAACAGCGACATGGACGAGCTCGAAGCTCGGCTGCGCGAAGCGGCCGACGCTCGTTACCGGCTGATCGCGACCGACGGGGTGTTCTCGATGGACGGCTATCTCGCGCGGCTCGACGCGATCTGCGGCCTCGCCGAGCGGTACGACGCGCTGGTGATGGTCGACGACTCGCACGCGGTCGGCGTCAGCGGACCGGAGGGACGGGGGACGCCCGAGCACCACGGCGTCGTCGAGCGGGTCGACATCATCACCGGAACGCTCGGCAAGGCCGTCGGTGGAGCGAGCGGCGGCTACGTGTCCGGCCGCCGCGAGGTGATCGAGGTGCTCCGGCAGCGCGCGCGCCCGTACCTGTTCTCGAACAGCCTCGCGCCGCCGGTGGCGGCGGCGTCGCTCCGCGCGCTCGAGCTGATCGGCAGCTCACACGAGCTGCGTGAGCGCCTGCACCACAACACCGCCCACTTCCGCAAGCGGATGACCGAGCTCGAGTTCGAGATCCTCCCCGGGGAGCACCCGATCGTGCCGGTGATGGTCGGAAGCGAGCTGCGCTCGGCCCGCCTGGCCGCCGAGCTCGCAGCCCGGGGGGTGTACGCGGTCAGCTTCTCCTATCCGGTCGTGCCGCGCGGCACGGCCCGCATCCGCACCCAGATGTCGGCGGCGCACACGATCGAGGATCTCGATTTCGCCGCCGAGGCCTTTGCGGCCGCGCGGGCCCGGCTCGACTGAGCCGGAGCCGGCGGAAACGTCGGCGTGACTCGGGCTGAGGCTCCGTCGGGGGCCCCCTGAGCTCAGCTCTTCGTCCGCGAACGAAGCCCGACCTCGGAGCTCCGCCGCGCGTCTGGTGCAATGTCGCCTGTGGTATCGCGACCTCGAATCGAGCGGCTGCTCGGAGGTGCCTGGGAACGTCGGGTCACGCTGGTCGTAGCGGGGGACGGATACGGCAAGACGACAGCACTGCGGCAGCTCGCCTCGGGCGACCGATCGCGGTGGTTGGCCGTCGGGCCGGCCGACCGCGCGGTCGAAGCGCTTGCCGCCCGGGTCGCGCACGCGCTCGCGCCGCGGACCGCCGGGGCGGAGCCGGCCGCGGTGGCCGCGATCGGCACCACCGATCGTCGAAGCGTTGCCGACGAGCACGCGGCGGCGGTCTGCGCGCGCCTCGACACGCATGTCGGCGAGCTGCTGCTGGTGCTCGACGACGTCGATCACCTGAGCGATGAGGATTCGTCGAGTCAGTTCCTCAGCACCCTGTGCCTCCAGGCACCGCCGCGGCTGCACATAGCCATCGGCGGGCGGCACCTGCCGGCAGTGAGGCTTGGCTCCGCGCGCGGTCGTGGCGAGCTGCTGGAGGTGAACGCGCCAGACCTCGCGTTCACGCCGGAGGAGACTGCATCGCTCCTGCTCGACCGGCTCGGCCCGAACGCAGCGGCGCTTGCGCAAGAGTGCTGGAGGCTGACCGCCGGCTGGCCGGCGGCGCTCCAGCTGATCGCCGACCGCCTCGAGCGACAGGACCCGGGCCTGTGGCATTCGGCGCTCGAAGAGGTGCGAATCCGCCGAGGCCCGCTCTGGCGCGAATTCGCCGCCGACCTGATCGAGCGACAGGACCCGGTCGCGCAACGCATCCTGGCGATCGCCAGTGTCGTGCCCGCCGTCGAGGCCGACCTGCTGGCCGCGCTGGGGATCGACCGGGCGGAGGTGGAGCTCGAGCGCCTGGTGACCCGCGGACTGCTGGTGGAATCGGGGGCCCAAGGAGCGCTGACCCTCTCGCCCGTGCTCGCCGGCGCCGTGCCAGAGCATGTGGCGCCTGCCGACGCCGAGGAGATCCGCCGCGAGGCGGTCGCCTGGCTGGAGCGGACCGACCACCTGTCGGCAGCGCTCGAATGCGTGATCGGAGGTGCCGGCCAAGCAGCGCGTTCGTTCCTGTCCCGGTGCGGGGCAAGACTCATCGCCCGCAGCGGTGGCGCGCGGGTGGTCGACGTCCTCGAGGACCTGGGAACCGCCGATCTGCCCGAGCTCGACGCGATCCTCGCACAGGCGCTCGTCGCCGCCGGCGACTGGGACGGGGCGCTGGAGATCTTCAGGTCGATGCAGCGCAGAGCCGCCGGGCCGCTGCCGGCCGCGGTCGCATGGCGGTTCGGTGCGCTCCTCTACCTCCGCTCGGACACGGAGGCAGCCTGCGAAGTCCTGTCGGCGGCATCCGGCGAGCGCTCAGGATCCAGCGACGATGCGCTCGTTGCGGCGTGGCTCAGCTCAACCCTGTGGAGCCGCGGCGACACCGACGGGGCGGCTCGGATCGCCGATCTCGCGCTCACGCAGGCGGAAGCCTGTGGCGATCCGGCCGCACGAGCCGCCGCGCACGTCGCCGTCGCCCTCGTGGCGGCCAGCCGGGGCGACCGGGAACGGAACGAGCTCCATTACGGCCGCGCCTTGAACGCGGCCGCCAAGGCAGGGGACTCGATGCAACTAGCTCGGATCCACGCCAACCTCACCTCGAGGGCGGTCGAGGAAGGCGACTATCCGAGCGCGATCGAGCAGGCTGACCTTGCGATCGGCGCGGGCGCCGGCGAGAACCTGTTCAGCGCGCTGGCGATGTCGAACAAGGCGGAGGCACTGATGCGCACCGGCCAGCTGGACGAGGCACGGGCGCTGCTGATGCAGGCGATCGAGGTGTTCACACGGCTGGGGTCGCTGCTGGTGTGCGCGCCGTACACCGAGCTCGGAGCGCTGGATGCCGAGCGTGGCGACTTCGCCCGCGCTCGCCGGTCGCTCGAGCGCGCCCATCGCCTCGCGCTGGAGGGCGACGACGTGCACGCGCGGGTGCTCGCGCTCGCAGGACTTGCGACCCTCGTCGCCGAGGACGATCCTCCGACCGCTCGCGCGTTCGCCGCCGAGGCAGTGGAGAAGGCCACAAGCCTCGAGCGCGCGATCGCCATGTGTTCCTCGTCCTGGGTGGAGCTGTGCTCCGGGAACCGCGCGCTAGCGTCGAGGCTGGCGAGCGAGGCGCAGACCGAGGCCCGTCGCACCGGCGACCGACCGTCGCTCGCGCGGGCGCTGGAGCTGAGCGCAGCTGCAGCCGACCCGGTGGATCAGGAGCAGCTCATCGCTGCGACCGAGCTGTGGCGCGAGCTCGGCGACCCCGTCGCCGCCGACCGGGCGGCGTTGATGCTCGCGGCGTCCCGGGCCGACGCGAGCGGCGCGAACGCCCTTCGCGACGCACTCGTCCGGCGCGGCGTGCATCCCGAGCTCGGGGTGGCGGGACTCCTCCTCCGGGCGCAGGAGCGGAGCGTGCCGCTCGCGATCGCCACGCTGGGACGATTCTCCGTCGAACGCGATGGACAGACGATTCCGTTGGTCGCCTGGCAGTCACGGAAGGCGCGCGACCTCCTGAAGTTGCTGGCCGCACGTCGCGGTCGGCCGCTGACGCGCGATGCCGCCGCCGACGCGCTCTGGCCGGGTGAGGCGGCTGCGCCCCTCCCGAACCGCTTGTCGGTGGCGCTCAGCACGCTGCGACGCGTGCTCGATCCCGAACGCGTGCACCCGCCCGGCCATTTCATCGCGGCCGACAACCAGACGCTCGCGCTGCGGATCGAACACGTGAGCCTGGACGTGTCGGCCTTCCTGGACGCGGCGGCTGAAGGCGTGGCACTTGCCGGGCAGGCAGACTGGGCCGCTGCCGAACAGACGCTGCTGGCTGCGGCGAAGCTGTTCACGGGCGACTTCCTGGAGGAGGATCTGTACGCGGATTGGGCGGTGGACTGTCGCGAGCAGGCCCGCGCGGCGGCCCAGGAGGTCGCGCGGCTGCTGGCGCGGGCGGCCACCCGGCGCCACGACGAGGAGGATGCGATCCGCCACCTCCGCCGGCTGCTCGAGCGCGATCCGTACGACGCCGAGGCGTGGACCGCGCTTCTCGGAGCGCAGCTGCGCCTGCGCCGCTACGGCGATGCACGACGCCAGCACATCTTGTATTCCCGTCGCATGGCGGAGCTCGCGATCGAGCCGGTGCCGCTGTCGATGACCGTCGACGCCAGGCCTTAAGCCGACTCTAAGGCCTCCTGAAGGCCGCCGACCGACAGTGCCCGGCGGTGAACACGTTCGTCGTACGGGTGTACCTGTCCGGCGCGGACCCGACGGCTGACCCCGCCGGGCTGAAGGGCGTGGTGGAGGAGATCTCGAGCGGCTGTCAGGCCACCTTCCAGGACTCACGGCAACTCGTTTCGATCATCGCGTCTCGCATGGCGCTGGCATCCCAGCCGGTTGCGGAGAGCTCCGACGACGGCCACCGATTGCCCGTGCGATCCGAGCCCGTACGTGAGTAGTGAGAACTGGTGCCTGCCGATTGAAAGGGGATGGCGCTGGAGAACGTCGATCGAGATGACTGGCTGCTCGCCGGCGTCGCCGCGAGCACCACCCACGTCGCCGTGGCCCAGGCGGCGAAAGCTCTGGAAGCAAGGAGGACTAAGCGGGTTCGGCGAGTGCTCCCGCCGGACCGGGGCACCGCTCCGCGCGGCGCGATCATTCGGCACGGACGATCGTACGGCGCGACGGCCAGTCGCGGAGGCCGCGCGCCGGACCGGCCCGATCATGCGTCGGTGGACTTGATCATCGCCGGAGCTCGGTCGTGCCCGTCGATGTCGTAGTAGACGCCAGGGAAGGTCTGAAACCGTCCGCTCGTGTCGTCGTGCAGGTGCGACTCGTCGAAGGTCAGCCGGCCCCAACCGCTGTCGACCACGTCGAACACGGCGCCACCGCCCTCCCGGGCGGTGTTGCCGTCCATCACGCTGCCGGCGACGAGCACATTGTCGTCCCGACCGTCGAGGTAGACGGCGCCGCCGCTGCCGCCGCCCGGGGTGCCCTTCGCGGCGGGATTGGCTCCCCAGCCGACTGCGGCGTTGTCGATGAACTGGCTGTTGAGGATCTGCCACTGGACGCTGATGCTGCTGAGCGCGCCGCCGTTGGAGCAGCGGCCGCCCTGGAAGGTGTCGTTCGTGATGAAGACGGGGCGGTTCTGGAACTGGGCCAGTGCGCGAATCGCCCCGCCTCCGAGGTCAGGACCGTCGGCGTAGCAGCGGTTGTCGATGAACCTGGAGTTCACCGCCTTGAATTGACCGCCCTCGACGTAGATGGCGCCGCCGCCGTCGACACCGCCGTACCAGCATCTCGGGATGTTGGCGTTGCAGGCGCGCTGGCGCGCGCTGCTGTAGCCGTCCTCGAACGTGATGTTCTGAACGACGATCTGCGGATGGGGCTGGTCGACGCAGTCATCCGTCGACGACCTACCGTCGCAGGTGTCCGAGTACAGGATCCGGCGCTTGTCGCCTCCGCTGAGCGTGATCAGACCACCGCCGTCCAACACGACCAGGCGAGTCGTCTTGCGTACCCGTGCAGTCGTGCGCATCACGATCGTCACCGCCCTCGGGCCGCAGTCGAAGGTGATGATCCCCCCGGCAGCGACGTCGCGTACCAGCGCTGTCGACGTGCAGCTGCCCGGCCGGCCGGTCCCGACGACGTGACTCGGATGCCTGGTGTCGACCGCGCGGCCGGCGGGAGGCACGAAGAAGCCCCCCGCGGGGTTCCCGAAGGTCGGAACCTCCGTTGGTGGCGTTCGCAGCCTGGCGGGGGTGGCCCGATCCGCCGCGAGCCCCGGACGCGCGAGTGTCGCGCCGCACGCGATCGCAATCGTGACGGGCAGCAATCCGGTGCGCAGGGAGCCGATCAAGGCTCTCGGCGGGGCGCTTCGACGGGCCCGCACGGTACCCGCGCGGGGACTCGCTGGTTCGGCGCGCCGAAGGCCCCGGCAAACGGGCCGCGTCGGTTGCGGCGACCGAAGTGGAGGAGCGGCCGCAGCGGCAGCGCCCGCGTCAAGTTCCCCAGCCTGCGAATGGATCGTGGTGGCGTTTGTCGACGTTCCAGTACTCGCGCAGGTCTCGACACCTTCCGTCGGGCGCGAGGCGAAGGAGCAGGCAGCCTGGGAGGGTGAGCGCGTCGCCGTCGTCGATCATCGTTGCCCACCACTCGACCGCCACCCGGTCGTGATCAACGAACGGCGTTCCCATTCGGACGCGTGTTCCGCGCTGGCTGCCCGCCGCTGCGCGCCAGTACCGGCGGATCTCCGCGTGTCCGCGGTGCGGGTCGCGGAACGGGCTCGATCGATAGGTCGCGTCCTCCGTGAACAACGACACGATCAGATCCTCGTCCGCGCGCTCCCACGCAGCGGCATAGCGGTTGATCCAGTCGGCGAGCTCCATGCCTCTCCAACTTACCCGCCCCGCGGCTACCACGGTGCTGCCGGGCGGTGGTCATCTGGCGGTCGTCCTCGGGAGTGCCGTCAGCGTCTGCTTCAGGCGGCGCATCGCCTCGGCATTCACCCGCTTCATGTATGCCCGAATCAGCGGGCCTACGAGCCGCTCGGAGAGGGGGACCTCGAGGAAGGCGAGCCGGAAGCGCACGCGCGTACCGCCGTCGGGCAGCTCGTCGAGCGTGTAGGTGCCCCGGGTGCGGCGCCTGCCGCCGGCTCCGACCGACTCCTCGGTCGTCGTGACCGGCGGTTCGGAGATGATGGTACTCATGTCGAGCCACTGCTTCCCGGGCCCCTTCGCCCGCATCCGCGCTCGAGCGCCGACGCCTGCGCTCGGTCCCGAGCAGGACCAGTCGACCAACATGTGGTTGGTGAACGGCTCGTGATTGGCGAGGACGTCGAGAAACGCGAACACCTCCTGGCGCGGTTGCGGGACCTCGATCCATACGTCTACGGGCTTCATGCGTTGCTCCTTCGTAGGTCTGTTGCGACGCTGCGTCGCAACAGACTGGCACACTTTGCGACACAGTGTCAATGCTCTTCGGGCGACACGGGAACGAGGCGCGCGTGACGCGCTCGGCCCGGGTTCCGGCACCCCAGGCCCGCGCCCGCATCTTCGAAGCGACTGCGAGCCTGCTTCGCGACCGCCGCTTCCGCGACATCTCCGTGGCCGAGGTGATGCGCGAGTCGGGGCTGACGCGGACGGTCTTCTACCGGTACTTCGCCGGCATGCCCGATGTGCTTCTCGGGCTGCTCGACGACCTGCTGAGCGCGGTTCTGGAGGAGGACGTCGTCGGCGATCCCCGCGACCGCGACCTGCTCCGTCGTGAGCTCGCCGCCGCGGTCGAGATCTACCGCCGGCATGGGCGGCTGTTGCTCGCTCTGGAGGAGGCGGCGCATCACGACGACCAGCTCGAGGCCGCCTACCGTGCCTGGTACGAGCGAACCGTCGAGGTGACGGCAGGGCTGATCCAGCGGGGGATCGACCTCGGGCACACGCCGCCGCTGAACGTCGAGGAGACCGCTCGGGCCCTGACCGTGATGAACGGTCATTACCTGCTGGAGCTGATCCGTAAGGACCCCGCGTTCGACGTCGACCTCGCGCTCGAGACGCTGTTGACGATCTGGACGCGCTGCACCTGGCCACGGGTAGCCGGCGCCGGAGTCTGACGCCCGGCCGACTGACGCAGCGCGCCGGCTCCAGGTCCTCGTGTCAATGCCCTGGCGGAGCAGCGCTCGGGGAGGAGCGCTGCTCGAGTCAGAGGACGCTCACCACGCGTTGGCCGTCCAGGCGGTCGAGCGGGACGCCATCGCCAAGCGCGAATTGATCGTGCTGTCCAGTCCCGCAACTGCGGGCGTTGGCTGGTTGGCGGCGCTATCTCAGCCTGGCCGGTAGGTTACGACCGTGGCGACGAGGAGAGGCGGCACGACTCGGACACGGGCGAGTCGTGCGCAGCAGGTTCTGGGCGCGAGTGCGATTGGCGCGGCGGCGGGGGCGGCGCTGACGGGGCACCGCGGGCCGCGGACCGCTGCGCGCGGAGCGGCGGCGGGGGCAGCTGTCTTGGGCGTCGCGGAAGCGGTGTCGCGGGCCCGGCAGCGCCCCGGCGAGGTTCCTGAGCTGTGGTCGCGCATCCTCGCGAGCGGTGCGGTCGCCGCCTCGGTGGGCTGGGCCGGGGGACGGCTCAGCGGGGCCGGGCCGTTGACGGTTGGCACGGTGAGCGGCGCGGTGGCTGGGGGGCTGGGTCTGCGACCGGAGAAGGTGGCGCTCGGCCCGGTGCTCGGAGCCGCGGTGGGCGGCGCGTTCGAGGTGCGTGACCGAGCCGCGGACCCGGCGGTGGTGGCGGGGACAAGCGTCGTTGCCTTCCGGGTCCTGTCCGCGCTGCTGTTCCGCGACGCGCAGATAAGCATGCTGGCGGAACGGGTGCCAGCCGAGGACCTGCCGTTCGTTGTGCCGTTGGAGTCGCGGAGTCGGTACGTCGGTACGGGCTATGTCAGAGAGCTCGCTGGTGTGCTCGGCGGTAGTTACACCGCGGACGCGGCCGATGTCGGGATCGTCGCGTCGCTCGACTCGCTGGCAGGCCCGGAGTTCGATCCTGCGCAAGTGGATCCGCTGGTACGCGAGTTCTACGAGCATACGACCCGGTTCACGCTCGACATCGTGCCCGAGTGGCGACTGTGGGTACGTCCCGGGTACCTGCTGTACCGGAACCTGCTCGCCAGGCCTCTGGGGCAGGCGAGCGTACCGATGAACCAGCGCGAGGCTCAGCGCGGCATCCGCAGCCGGATCGACACGATTACCGCTCCGGGCGAGGACGTGGTGGCGGTGCGTGGCTGGATACGGTCGTTCACCGACAACGACGAACCCATCTACGTCGGTATCTATACGACATATCGTCACGAGGAGCGCGGCTACGTCAGCGTCGGCTTTCCACTGCCCCAGGCGAGTTTCACGGCGACGCTGGCTCCGATGGCGCGGCCAGGCGGCGGGCTGATCTTGACCAGCCGCAGCGAGCTGACACACCCCGGCCACTACCTCACCTACGTCGATGCTGAGACGCGGGAGCTGACGACGGCCGCGGTGGAGGGCTTCGCCGAGCAACTCGACGTGTACCTGGACGACGGCGAGCTGCGTGCGGAGCACGCGTTTTGGATCTTCGGCTTTCCGTTCATGGTGTTGCACTACCGGATGCACCGGAAGGGCTGAGGCTAGGCTGAGACGCCTTCGCGTGTCTCGATGGGTCGCCACGCCGAGTCGTGACGACCCACGGCGGCTTGATTCGGTGACGGCGGCCTCGTGACGCGTCACAGCTAATTCGGGCGCGCTCTCGGTGCGCGTGCCCGTCGGGGAGCCCGAGCGCGACGTTGTCGAGTGCTGCCTGCACGGCCGACATCTGGGTGCAGCGGGTCCGTGGTGGCGGTATAACCATGGGTCCGTGAGTCCGTCTTCGCCATGACCGCATCCAACCAGCCAACCCTTACCCCCTGGGGTATCTGGGAGTGTGTGGTGCTGGAGCTCGGCGGTACCGACACGATTTCGCGAGGTCGTTGGTGCCCGCACGCTCGAGCGTTCGTGCCAGAGCCGAGTGTGATCGATCGGGCTGAGCGACCGGTCGGGCGCCGCCGAGGTCGTAACATCGCAACGATGTGCCCAAGCGACCCGTCATCCATCGTGGTGGCGGGGTGACCAATCCGTGAACATCTCATCCGCCGCGGAGCTGGCGCGGGGCCGTGAGACGAGGCGACCTGGAGTCAGGAGACGAGACAGATGACCGCCCCACCCGTAAGCGACGGCCCCCGCGCACTGGCTGCGCGGGCCGTGCTGATCACAGGAGGCACCAGCGGACTCGGCCTCGCAATGGCCAGCGCCCTGGCGCAAGCGGGCGCGGCAGTCGCGGTCACCGGCCGGTCCGCGGAGCGCGCGTGCGAGATTGCGTCGGGTTTGCCGAACGCGATCGGGATCGAACTGGACGTGCGCGATGAATCGTCGGTCGCCGGTGCGGTCGACCAGGCGTGGACGCAGCTCGGCGGGCTCGACATGCTCGTCAACAACGCGGGCATCGGCATGCGGACGGTCAACCCTAGGTTTCTGGAGGAGCCACAGCCGTTCTGGCAGGTGACCACGGCTGGATTCCGTGACGTTGTCGAGACCAAGCTGCTCGGGTGCTTTCTCGTCGCACGTGAGGTGGTGCCGCGAATGCTCTCGAACGGCGCGGGGCGGATCGTGAACATCTCGATGAACGAAGGCACGATGGTTCGCCGTGGGTTCGTGCCGTATGGCCCGTCCGGCGCCGGGGTCGAGGCGCTGTCGCGGGTGATGGCCGCGGATCTCCTCGGAAGCTCGGTCACGGTCAACATCCTGCTGCCAGGTGGGCGGGGCACCCAGACAGGGATGGTCCCCGGCGACGCACCCGCCGAGTTGCAGGCCCAGCTGCAGGACCCTGCAGTGATGGGGCCGCCGATCGTGTGGCTTGCCTCACAAGGCGCCGCCGGAGTCCACGACGCCAGGATCGTTGCCAGCGAGTTCGAATCCTGGCCGAGCAAGAGCGTGCAACGCACCTGAGTCCCTGGGCAACCCGGCTCTGCTCGCCTTCACGACCGAGGCGGGAACGGATCGCCGTTTCCCCAACGGCGAATCCGGGGCAAAGACAACACAATCGCGGCCCGCTTCAGCTTGACAACGTCCGAAGCGAGAACGCGAGAGCCAATGGCCCGCGCTCGGTCCGGCGACAACGGGTAGATCGTGAACTGTTCGGTCCGCCCGAACCGGTGCGCGTGCTCGCGCAGCTGGTGGGCGCCTACCGAGTGAAACGTCGCGACGGTCATGTCACGCGCCTGGCATTCGCCGAGCAGCGCGACCGCTGAACGTCACGGTCGAGGATCTCCGACGGTCTCGCCACTCCGCTTGCCTACCAGGTCGGCGATCCAGTGGGCGAGGGTGCGGGGCCTTGCGGGCGGCGCGTGCTCGCGCAGTGCCGGCTCGGCTACGGTCAATGTGTGGCCTTCTTCGGAGGGAGGGTTGGGTCGATCGCGGGAACGCGAGCGCGACGGGCCTCGGCGCTGCTTGGGGGTGCGACCGGCCGACCGGGGCGATGGCTCGGCTGGCCGACCGGGCCAGCCGAGGTGAGCTACGTGTGCCTGTTCGCGATCAGTTGAGGATGTTGACCGCGCGGGCGACGATCAGCCCGACCGTCAGCAGCGCCGCGATCGACTGGATGCTCATCAGCAGCTTGGCGGTCTGGGTGAGCGGCATCGTGTCGGTCGGGCTGAACGCGGTCGCGTTCGTCAGCGAGGTGTAGAGGTAGTCGACGAACCCGGGCCGCCATCCCGCCGGGGCGAGCTTCGGGTTCTCCAGCTGCGGGTACTGGAAGTCCGGGAGCGCGTCGGGGGTGAGGTAGCGGTGCACCGGTCCGCCGCGGTCGAGCTCCCAGTACCAGACCGCGAACAGCAGCACGTTGGTTCCCCACAGCACGGCACCGGATCCGATCAGCGCGCGACCGCCGGCCTTCCCGCCGTTGACCAGGTAGTGCACGAGCAGGCCGAGCGAGACGACGTTCGTCAGGCTGACGAGACCGATCACCACGAGCGAGAACCCTCGTCGCCGTGCGTCGTGAGCGGTAGCGCGCGTTGGCGCGATCACGACCAGCACGGCGAGCAGGACCCCCTCGACGCTCGGGAGAAGCCACGTCGGCCCGACGCTGACTCGCTCGGTCAGCCCGAGGTTGAGCAGGATCGTCGCACCAACCGCGAGCTGCGCGGGCCAGTACGGGTCGCCGCGCTCGAGGCGTGCACGGACGCGTGCGGTCTCGACTGAAACGCGCTTGGACATCACCCAACGGTATCCGGCCCTGCGGCGCCACCGGGGAGGCCGCGCCACCGCCCGCGCCAAGCAGGTGGAGCTCGCAGGATCGTTCAGCTGCTCAGGTCGATCGCCGAGGCGGCCTGCTCGGTGCCCTTGATGTCGTCGGCGATCTCGAGCGGCACTTGCGAGAGCTTCTCGTAGGCGCTCGCGATCTTGCGCACGCTGCCATCTTCGAGCGTTTGACCGAGATGCTTGAGGGCGGCGTCGAACTTCTTCCAGTTGGCGGGGTTGCCTCGCCGGTCGGCGCCAGCGGCGAGGTCGGCGGGTGGCGCGAGGTCGCAAGCACCGGGAGTTGCCCGCCACCCGCCATTGGGGTGTTACCGGTGTAGCTGGGTGTGTCGGCGTCGTGCTGGCTATCCGATCGTGCTCGCTCACGTGTACATATTCGTGCTACGCCCTGTGCGTGCCTCGCAAGCCTCATGACGTGCTCGCGACACGCGAGGCCCGCGCTCAACTGCCAGCCTTGCTGGAGCGCTTTCGCCAGGCCGGCGCGGACGCCGAGCCGGTCGTGATCGGCGCCCGCCGGCGCCCGGAGGCCGTGGTGCTCTCCTACGAGCGCTACCTGCGGCTCGCCGGCGGCCGCGAGCGTGTCGCCGCGGCCCTGGACGCGGGGGCGCGCGAGGCCGGCGAGACCCTGGGCGCGGACGGGGCGCTCGAGATCGCCAACAGCGAGTTGCATACGATGCGTCGCGAGCGAGGGACGAAGCGCCGATAGCGGCGCGTGCTCGCCGTTCTGGACCCGAACGTGCTCGTCTCGGCCGCGATCTCGCCGGCCCGGGCCGCCGCGCCAGATCGCGGCTTGCCAGGCCGCGGTTTCGCCGCTGGATCAGCACGCAAACCGCCGCCGAGTTCGTCGCCGGTCTTGAGGAGTCGGCGGTGATGCTCGACGACCCGCCCGAGCCGGCCGCGCCGACGGCAGATCCCGACGACGACTACCTGATCGCGCTCGCACGCGCTGGCGGCGCCGACTACCCGGTCTCCGGCGATCGCCACCTCACCGAACTGCCCGATCCCGACCCGCCAGTGCTCACGCCACGTCAGTTCCTTGCGCTTCTCGACGAGGGATAGTGCAGAGCCGATCCAACGCTCACGACTACGCTGCCAGGTTGTGATGCTCGACGCCGCCAGCTTCCTCGTCGCGCGCAATCCCGACCCCGACAGCTCGCTGCCCTTCCTGCTGCGCGTCCCGCTCGAGGGCGGCATCCTGCTCAAGGCCCGCGACCGCTGGCCCACCACCGCCCGCGTCTACTGCCATCCGCTTGACGAGTGGCCGCCCGACGCGGAGATCGTCGAGGCCGTGGCTGTTCGGCACTGCCAGCGTCGCGGCGCCGCGATCGATCTCGTCCTGGACCGCGGGCGCAACAACCGCTCGCAGATCGTGTTCACCAAGCCGAACGCCGCTCGCGCCGGCGGCCGGCCGATGATCTTCTGGCAGACCGCCCGCACCGCCCAGCGCGCCCGTCCGGGCCAGCGCGTCCCGACCCGCCGCGCCTCCGAGCTCGACGAGATCACGATCGCAGTCGACACCCGCGAGCGCTACCCCTACACGTTCGCCGGCCGCCCCGTCGAGCGCACCCACACCGCACTGCCGGTCGGCGACTACGCCATCCGCGCCGGCGAGCGGCTCGTCGCCTGCGTCGAGCGCAAGACCCCGGAGGACTTCACCAAGTCGCTCATCGACGGCTCGCTGAACTACGCGCTCGCAGAGCTCGCCGCGGTACCGGCCGCCGCCGTCGTCGTCGAAGCGCGCTACAGCGCGCTGCTGGACAACCAGCACACCCAACCCGGCTGGCTGCTCGAGCTCGTCGCCCGCCTGCAGGTCCGCTACCCGAGCGTCCCGATCGTGTTCGCCGACTCACGCAAGCTCGCCGAGGAATACACCTACCGCTACCTCGCCGCCGCGCTCGTCCACCACGCCCCCGACCACGCGCCATCCAACGACGCGTCCTGACGATGCGGATCGCTGTGATCGCCGACTCCACGGCGACCTCGCGGCGCTCGAGCACGTCCTCGCCGCGATCAAGCATGCGCACACCGGTGAGATCTGGTGCCTGGGCGACATCGTCGGCCTCGGCGCCACCGCGCCGGCACACGTCGTCGCGCTCGTGCGCCAGCACTGCACCCTGCCGCTCGCCGGCAACCACGACCGCTGGGTCAGGACCAAGCTGCCCCGTCACGCTGCCGATCGAGACCGCCCAGGTCGAGCGAGCCAGCTCGCGCTCGACGCGCCTCGGTGACATCTGTCACCCACGCAAAAGCCACCGAGTTCCGGCGATTCGCCCTTGACACGGGCTGAAAACGGCCGCCTCGACCCAGACCCGGGTGAAGGTCGTCGACGAACTCGTTGGGCTCGGTGAACAGCACATCAGCCGACTTCGTCATCTCGCTGCTCCTCGATGGATAAGGCTTGGCCGGCTCGGACGCCGCGATCCAGCGCGCCCGAGCGCAGCTCATCGGGCCCGGCATCAGACGAGCCGCTCGCTCGCCAACTCCCACGGCGCTAGCAGCAGGTCCTCGGCGCAGAACCATGCGGAATCTGCTTCAGCTCGCGCCGCTCACGGCGGCGCCGGCGCCCGCCCATACTGGCCGTCCTCGCCGATCACCGATCTGGCGAGCACCCCCAGCGCCAGATCGTCGAGCAGCGCGGGGCAGAGCGGCTGCCCGGGTCGTGCTCCTGGCGCGGTCGTAGGCGAGCTCGGACGGGATCCTGGTCGACAGGTGTGCCTCAGAACGCTCCTGGAATCGGTGCCCACGCGCGGTCCTCTGCCACGAGACGGCACGAGCACGGGTTGACGGCCGTCCGGTTGCTGCGGTGCGGCCTCGAGTTTGGTGTGTGGGGCTCAGCGGACACTCCGGCGCCGCCACCCGCCAGCAGCATGGCGATCAGGTGAGTCAGGTTCCGGGAGGCCGGCGGACCGGAGGTCGTATGTTGCAGCAGATGGCAGACCGCCACGAGCTTGACTTCACCTACTCGCTGACCGACCGGATCATCCGGCTCAGCCTCGGTGAGCTGCCCGATTTCAGCGGCGCGAAGTTCGACGGGGACTTCTCGCTCAGCCTTGAGCAGGCGCAGCGCCGCAAGCACGAGTACGTGGCCGAACAGGTCGGGATCGGGCCGGGACGGCGCCTGCTCGACCTCGGTTGTGGCTGGGGTCCATTGCTGGCCTATGCCAGGTCGCGCGGTGCTGTCGGGGTCGGGTTGACACTGTCCTCGGCGCAACTGAGGGCCTGCCGCAGGCACGGGCTCGAGGTCCACCTCGAGGATGCCCGTGAGATCGATCGGGCGCGGTTAGGCACCTTCGATGCGGTGGCGAGCCTCGGTGCGTTTGAGCATTTCTGCTCCCCCGATGACTTTCAGGCGGGACGTCAGGAGGAGATCTACCGCGACCTGTTCGCCCGCACCTCGAGCGTGCTGCCGCCAGGTGGCCGGTTCTACGTGCAGACGATGGTCTTCGGCCCCAACATGAGCCCGGCCTCGCAAGTCGACCTCGAACTGCTCCGTGCGGTCCCGCCGCGGGACTCCGACGAGTGGTACATCGCGCTGCTCGGCCGCCAGTTCCCCGGCTCCTGGCCACCGTTCGGTCAGGAGCAGATCATCCGGTGCGCTCGGCCGCACTTCACGCTGGTCGCGAGCATCAGCGGCCGCCTCGACTACATCGAGACGATCAACCGGTGGAACGCGCGGATCGGGACGCCAAGCTTCAGGAAGACGCTGCTCAAGCTCCAGCTGCTTCCACGCTGGCTGACCAGTGCCGACTTCCGGCTCGCGTTCACCTCCGGCGTGAGCGCCAACCAGGTCTGCTTCCAGCGCGAGCTGCTCGACCACTACCGGCTCGTGTTCGAAACCACACGACGAAACACAGCCGTCGCAGCGCAGCGAGCCCGGTAGAGGTGATCGCGCAGGCGCTGAAGGGGGATTGTCAGAGGAACTGAAGGGAAATCAGCGTTCAGGCGGCGACCGGGGGAATCAGCGTTCAGGCGGCGACCGCCGATTTCACCCTTCCCGGGTGGCCAACGGCCATTGCGACTGTGTAGGCACCAGCGAAGGAGATCGCTATGACTACTACAACGAGAAGCAGGGCCGCTCAGCTGACCAGCAGCAGCGTGTTGGAGCTCGACCCGGGCTTGAGGGGTTGGATCTCAAGCGCCCGTTCGATCAGCCGCTTGGTCAGCTTCGCGTTCGTCGGGTTCGACGAGAAGATCCTCGCCTTGTACAGCCGTGGCCTGTCGGTCCGTGACATCCGCGCGCACCTGCAGGAGATCTACGGCGTCGAGGTCAGCCCCGATCTGATCAGCCGCGTGAGCGGCGCGGTCATGGACGACGTTCGCCGCGTTGGGGGTCACGCGCGACGGCGACCGCGACGTGCTCGGCATGTGGTTCCAGGAATCGGAGGGCGGAAGTTCTGGATGCAGGTCCTCAACGACCTCAAGCAGCGCGGTGTGCGCGACATCCTGATCTGCTGCGTCGACGGGCTCGCCGGGTTCCCCGAGGCGATCGAGACGATCTTCCGAAAGACAACTGTACAGACGTGCATCGTTCACCTGATTCGGGCAAGCCTGAAATACGTGCCGCGTCGCGACCGCGAGCAGGTCGCCCGCGACCTGAAACCGATCTACACCGCCACCGACGCCGATCACGCCCAAGCCGAGCTCGAGACCTTCGACGAGAAGTGGGGCGCCCGCTTCCCGGTCATCACCCAGCAATGGCTGAACGCCTGGGAGCACGTGACCCCGTTCCTCGCGTTCCCCGCCGAGGTCCGCCGCGTGAGCTACACCACCAACGCGATCGAAGCCCTCAACCGCCAGCTGCGCAAAGCGATCAAGACGAAAGGCAGCTTCCCGACCGAGGACGTCGCCCGCAAGCTCGTCTACCTCGCGCTCCGCGACGCCGTCCCGCAATGGACCCGCTGCCGCAACTGGACGACCGCGCCGCTCGCGTTCAAGATCCTTCGGTGACCGCGTCCCTGACACTGCAAAACTGACCGTCACTAGTTGCCACTCACGCCAAAACCTGGCACACTGACACTACCAGCCGCCTACACAGTTGACCTGACGCCCTCCCTCCGGAAGGCGCGTGCGGGACCGGCGTGATCGGCGTGCGCGACGGGGCGGCTGGTCGCGCGCGGCTGCTGACCATGAGCGGGGTAGGGCAGAGCCGTGCGCGGACGCCGCCAAGGATCGATGGAGCCCGCAACCACCGCGGACTCGTGGCTTCCGCGATGTGTCGAAGCGTGGTCTCCCGGGTCGCTGACGGTGCTTGGTCGGGTTGAGCACGAGGCTTCGGGTGGGTTGGAAGTCCGGTGGAACCGCATAAGCTCGACAGCATCGAGGCTTGTGGTTGGGGTGGTGCGGGTCGGCTGCGTATGGGGGCGTGGCTGCGCAGGGTGTGGCCGTGGGGCCGGTGCTGTCGCGGTTGTGCCGCGCGGCGGCGGGGCGGGCTTGTCGTTGTCGCCTGTAGCCGGCGCTGCAATTCGACACGACACGCAGCCTCGCCGGCCGACGGTCGCCTACCAACCGCGCTCCACGCGGCGTCCACACCCCGGTTTGTCGCGGCCGGGGTGCAACCGCGGCGAACGGTCGGCCGACACGAGCGAGCGAACCGTTTCGGCTTGCTGCTGTGGCGCTGTGAGAGCAGACGGCTCGTCGCGGCCTCGGCGGCGGACGATCAGCGACGGTCGCCGTTGTCGCGCGGCTCGTTCTCGTCGATCGGCGGCACACCGCTGGTGGCGAGCTTGCTGGCTACTCCAGCGGGCGAAGCAGCTGCCCGGGTATCCGCTCGAGTCACGCAAGAGCGGCCGGCCGCGGCATCGGTCGTGCGGCCGGACGCGGACGCCGGCGCTGCCGGCTGTTTGGGCTTCCAGCGCCTGTCGCCGTCGAGGTGGCCGTCACGTTATGCTTCGGCGGCGACATGACCGTTCGAACCAGCGGAATCCGGCAGCCGAGCGTCTGGGCAAGCGTAGTCAGCGAATACGCTTTGGCGTTGCGGGACTGGTTGCTGCAGCTCGGTTTCACCGAGGATCTGATGATCCCCGGAGAAGAGGACGGGCTGGTGCATCACTGCCAACTCGATTGGCCTGAGGGCGGTCGCGTGTTGCTGTCAAGCACCGGCGAGCGCAACACGCCGTGTCGACCGGGCACCAGCTCACTGCACGTGGTCACCGCGGATCCCGACGCCGTAATGGACCGAGCGCTCAAGATCGGCGCCACGGTCGTGCACCCACTCGTGAATCAAACCGATTATCCATCACGCGACTTCACGGTGGCAGACGCCGACGGAAACCACTGGACCTTCGCAACGTTCGCCGGCTAGCCTGGGCCCTAACCCTAACGTCGCTTCCCGGTGAGATAAACGTTCCGCGCGTATGGATGCCGTCGCGGAGTCCGCGAGCGGCAGGCGTTGACGAGGTGTCGGCTCAGGCCCGGCGGGCCAGCGTGTCGAGCCAGGCTAGTGGAGGCCCCGGGAAGTTGACGGAGATGTGGTCGGCAGGGGCCCGGGCGGTGCCTGCGGCGTCAGTGAGATATTCGACCACGAGGTACAGGCAAGTTCTCAAGCGCGCGATCTCTATCGCAAGCTCAGACGCAAACCAGATGTCGTAGCGCTGTCCGAGCGGAGGCCTACGGTTCAGGTGTGCACGAAGCCGCGCCTGATCTGACGCAGTGGAGCGATGCGCTGCTGCGCGACGAGCGTGTGGCGCTGCTTCACCGCGTTGCCGACCTGACGCGTCGGGCCGAGCTGCACCGCCAACTTGCCGGCCAGCTCGAGATCGAGCTCGCCGCACGGGCGCGGCTGCTGCGCGAGATCGAGGAGCTGATGGAGTTGCGGCCGCAGCTGCGGCTGGAGCGACTCGACCGGCAGCTGCGGGGGCGCAGGCTGCAGGAGGTGGCGGTCGAGGTGCTGAGCAGCCGGGCGTCGGACGGCCGGCCGGTGCACTACCGCGAGTGGTTCGCCTACCTGCGGGCGGAGGGGTACGAGGTGGCGGGCCGCGATCCGTTGGCGACCTTCCTGGCGCAGGTCAGCCGGGCCGAAGGTGTCGAGCGCGTCGGCGCCAGAAGCGGGCTGTACCGTGTCGCGGCCGGCTGATCGGGGTCGCCCGCGGCGGTTCCGTCCGAGGCGTGTGCTGTCCTCCGCCAGGCCGTGTTTGTAGCACTCAACTACCGCGCTACATGAGCATCGCACCGAGTCCCGAGATCGAGTGCGCCGGCCTGGGCGAGCAGCGAGCGGTCGCGTACGCCGTCGGCGAGCACGCCGACCGCAACCGCCGGATCATGCGCGTCTTCTACCTGAACAAGAAGCGGGACATCGGCTGGCAGCTGTCGGCCGCCGACGTGCAGCGGCGCCTGCGCGAGGAGTTCGGCTCAGAGCTCGAGCTCGACGCGCTCGAACGCTCGCTCGACACGCTCGCCCGTAACGGCAACCTCGACGCGCAGCCGAACACGCGCGACGCCGCGACGCCCGCGGAGTGGCGCCGGCGCCGCTACCTGTACGACATCACCTCGCGCGGCGAGCGGGTCGAGGAGCTGCTGCGCGAGCTCGACGAGCTCCGCGAGGAGGCCAGCGCGCTCGAGACCTGGCGGCTCCTGACGATCCGCGACCGGCTGCGGCGCCTCGCCACAGCGCTGGCCTCCGAGCGTTGCGACGCCCAGCGGTTGTCCGAGGACCACGAGCAGGTGATCGCGTCGGTGACGGCGCTGTCGAAGGGCGCCACCGACTTCATGAACCGGCTGCAGCGCTTCACCGCCACCGACAAGCTCACCTCGGAGGAGTTCCTCGCCCACCAGGAGACGGTCGTGGAGCACCTCCAGGACTTCCACCGCGCGCTGCGAGCCCACACCGACTCGATCGTTGCGGCCGTCCGCGCGATCGACGCGCATGGGGCCGACCAGCTTGTGGACATCGCGCTGTCGGCCCGCCAGCTCCCGGTCGCGCTGCCCGGCCAGAGCACCGAGCAGCTGCACCGTCAGGTCCGCGACGACGAGCTGCGCCACTGGGCCGGCGTGCGCGTCTGGTTCGGCGCCGACGGGAGCGCGGATGCGCCGTGGGCGCTGCTGACCCGCAAGCTGCTCGAGTCGGTGCACGCGATCGTCGACATCGCCGACCGGTTCATCGCCCGCGGAGCCGACCGGCGCGACCGCGCGAAGGCGTGGACCCAGCTCGCCCAGGTGGTCGCGCGCGAGGATCAGCGCAGCGCCTGCGCGGCGTTCGCGGTGGCGGTGGCGATGCTCCCGCCGCGCCACTTCGGCGCGGCCGAGGTCGACCCGGCGCAGGTGTCGGCCCCGGGGGCCACCACCTGGCTGGAGGCGCCCGCGCCGCCGCTCGCCGCTCATCTGCACCGTCCTGGCGCCCGCGCCCCCGGCGCGGGCAGCCCGGCGCGGCTGCGCGTCAACCCGCGCCTGGCCGCGCGGATCAAGG
>DAHUYL010000136.1 GCA_027315255.1 Solirubrobacterales bacterium | reverse complement strand
GGGCCGGCGGCGCGCCCGGTCCGCGCCGGGCCGGCCGCATGCCCGGTGGCTGGGAGGGCGCCGGCGATCCAGCCGGCTACGGCGAGGACGGCCATCACCGACCGCGCCCTGATCACGCGCGCCTCCGGCCAAGCGCGACGGCGCGAGCTCGGTGCGTCCCGATCCACACCGCTCGGTATCGGCAGGAGTCGGCGCACGCTTCACCTGACCGCGGCTCACAGGCCGCGGTCGCATGCTGTCCTCGTTGCCGGGCACGCGCCGGTACCGTCTCTCCCCGTCCCATTACGATCGGCTTCAGCGAGCTAGCAGGCGGGAGGCAACATGACGCAGATCGACGAGATCGCCCGTGGCATCCATCGGATCTCGACGTGGTCGCCGCAGGCCGGCATCACGTACAACCAGTTCCTGATCGACGACGAGCTGCCCACTCTGATCCACACCGGGACGTTCGGCCAGTATGACGGGGTCCGGGACGCGATCCGCCGCGTGCTCGATCCGGCGCGCCTCGCCCACATCGTGCTGCTGCACTGGGAGGGCGACGAGAACGGCGGCATGGAGCGCTTCCTCGCGCAGGCGCCACAGGCACGGCTGGTCGGTTCCGAGCTGTCGATCACGCTGAACGCGCGGGCCTTCGGACTCGGCGACCGCGCCGCCGGCGTGCGTGACGGTGAGGCGCTCGACCTCGGCCGCCACCGGCTGCGGTTCCTCGAGACCCCGCACGTCCACCACTGGGACTCGATGATGGTGTTCGAGGAGGAGAGCCGCAGCCTGTTCCCGTCCGACCTGTACCTGCAGCCGGGCGAGCAGCCGCCCGTCACGACCGAGAACCTGTCGAGCGAGATGCTGGCGGCGTACCGCAGCGCGGGCATCTTCGCCCACGAGCAACCCGTGCGGGACGTGCTCCCGCGGCTCGAGCAGCTGCGCCCGGACTGGATCCACGCGATGCACGGCGCGACGATCGCGGGCGACGCGCTCGCGCCTTACACGGAGGCACTGCGCAAGCACGAGTTCGCCTACCGGGGAACGCTGCTCGGACGCGCGGTCAGTGAAACCGCCCACGCGGCCGTCCAGAGCGATTAGTTTTCGTCACAGAGCGGGTCATGTGGGTGTAATCACAAACGCCCAAGGAGGTTGGCAGGATGAGCACAACGGCAACGAAACTCCGCACGATCAGCCTCGTGTGCATCGGCACCCCCGACCAGGACCGTGCGATCGAGTTCTACGAGTCGCTCGGTTTCGAGAAGCGGACCGATACCCCGTTCGGCGGCAGATACCGCTGGGTCGAGGTGTATCCGCCCGAGGGCACGACCGGAATCGCGCTGGCGCCCCCACCGCCCGACCGGCCCGAGGTCGAGCCCCGGAACACGGGGATCACGCTGACGACCGACGACATCGACACGACCCACGCCGAGATGAAGGCGCGCGGGGTCGACGTCGACGCCGAGGTCTCGCGGATGGGCGATCCGGTCCCGCCGATGTTCTGGTTCCGGGACCCGACCGGCCACACGCTGCTGGTCGTCGAGTCGCAGGGCTGACCATCTCCGCCTCGAGCCACGAGGAGATGCGTTGAGCGACAGCGACTTCGCGGACCTCGTCGAGTGTCACCGGGCCGAGCTCCATGCGCACTGCTACCGGATGCTCGGCTCGGTGCACGACGCCGACGACGCGCTCCAGGAGACGCTGCTGCGCGCCTGGCGCGGCGCCCAGGGGCTGCGCGACCAGAGCTCGGTCCGGGCGTGGCTGTACACGATCGCGACCAACGTCTGCAAGACCGAGCTCGCCCGCCGCTCGCGGCGCGTGCTCCCGCACGACTTCGGCCCGGCGGCGCCCGGGGCCGCCCCGGGGATCCCGGTCGCCGAGACGACGTGGATCGAGCCATACCCGGACGAGTCGATCGGGATCCCCGACGGACGCGCCACCCCGGACTGCGTATACGAGCAGCGCGAGGGGATCGAGCTCGCGTTCGTCGCGGCGCTCCAGCACCTGGCGGCCAACCAGCGGGCCGTGCTGCTGCTGCGCGAGGTGCTCGGCTTCAGCGCCCAGGAGGCGGCGTCGATGCTCGGCACGACGGTCGCGTCGGTCAACAGCGCGCTGCAGCGCGCCCGCGCCGCCGTCCAGGAGCGGGTGCCGGGCCGCACGCAGCAGTCGACGCTGAAGTCGCTCGGCGACCGTGGCCTGCGCGACCTCGTCGACCGCTACGTGTCCGCCTGGGAGCGCTGCGACGTCGACGCGTTCACCGGGCTGCTGGTCGAGGACGCGACGTTCGCGATGCCGCCGCTCGCCACCTGGTACACGCCGCGCTCGGTGATCGACGACTGGGCGCGCAACTTCGCGCTGAACGGCACGTGGCGGTGGAAGGCCGTCCTGACGAGCGCCAACGCCCAGCCGGCGCTCGCCTTCTACGCCTGGGACGAGGCGGCCGGGACCCACCTGCCGTTCGCGCTGAACGTGCTGACGCTGCGCGACGGCCTCGTCGCCGACGTGACCGCGTTCATCGTCCGTGCCACCGGCGCACCCGACCCCGAGGCGTACATCCGCTTCCCGGAGCAGGAGATGGACGCCCGCAAGCTGGCCGGGACGTTCGAGCGGTTCGGGCTGCCGGCTGCGCTGTCAGGCGACGGCTGAGAGCTGCGCCGCCCGCAGCGTGTTCGCCATCAGGCAGGCGATCGTCATCGGCCCGACGCCGCCCGGGACCGGCGTGATCGCGCCCGCGACCTCGCCGACCGCGGCGAAGTCGACGTCGCCGACGAGGCCGGTCTCGGTGCGGTTGATGCCGACGTCGATCACGGTCGTGCCCGGCTTGACCCAGTCGCGGCCGACCATCCGGGCCCGGCCGACCGCCGCGATCAGCACGTCGGCCTGACGGCAGACGCCGGGCAGGTCGCGCGTGCGCGAGTGGCACATCGTGACTGTCGCGTTCGCCGCCAGCAGTAGCTGCGCCATCGGCTTGCCGAACAGGTTCGAGCGCCCGATCACGACCGCGTGGCTGCCCTGCAGCTCGACGCCCGCCTTCTCCAGCAGGATCATCACCCCCGCCGGGGTGCAGGGTCGCAGGCCCGGCAGCCCGAGCGCGAGCCGGCCGGCGCTCGCGATCGTCAGCCCGTCGACGTCCTTCTCGGCGCGCACGCGGTTTGTGATCACCGCGCCGTCGAGCGGGTCGGGGACCGGCAGCTGGCACAGGATCCCGCTGACCGCGGGGTCGGCGTTGAGCTCGTCGATCAGTGCCAGCACGTCGTCCTGCGGTGTGTCGGCCGGCAGCGGGTGGTGGAAGCTCTCGATCCCGAGCTCGCCGCTCGTCTTGCGCTTCGAGGACACGTACACGGCCGAGGCCGGGTCGTCGCCGACGAGGATCGTCGCGAGCCCGGGCGGGCGCCCCCCGGCGGCGACGAGCTCGCGCACCCCGGCGGCGACCTGCGCGCGGACCTCGGCCGCGATCGCACGCCCGTCGATCACGAGTGCGGGTGCCATCGGACCGAAGAGCCTACGGGATCGTGCCCGAACACCTTGCGGTAGGAGTCGGCGCCGTAGCTGGTCTGGAGCGGCGGTGCCTCGATCAGCTTGTATGGCCGCTCGCCATCGGCGCCGCGCTCGGCGCGCAGGAACAGCCCGTCGGCCGCGCGCGAGCGATGGAGCGAGTCGGCGAGGTCGAACAGGTGGGTGACGAACACGATCCGCACGCCGCAGTCGAGCAGCGCGTTCACCACCTGGCGGGCGATCTCCGAGCCCTCGCGCTCGTTTGTCGCGGCGAACGACTCGTTGCACAAGAGCAGCGCGCCGGGTCCGATCGCGTCCGCGATCGCGCTCATCCGGGACAGCTCCTCGTCGAGCTTGCCGCTCCGGAGCGCCGTGTCCTCCTCGCGCTTGTAGTGGGAGAACAGCGCTGTGGCAACGCTCGCCGAGAACGACTCGGCGCCGACGAACAGGCCGGACTGGAGCATCAGCTGACTGAGGCCGAGTGCGCGCATGAACGTCGACTTGCCGCCCTGGTTGGCGCCGGTGATCATCACCAGGCGACGGCCGTCGGCGGCGAGCTCGCCACCGACCACCCGCGGCCCGACCGTCAGCGACAGCGACACGTCGTACAGCCCGGCCGCCGACAGCGCCTGCGCGCCGCCAGCCCGCGGGACCGGCATCGCGGTCGGCTCGCCCTTGGCGTGCAACCGCTGCGCCAGGTTGACGGCGCCGACGTAGAACGCCAGCTCGGTCCGGAGCGCGATCAGGAAGCTCAGCACGTGATCGACCGACTGCGCGATCGCGTTCGCGACGAGATTGACCGCGCGGTCCTCGAGCTCCGACAGGGCGCGCAGCCCGGCGACGTCGCGCTCGGGGATCGTGAAGCTGTAGCCGGAGCGGTCGAACATGCGCGCCAGCCGGCCCTGCTCGCGCGGGCGCCTGAGCGTGTAGCCGGCGCCCCGGTTGCTCGCCTGCAGGCGGGCGCTGACGACGATCCCGTCCTTGAACTTCAGCTCGCGCAGGTGGGCGCCGACGCGCTCGAGGTAAGCGCAGTCGAGCTCCTCGGCGAGCATCGCGCACAGACGGGTCAGCCCGGGCGAGGCGAGCTTCGGCGCGTGCTCGGCCGCCGCGTCGCGCAGCTGCGCGAGGAACGTCGCGAGCACCGCGAGCTTTCGCACCGACTGATCGAGGATGCTGCGCGGCGAGCTCGACAGCGACCCCCAGATCCCGCGCGGAGCTGCGATCGCCTCGCCGGCGAGCGTGTACAGGGAGTGCAGAGCGTCGGGGTGGGCGAGGCAGTCACGCAGGATCGCCTGCCGGTGGCGGATCTCGTCGAGGTCCGTGAGCGGTCTCAGCGTCGCGCGCCTGGCGACTTCGTAGACGAGCTTGTCGCCTTGCGCCATCGCCTGCCAGACGGTCTCGAGCTCGAGGTCGCGGGCAAGGTCCTCGGCCCCCGCCGGGAGCGCCAGCTCACTGTCGAAGTCGCGGTCGGTGTGCAGCAGATGCACCCTCACGGCGCCACCCGCCGCTTCAGCGTCTCGTAGCCGAGCCCGTACTTGTGGGCGATCGCGGCCGCGTACGCGAGTCCGTCGGCGGCGCGGCGCACGACACGGAAGGTGCGGACGGCCGGTTCGTCGGGGTCGACCGTGCTCATCATGCTGACGACTGTCTCGCCGAGCCCAGCCAGCTCGTCGACGAACGTGACGAACACGCACAGCGCGTCGAGCTCGACGAGCTGCTCCAGCACCCGCGTGCCGACGAGCTCGGCATCGTGCAGGGTCGTCGAGCCGAATGCCTCGTTGAGGACGATCACGCTGTCGGCGGTCGCGTGCTCGAGGATCGCGTGGATCCGGTACAGCTCGTCCTCGAACTTTCCGCGCAGCGTCTCGATGCTCTCCTCGCGCTCGAAATGGGTGAACACCCGGTCTGGCAGGAACAGCCGCGCGGAGCTGCCCGGGACCGGCAGGCCAAGCGCGGCGAGGTGATGCAGCTGGCCGAACGTGCGGGCGAACGTCGTCTTGCCGCCGTTGTTCGGGCCGGTGAGGACGATCACGCGCTCCTCGCCGTCCAGCCCGATGTCGTTGACGACGACGCGGGCGTCGCTGCCACCGGCGTACACCAGCTGCCGCGCGAGCGCCAGGTCGAACGTCTCCAGCACCCGCGTCTCCTTCGACTCGCGCGAGACCCGCGGCTCGCAGAACTCGAGACCCGCAGCGCGCAACGGCGCGATCAGCTCGAGGTAGGCGAGGTAGAACTGGAGCTCCCGGTCGAACCGCGCGACGTCCGGGTCGACGTAGTCGCGGTGCCGCTGGCAGAACTGCTCGAGCTCGGCGAACACGCCGGGATGCAGCTGCGCGACGCCGTCGAGGATCTGCGCCTCGACGTGGTTCATCTCGTCGCGCTCGCGAAAGCGCGCGCGGTAGTCCTTGACCGCGCCCTGCGCGAACTTCGCAAACGTCTCGAGCACCTCGCCGCCGATGTCGGGGCGTTCCTCGTGCGCGAGCACCCTGACCGTCATCCCGTTCATGTGGATCAGGTACCGGGTTGCGGCCAGCTGCTGCTGCAGGCCGGCCGCCTGCTCGCCCAGCGCCTCGAACGACGCCGATGTGCAAAGCCGGGTGACGTGGTCACGGATCCGGCGCAGGCCGTCCGAGCCGAGCTCCAGCTCGCAGAGCGACTCGCGCAACGCCGCGACCGTCTCGCAGTACACCCCGACTGCGTCGAGGAACCACCGCTGGCGCTGGCAGGCGTAGTGGAGCGTGCGGGCGAGCCTCAGGTGGCGGCGCATCAGCCGCATCCGCTCGGCGAAGGCGCCGACCGCCGCCCTCACCTCGGCCCGCTCGAGGTCGCGCACCACGGCCTGCCGGTATGCCACCGCCTCGACCGTGTGCAGCGGCTGGCGGTAGAGCGGCGCGAGCTCGTACTGCTCGTGGCGGTCGAGCAGCCAGCCGACGATCCGGTCGAGGTGCAGGTCGGCGAAGCAGTCGGGCTCGGGCACCGGCTCGGGCGCAGGCGGCTCGAGGTCGAACAGGATGCTCACTTGGGCTTCCACCGCAGGTTCCTTTCGGTAGAAGCCATCAGCCCCGGCGGGCGGTCTCAACTCTCAGCTGAGGCGGGCCTCATCGCCTGCGTCCGATGGTAACGCGCCGGGTCTGGTTTACTGCCGAGCGCCAGATGAGGTCCTGGCGGGCGGCCGGTGAATGCCAGTCGCCCGAACCGCCCCGGCAGGGGCTGATGGCTTCTTTCGCCAAGACGTCGATCGTTCGCGAAAGGAGCCGCTGGTCGCTGTGCCGGTCCTGCCCGACTGGGTCGTTCAGGTTCTCCAGGTCGTCACGACGCTGGCGCTGGCTCCGCTGATCAGCGGCGTGATCGCGCGCGCCGAGGCGGTCGTCCAGCAGCGTCGCGGGCCGCGGCTGCTGCAGCCCTACTACGACATCGCCAAGCTGCTGCACAAGGAGACGGTGCTGCCGGGGCCGGCCGGGCCGCTGTTCCGCGCCGCGCCGTACCTCAGCTTCGCCGGCTACGCGGCCGTGCCGCTGCTGATCCCGGTGCTGACGAGCTACGGGCTGCCGCTCGGCTACATGGGCGACATCCTCGGCGGCGGGCTGATCCTCGGCGGCGCCGGCTTCATGATCTCGATCGCCGCGATCGACTCCGGCAGCCCGTACGCCCAGCTCGGCTCGAGCCGGCTGCGGACGTTCGGCGCACTGAACGAGCCGACCGTGATCTTCGTGATCTTCGTCGTCGCGCTGACGACCCACACCGACCTCCCGTACGTGATGGGGGCGACCCTGCGCGCCTCGTCCGTCGAGGTCGTCCGCCCCAGCCACCTGCTGATCATCGCCGCGTTCTTCATGCTGATCCTGAACGAGACGGGGCGGATCCCGATCGGCAGCCACGGCGGCACGCTCGAGTTCGGTCAGATCGACGAGGGCCGGGTCGTCGAGCACTCGGGACCCGGCCTCGCGTTCCTGCGCTGGGGCTCCTCGGTCAAGCAGCTCGTGCTGTACACGATCTTCGCCAACGTCCTGGTGGCGCCGTGGGGGTTGGCTGCGAATGGACGGCTGGGTGGCGTTGTCGTCGCGATCGCCTTGCTGGCCGGCAAGGCGATCGCAATCGGACTCGTGGTCGTCGTGATCGAGTCGAGCTTCGCGAAGCTGCGGCTGTACAAGCTGCCCGAGTTCACGGTCGTGAGCTTCATGCTGGCGGTGCTCGCGGTCGTGATCTTCCTGTTCCAGCCAGGGTCCCTCGGGTCTGGCAGCCCGCGGTTGACCGTGTTCGGCGCGTTCGCGACCGTCACGGCCGTACTCGTGCTGCTGCTCGAGCTGGGGATGCTCCGCTCCCCCGACGTATGGGAGCAGCTCGGGCTCTACTCGCTCGGCTCTGTGGCGGTCGCGGCGCTGGCGATCGCGACCGCCGCGAGCGGCCGCGGCGGCGGCTCGCTGTACGCACTCGGCGCGGCCACGATCGCGCTGAAGGCACTGCTGTTCCCGGTCGGGTTGCGCTTCCTGCTGCGCCGGTTCGAGGTCGACCCGGCGATCCCGGCGACGATCGGCGTGCCGAGCGCGCAGCTGATCGCGATCACGCTGACTGCGTTCGCGTTCGTGGTGATGCACCCGCTGCAGATCGGCGCGGTCGCGCCGCTGCCGCTGTCGGCGCTGCCGCTCGCGATCGGCGGCGTCCTGGTCGCGCTCGAGCTGATGGTGCTGCGCCCGCACGCTCCCTCGCAGCTGCTCGGCTTCCTCGCGCTGGAGAACGCCGCCTCGGTCGCGAGCCTCGTGCTCGCCCCCGGGCTGCCGATCATCCTCGTGCTGCTCCTGCTGTTCGACCTGCTGATCGGCGTGATCGTGTTCGTCGTGCTCGTCCAGTACCTCGCGACCGAGCGCACCGCCGTGCGCACCGACATCCTCGACCGCCTCACCGGATGAGCTGGGGCCTGTACGCAACCGTTCTGGTGCCGCTTGTGGCGGTGACCGCGAGTGTCATCTGGAGCGCTCGGGTGGCTCGCGCGGTGACGGTCATGGCCGGGTTTGTGTCACTCGGACTTGCGATCGCGCTGGCGCACAGCGTTGCCCACGGCCACGCGCTGCGAGCGGCCGGCGGCTGGCTCGCGCTCGACGCGCTGGGGGCCGTGTTCCTGCTGGCGACAGGCCTGCTGTACGCGGTCGCGGCGCTGTTCTCGGTCGGTTACCTGAATGCGGGCACGCCCGCCGCGGACGGCTTCGCGCGGCGCTATCACGCGCTGCTGAACCTGTTCGCGTGGACGATGCTGCTGGTGCCGCTCGCCTCCGACTTCGGCACGCTGTGGGTCGCGGTCGAGCTGACGACGATCGTCTCGGCGCTGCTCGTCGCGATCGACCGTACCGATGCCGCGCTCGAGGCCTCCTGGAAGTACGTGCTGATCGCCTCGAGCGGGCTCGGGATCGCGCTGCTGGCGATCATCGTCGTGTACGCGACCGGCACGCACGCGCTCGGCAGCGCCTACATCCCTCGGTTCACGCGCGTGATCGCCCACGCCCACGGCTTCAGCGCCGATGCGGTCCGACTCGCGTTCGTGCTCGCGCTCGTCGGGTTCGGGACCAAGGTCGGGTTCGTGCCGATGCACGCGTGGCTGCCGGACGCCCACAGCGAGGCGCCCGCCCCGGTGTCGGCGCTGCTGTCCGGGTCGCTGCTGGCCGGAGCGCTGTACGCGATCCTGCGCTTCTTCGAGGTTGCCGCGGCGGCGGGCGAGCGGTCGTTCGCCGAGCACGTGCTGATCGTGTTCGGCGTGATCTCGCTGCTTGCGGCGAGCCTGTTCGTGCTGCGCCAGCGCAGTTACAAACGGTTGCTCGCGTACTCCTCGATCGAGCACATGGGGGTGATCGCGATCGGTGTGGGCTTCGGCGCGCCGCTCGCGGTCGCGGGCGCGCTGCTGCACGTGCTCACCCACGCGTCCGCCAAGGCGCTGGCGTTCTTCGGCGCCGGTTCGCTCCTGCGCGGCTACGACAGCAAGGAGATCGACGACGTACGCGGCGCGGGCACCGCGATGCCGTGGACGGGGCCGCTGTTCCTCGCCGCCGCACTGGCGCTGTGCGGGCTGCCACTGTCCGGTGTGTTCCGCTCGGAGTTCCAGATCGTAGCCGGCGGCTTCGCCCACGCACAGTACGTCGGGGTGGCGCTGTTACTGGTATTCGTCAACATCGCGTTCTTCGGGATCGTCTGGCACGCGGGGAGAATGGTCCTGACCCCGGTTTCGAGGACGCGCCCGCGGGGGGAGCACAGCGTCTGGCTGGTCGCAGCGATGCTGTGCTGCCTGGTCGTCGTCGTCGGCCTCGGCGTACACGTGCCAGGCGACCTCGCCGCGCTTCTGCGCAGCGCCGGCCGCGGGCTCGAGGTGCCGCGATGACGCCCCGCCCCCGTCAGCGCCCCAGGCCGTCGCTCGCGACGCTCCCCGAGCACCTCCACGCGCAGCGCGAGCCCGCGCCCGGTGGCGAGTTGCGCCTGCGCGTCAACCTGCTCGGGTTCGAGCGCGCCACGGGGTTGCTGCGCGCCGCCGGCGCCCGGTTCGTCACGCTGCTGCTCGCCCGGACGCCGGAGCCGGCGCTGCTCGCGACGTTCGCCCTGCGCGGCGACCTCGTCACGCTGGAGGCGCCGACCGAGCGCGACCGCCCGGTGGTCTATGGCTCGCTCGGCGCCGGCTGGCCGGCCGCCCGCTGGGCCGAGGCCGAGCTGGTCGAGCGCGAGGGGGTGCAACCGGTCGGCTACGAGTCGGAGCGCCGGCTGACGGCGCCCGACGCCGACCTGCTCGACGGCCGCCTCCAGGGCCTCGACGTGTTCCAGCTCCCGTTCGGACCGGTCCGCTCGGGGATCTTCGAGGCGATCCAGTTCCTGATCGAGACGGGTGGCGAGAACGTCCCGGCGATCGAGACGCGCCCGTTCTTCAAGCACCGCGGGCTCGAGGCGCGATTCGAGGGGCGCGACCCGGCGAGCGCCGTCCACGTCGCCGAGCGCGTCGCGGGGATCGCCTCGGTCGCGCACGCGTCGGCGTTCGCGCATGCGGTCGAGCGGGCGCTCGGCGTCAGACCGCCGGTGCAGGCGGAGCGATGGCGCGCGGTCCACGCCGAGCTCGAGCGGATCGCCTGCCACCTCGACGTGGTCGCCAAGCAGGCCGAGACGACCGCGCTGTCTGTCGGCCAGGCCCGCTTCCAGCTGCTCAAGGAGCAGATCATGGGCCTGCGCGCGCAGCTGTGCGGCAGCCGCTTCGGCCGGGGGGTGGTGGTTCCCGGGGGCGTGCGAGCGCCCGGCGCCGGCCTCGGGCTCGCGGAGCTGGCGGCCGCGCTCGACCGCTTCGAGGCCGACTTCGAGCGCGACCGCCGGTTGTTCCTGGGGACCGCGTCGATGCTCGACCGGCTGATCGGCTCGGGTCGCCTGCCGCGCGAGCTGGTCGAGGAGTACGGCGGCGTCGGTCCGGTCGCGCGCGGCTCCGGGCTGTCGATCGACGCGCGCCACGAACGGCCCTACGGCGAGTACCGGCGCCTCGGGCTGCGGATCGTCACCGAGCGCGCGGGCGACGCGATGGCGCGGGTCGCCGTCCGCCTGCGCGAGATCGCCGAGTCGCTGCGGATCCTGCGCCAGGCGCTCGACCACCTCGCACGCGGGAACGGTTCGCTCGCCGCGCCGCTGCCCCGGGCCGGGACCGGCGCGGCGTTCGGCTGGGCGGAGGCGCCGCAGGGCGAGCTCGTCACCTGGGTCGAGCTGCGTGACGGGCGCGTCCACCGCGTCCGGATCGCGTCGCCGTCGCTGCGCAACTGGGCGCTGTTCGACCACGCGTTCCCGAAGGACGTGCTGACCGACTTCGCGTTCATCGAGCACAGCTTCGGGCTGAGCGTCGCGGGAGCCGACCGCTGATGCTCGCGTGGATCCTCCGCGGCCTGGCGCAGGGGCGCGCGACGACCGCCTACCCGGCGCGCGCCGAGCAACCGCCGGCGGGCTTCCACGGCCCCGTCGAGCTGCGCGATCCGGACGCCGGCCCCGCCCCCGCAGAGCTCGCGCTGATCTGCCCGACCGGCGCGATCGCGGTCAGCGCCGCGGGCGCTGTCGAGCTCGAGCACCGCCGCTGCATCCGCTGCGGCGAGTGCGTCCGGGCCGCCCCCGAGCGGTTCGCGTTCGCCCGCCGCCACGAGCTCGCGATCGGCGGCCCGTCGCGCTCGCTCGCCGATCAGGCCGGATCGCTGGAGCGATCTATTCACATTCGCCACGTCGACACCGGATCGGACGGCTCCGAGGAGTGGGAGATCCAGGCGCTGTGGAACCCGTACTACGACATCCAGCGGCTCGGGTTCTTCCTCACCTCCTCGCCCCGCCACGCCGACATCCTGCTCGTCACCGGGCCCGTCACGGGCCCGATGCGGGGGCCGCTCGAGCGCACCAGGGAGCTGATGCCCGAGCCGAAGGCCGTGGTCGCGGCGGGGACCGACGCGTGCTCGGGCGGACTTGCCGGCGCGGGTGGACTCACCGCCGGCGGCGTCGATCGGGTGCTGCCGGTGGACGTGTACGTGCCGGGGTCGCCGCCGTCGCCGATCGCGCTGCTCGATGGACTCCTCCTGGCAGCGGGGATGCCGCGCTTCGAAGGACGTCCACGGTGACAGTCACCTTTGCACTCGCGCTGTCGCTGCTGGCGCTCGCGCCACTGCTGGCGACGCGCAGCTGGCGTGCCGGCCCGCTCGGGTCGGCGGCCGGGTGCGTGCTACTGACGATCACGGGCCTCGATGCGGCCCTCGGCGGCGCACGACCGGTGCTCGAACTGGGTGGCTGGCTCGGATTCGGACCCGCCCGGATGCGGGCCGACGGGCTCGCGGGGATCTTCCTCGCCCTCACGGGCCTGACCGGCGCCGCCACCTCGCTCGCCTACGCCGAAGCCAGGGAGCGGGCGTGGGTGGGCGCGCTCGGCAGCCTCGTCGTGCTTGCCGTGGCGGTCACGATCGTCAGCGGCAACGCGTTCCTGTTCCTGCTCGCGTGGGAGGCGCTCGGCGTCTGCATCTACCTGCTGACGAGCGCGGATCGCTCCGACCCGCAGGCGCTGGCGGGCGGCTACCTGACAGCCGGGTTGACGAAGCTCGGCGGCGCCGCACTGCTCGCCGCGATCGGGCTGATGTACGGACACACGCACAGCTTCTCGCTGGCGGTATGGGCGCACGCCCACCTCGACGCGGCCACCCGCGGGGTGTGCTTCCTGCTGTTCCTGACCGCGTTCGGCTCGAAGGTCGGCGTGCTGCCGCTGCAGGGCGGGCTACCGGCCGGCTACAGCGCAGCGCCCGGCCTCGGCGCCGCGTCGCTGTCGGTGGCGCTGTCAGCCGGTTACTACGGGCTGTGGCGGTTCGGGCTGGTGACACTGTCACCGCTGCCGGCGTGGTGCGGCGACACCCTGCTCGTGCTCGGGGCGGTGACCGCGATCGCCGGGATCGTGTACGCGGTGACCGAGGATCGGCTGCGCCGGTTCCTCGGCTACTCGACCGTCGAGCACGCCGGGATCGTGCTGCTCGGGCTCGGGGTGGCCGTGCTCGGCCAGGCGGCGCACGACAGGACGCTGGCGGCGGCCGGGATCCTGGCCGCGACGCTGCACGTGGTCGCGCACAACCTCGCCAAGACGCTCGCGCTGATCGCGACGGCGCGGCTCGAGCGCGCGACGAGTGAGGGAACGCTCAATCCACTAGGCGGCCTGGCACGCACGCTGCCAGGCGTCGCGGCCGGAATCGGGCTCGCCTCGATGTCGCTGTGCGCGATCCCGCCGCTCGGCGGGTTCGTCAGCGAGTGGTTCACCTTCGAGGCGCTCCTTCAGGGCTTCCGGATGCCGGCGCTCGCGTCGCAGCTCCTGTGCGCGCTGGCGGCGGCGGGGCTCGCGTTCACCGCCGGGATCGGGCTGCTCGCGTTCGCGAAGTACTTCGGGTTCGCGCTGCTCGGGCCCCGCCGCGGTTCGAGGACACCCGCGACAGCGACCGAGGCTCGCGGCCTGGGTGCCGCGAGCCTTTGGGGCCTCGGGCTCGTGATCCTGTTCCTGGGGACGGTCGCACCCTGGGAGATCCACGCGATCGGCGCCGGCCTCGCACCCGTCGTCGGCTTCGACCTGTCGGGACCGGCGCTGTCGCATCCGCTCGTGCTCGGACCGGTGTTCAAGAGCTTCGCCGTGCTCGCGCCGACGTGGCTGACGATCGTGCTGCCGGCCTACGCGGTGCTCGCGCTCGCGATCGGGTGGGCGGCCGGCGCGCGCCGCGGCGTCCGTCGCGCGCCCGTATGGGTGACCGGCAGCGGCGCGGAGCTGCGGGCGGTGCAGTACCGGCCATCCGCCTACTCGAACCCGATCCGGGTGGTGCTGCGCGGCCCGCTCGGGTTCCGCACCCGCGTGCTTGCGCGCGCGGGCGGCGCGTCCGAGCTCGACTCGAGCGTCGTCCAGGCGGTCGACCGCTTCGTCTACCGCCCGGCGGCCGTGCTCGCGCTGTGGCTCAGCGCCCGCGTGCGCAGCCTGCAATCGGGGCGGCTGTCGCACTACCTGCTGTACGTGCTCGTCGCGCTGATGGCTGCGCTTGCCCTGATCCCGATCCTCCACTGACGCTCACGCTTAACCTGAGACTGAGGCTCACGTGTTTCAACGCATCATGCTCGCCTGGGACGGCTCCGACGTCGCGCTCGGGGCGTACGACATCGCGATCGACATCGCCCGCCGTTACGACGGCGAGCTCGTGGCCGTCTCGGTCGCCCGGGCGCCGGGCCACGCGGAGACCCGAGCGGACCGCGGCGAGTCGGTCGACGCCGCCCGCCGACACCTGTCCGAGTCGTTCGCCGAGGTCGTCGACCGTGCCCACCGCGCCGGCGTCGAGGTCGAGCATCAGATCATCGAGGCGCAGGCCCCCGCCGACGCGCTGCTGGCGTACGCCCACGGTCACGGCTTCGACCTGATCGTGTGCGGCCACCACGTCAGCCGGCGCGCCGGGCGGCTGCTGCTGCACGATGTCGCCGACGACCTCTACCGGAACGCGCGCACGCCCGTGCTCGTCGTCGGCGAGCATGCGCGCTGACGGGAGCGGCTCACCCGGTCATCGCCCGAGCCACGCGAGGTCGCGCGTGTCGCGCTCGCGCTGCCTGACCTCGCGGTCGAACAGCGCACGCGTCTTCGTGAGCATCAGCTTGTGTGGTGATCCGGTTCGCCGGGTCTGGTGCGTGACCGGCAGCTCCGCCGCGTCGACTCGGCCGTGCACGTGTCTCCGGCGTTCCTTCGCCAGCGGCCATTCGAGCGTCGTCAGGGTGGGGTCGCCGAGGAACGCGCGCAGCCTCGCGCACAGCTCGCAGTCACAACCCGGAGGCAGCTCGATCGACCAGTCGTCGGGGGCGCGGGTCGGGCTGGCGAGTCGGTCTCGCAGCCAGGCAGCGGTGTGAGTGGCGACGGCGTCCAGGCCGACGGCGCTCCACCTCGCCGTCGGCACTGCCCTCAGCACCGCGATTGCGCAGTCGAGCAGCGCCTCGCCGCCAAGCATTCCCGCGATGCCGTCCCGCAGCTCGACGCCACCAACCTCCGATGCGCCTTCGATCACGGCGGCGAGCGGGGGTCCCAGGCTCGTCAGCCTTTCCTCCCGGCGGCTCGGGGCCTGCAGCTCGAGAGCCGCGTCGAGCGCCTCGCTGACCGACCGCCATCCCTGCCACAGCAGCAACCGGGCGACCGCCACGCCCGCGGCTCCGTTCGCCCCGAGCGCGGCGCAGAGCGCCGGCAGCGAGGTGGTCCACGCTTCGCGAGCCGTCGCCGGCGCGTAACCGAAGCCACGCCGTTCCGAGGACCACACGGCCACCAGCTCCTGTGACCAGGTTTCGCCGTAGCGGTCGGCCAGCGCCGCCAGCGCCTTCGCGTGGGTTGCGGTCAGCTGTTCCAGGCGGAATGGCGCCAGCAGGATCGTCGCCGGTTCGGCCGCGTCGATCAGCCTCGCGGTCCGCAGCGCCTTGGCGATGAAGCTCTTCGCCTCCACAGATGCGGCGACGCGCTTCCAGAACGGGCCGAGCGTGGCAGCCGCCTCGCGCGCATCGTCGAGCGCGCCGCCGCGGATGCGGGTCGAGAGCTCCTCGAGCGCCCAGACGGGGGACGCCTCGGCGCGGACCGCGAACGCCTGGCCGCGAGGCCAGACGATCACCGCGCCGCGGTGGTACCAGCGGTCGAGCGTGTTGCCGTAGTTGCCCATGTTCCCTTCGTACTCCGACCGGTACGGCTCGAGCTCGCCGGACGGGGTGCTGGCGCAGACGCAGTCGGTGGCGACCTGGAGTTGCACGGGCTCTGCGTGGTCGCTACCCGGGGGGAGCCAGCTGTCGAGCTCGACCTCGGACTCGATCAGGTCCTCGAGGTCGTAGTCGTCGGTGCTGCCGGCGTTGTCCCAGTCGTCCCACTCGTCGTCGTCGGAGTCGTCGTCCGAGTCGCCGTGCCACCCGTAACGGCCGCGGTGACCGCCGTAGCCCGCGTCGTCGTCGGCGTAGGCGGTCCACGTCTCGTGGACGTCCGCCAGTGCGAGTACTGCCTCACACCCTGCACGCTCGGCAGCTGCCCGCACCAGCCCGGCACGCTGCGTGTCGCGCCCCTTCAGCCGGAGCCAGCCCAGGCCGCGCTGGGTGTACTCGTGGTCGAGCAGGTACACGAGCCGGTTCGGTTCACCGTCGGGCCCGAAGTGGTCGGCGAGGCAGCCGGCAAGGTCGCCGACGAGCGCCGGGTCGAGCTCGGTCGCCGCCGCCGGCTCGCCGCGCAGCAGCAGGTTGTAGGTCAGCACCAACCGATGGCCTGAGGTGACGCGGTGGGCCTCATGGCGGCAGTCGGCGTAGAACGCGACGAACGACAGCTTGGTCTTCGAGCCGCGGTAGCTCGCCGAGTCGCCGCCGTGGTTGACGACGAACGTGCCCCCCTTGAACGTCGAGGGCAGGCCGACGACCAGCGTCCCCACCATCTCGTTGTGCTTCTCGGAGTCCTGGTGCGGGGCGAAGAACTGCCCGCGACCGTACACCAGCATCGAGTGCAGCTCGGCCGCCAGCGTGCAGCCGGGCGGCACGCCGAGGTCGCGCCCCAGGCGGTCGAGCATCGGTAACAGCGTCCGGTTGAAGCGGCGCTTGTCGATCCGCACGCGGCTCTTCGGGATCTCACACGTATCGCGCACCGCGGGGTCGAGCAGCGTGTGCTCTCCGAGCCCGTAACGGGCGGGCCGACCGATCCTGTGCAGTGCTCGCGCCTGGGCGGGGGAGACCGGCAACTCGAGCGGTCCGACTCCGCGCACCTCGATCAGCAGGTCGTCGGGTGGGGCGGCCCGGCTTGCGCTGAACGCCCCGCGCCCACCGGTTCCGCCAAGGATCAGGGCGAGGCGCTCACAAGCCGTTGCGGACATCGTTCGGTGAGCCTACCCGCCGACGTGTCTCACGCGCCGAGATACGCGCGCTTCAGCTCGTCATGGCCGAGCAGCTCGGAAGCCGGGCCCTCGAGCACGATCTCGCCGGTCGACAGCACGTAGCCGCGGTCGGCGATCGACAGCGCCATCGTCGCGTTCTGCTCGACCATCAGGATCGCGACGCCGGCCTCGTGGACCTCCTTGATGATCCTGAAGTTCTGCTGCACGAGCGCGGGGGAGAGGCCCATCGACGGCTCGTCCATCAAGAGCAGCCGCGGCCGCGCCATCAGCGCTCGGCCCATCGCGACCATCTGCTGCTCGCCGCCTGACAGCGTCCCGGCGAGCTGGTCGCGGCGCTCCTGCAGCCGCGGGAACAGCGAGTGGACGCGGGCGATGTCCTCGTCGAAGTGCCCGTGGTCCTGGAGCACGGCACCGAGCTCGAGGTTCTCGCGCACCGTCATCTGGCCGAACAGCCGCCGGTTCTCGGGGACGATCGCGAGCCCGCCGGCGATCCGCCGCGGCACCGGCCAGCGGGTCACGTCCTCGCCGGCCAGCATCACACGGCCGGCGCGCGGGCGCACGAGCCCGAGGATCGTCTTCAGCGTCGTCGACTTGCCCGACGCGTTGCCGCCGAGCAGGCACACGAGCTCGCCCTCGTCGACCTGGAGCGACATCCCCTCGAGGATCCGCATCGGCCCGTAGTAGGTGGTGACGTCCTCGAGCGAGAGCAGCACGGCGAGCTCAGCTCTCGGCCAGCGCTTCGGGGTCGCGGCCGAGGTACGCCTCGACGACGGCGTGGTGGTTGGCGACCTCCTCGTAGCTGCCCTCGGCGATCTTGACGCCGTGGTCGAGCGCGACCACGCGCTCCGAGCAGCCGGCGACCACGTGCATGTCGTGCTCGATCACGAGGATCGCCACCCCGAGCTCGTCGCGCAGGCGGACGATCAGCTCGGTCACCTCATGGGTCTCCCTGGGGTTCATTCCGGCGGCGGGCTCGTCGAGCAGCAGCAGCTGCGGGCGGGTGGCGAGCGCGCGGGCGATCTCGAGCCGCCGGCGGTTCGCGTAGGACAGCGAGTAGGCGGGCTGGTCCCAGCGGTAGCCCTGGAGGCGGTCGCCGAAGAAGGCGAGCAGCTGCTCGGCGAGCGCGTCGACCTCGCGCTCCTCGCGCCGCGCCCGCGGCAGGCGCAGGATCGACTCGGGCGGACTCGCCTTCGTGTGGCCGTAGGTCGCCGACTTGACGTTCTCCTTGACCGACATGTTCAGGAACAGCCGCAGCGACTGGAACGTCCGCGCGATCCCGCGGCTCGTGATCCGATGTGGGCGCAGCCCGACGATCGAGTCGCCGGCGAAGCGGATGTCGCCCGCCGTCGGCCGGTACACGCCCGTGATCACGTTGAACACGGTCGACTTGCCGGCGCCGTTGGGGCCGATCACGCTGACGATCTCGCGCTCGTCGACGTGCAGGTCGAGCTCCCACAGCGCCTTCAGCCCGCCGAACGTCAGCGACACCTGGTCGAGCTCGAGCAGCGACACTAGACGATCTCCACGCGCCTGGAGCCGAGCAGCCCCTGCGGTCGCGCGGCCATCGTCACGATCAGGACGACCCCGATCATGATCTGGGTCGTGATCGCCGGGTTGACGATCAGCCGCGACTCCCAGCAGCAGGCGGCGATGTAGACCGTCGGGATCACCGCCAGCAGGCGCCGGACGCCCTCGAGGCGCACGACCGCGATCATCGCGCACAGCACGACGATGTAGAGGACGTTGCCGTAGCCGACGGGGTTGGACGGCACGATCACGTAGTTGCTGACGACCGAGCCGATCCAGCCGGTGGAGCCCGGATGACCGGCCACCGCGGAGCTGGAGATCAGCGAGACGATCCCGTGCGCCGCGAACCCGAGTGCGACGATCCCGCCGAGCACCCAGGCGAGCCGGCGCCACGGCCTGACCTTGGCGACCAGGGCGAGCAGGATCAGCCCGTAGAACAGGTAGCCGGCGTCGGTCGGGCTCGACAGCATCTGCTCGGCGACGGTCACGACGATCCCGCCGAGGATCGCGCCGGTGATGCTGCCGACGCCGCCGAGCACGAGGCAGGCGTAGATCAGGATCAGGATGTTGGCGGTGAAGTTCGTCGGGAACACGGTCGACTGCTGCGCTGCGAACAGGATCCCGGCGAGCGCCCCGACGATCGCCCCGAAGCTGAACGCCATCACCTTCAGCCGGTTCACCGGGATCGTCATCGCCGCGGCGGCGAGCGGGTCGTCGCGCAGCGCCCGCCACGCACGGCCGGTGCGCGAGGTGTCGAGCAGGCGCAGCACGGCCGCGACGAGCACGAGCGCGGCCAGCGCGACGTAGTAGTAGCCGAGCGTGCTCGACACCTGCCCGCCGAAGTCGTGCAGGGGGTCGAGACCGAACAGGCCGTTGACGCCGCCGAGCGTGCCCGGGTCGACGTTGTTGACGACCTCCATGAACGCCTGCCCGACGAACAGCGTGACGATCGCCAGGTAGTCGCCGTCCAGCCGCAGGGCAACTAGACCGATCAGGACGCCGACGACCCCCGCCGCGGCCAGGACGATCACGATGATCTCGATCGCGGGCAGGTGCGCTCCGCCCGAGCCGCCCGTCCCGAGCGCGGCCGAGGAGAAGATCGCGAACCCGTACGCGCCGAACCCGAAGAAGGCGATGTAGCCGAGGTCGAGCAGCCCCGCCCAGCCGACCGCGATGTTCAGGCCGAGCGCCAGCAGCGCGTACAGCAGGCTGTTGAAGCCGACCTGCTGCAGGTTGACGTTGGTCAGGAGCTGGCCGACGATCACGCCGCCGAGCGCGACCGCCGCCAGTCGCGGCCACCACCCGACCCGGGCGTCGAGCTGGTTCAGGACGCGCCGCAGCCCGGTTCCCTCGTCGCGGCGATCGGCCGAGCGTGCGACCCACTCGTCGCGTCCGATCTGTGCTGGGTCGGTCACGCCCGCCTCACACCTTCTGGAGCGCCTTCTGTCCGAGGATCCCGGTCGGGCGCAGCAGCATCGTCGCGATCAGGATCCCGAACACGATCAGGTCGGTGTACTCGGAGGAGACGTAGGAGGCGCTGAACGACTCGCACAGCCCGATCAACAGGCCGCCGATCATCGAGCCGGCGATGCTCCCGATCCCCCCGACGACCGCCGCGGTGAACGCCTTCAGCCCGGCGAGGAAACCGATCGTGTTCGAGATCTGGTTGAACGCGAGCCCGGACATCACGCCGGCCACGCCGGCCATCGCCGAGCCGATGAAGAACGTCAGCGCGATCGTCCGGTCGACGTTGATCCCGAGCATCTCGGCCGCCTCGCGGTCGGACGCGACGGCGCGCATCGACTTGCCGAGCGTCGTGCGCTGGACGAGCTGGTGCAGCCCGTACATCATCGCGAAGCTGAGACCGAAGATCATCAGCTCGACCGAGTCGATCCGCACGCCGTCGAGCGTGATGCCGCTGTTGAACGAGATGAAGGTCGGGGTCGAGTAGCTGCGGGTGAAGCCGCCGAACAGCAGCAGGACCGTGTTCTCGAGCACGAACGAGACGCCGAGCGCGGTGATCAGCGGGGCGATCCGTGGCGCGTCGCGCAGCGGGCGGTAGGCGAAGCGCTCGATCGCCATCCCGAGCACCCCGACCCCGACCGCCGCGAGCAGGACCATGATCGCGAGCAGCAGCGGCACCGGGATCGAGACGGCGTTCGGGCCGCCGAACCACTGGATCACGAAGTAGCCGATGTAGGCGCCGACCATGTACAGGTCCCCGTGCGCGAAGTTGAGCAGCTTGAGGATCCCGTAGACCATCGAGTACCCCAGCGCGATCAACGCGTACAGGCACCCGGTGGTGAGCCCGTTGACGGTTGTCTGGAGCAGTTCGTGCACTGGTGTGCGGCGGCTTGAGGAGCGTGTGGGGTCTGGTTACGGCAACGGCGCCACCCACATACCGGTGGGTGGCGCCGCGAACTTCAGCCCCAGCGGTGTGTCACTTGGGCGAGATCTCCACGTAGTTGCCCTGCGCATTGATGTGGAACATGTAGCCGTAGTTGCCCGCCAGGTTCCCGTTCGCCTGGAACCCGATCGGGATCCCGAGCGGGTTGGCCGCCGGGGCGATGTGGGTCTTGCGGATCGCCGCCAGGACGTTCGCACGACTCGGCGTCTTGCCGGCCTTGCAGACCGATGCGATCGCCTTCATCTCGACGTCCGCCGCCTCGTAGGTCGGCAGTCCGAAGGCGCCGTACGGGCCGTACTTGGCGACGCCCTTGACGATCGACTTGTCGAGCGCGCTCTTGCTGTTCGCGATGTCCGGACCGAAGTTCGACACGTAGCTGCCGGGGATCTTGAACTGCGATGGCGAGTCGGTGCCGTCGGTACCGAAGATCGTCGTCGTCTAGCCCTGCTGCTTTGCGTCGAGTCCGAACTGCTGGGCGTTGGCGGCGGCCTGCCACGGCAGGATCGTCACCGTCTCGTCGGGGGTCAGCTGCGAGGTGACCAGCGACGACAGCGCGTTCGCGAGCGTCGCGCCCGTGTCGGTGCCGTTGATCGTCTGATGGTTGACCTTGATGCCCGCCTTCTGGAGGATCGGGATCATCACCGACACCAGCCCCTGCGAGTACGCCTCGTCGTCGTCGACGATCAGCACCGCCTTCGGGTGCAGGTGGTTGATGATGTAGTGAGCGTCCTGCGGACCCTGCACGTTGTCGTCCGGCACGACCCGGAAGAACGTCTTGTTCTTGCCGCTCGTGGCGAGCGCCGGAAGCGTCGCCGAGCCAGAGATGAACGCGAGTCCGGCCTTGGCGAACAGCGGCCCGACGGCCTCCACCTCCTGGCTTCCGGCCGGCCCGACCGCCGCCACCGCACTCGAGGCGATGATCGAGTTGGTCTTGGTGACCGCGATCGACGGGGTCAGCTGGGTGTCGTCCTGCGCGAGCGTGACCTTCGTGTGATTGGCCGCGTTGTCGTTGGCGACGGCCAGCTCGGCGAAGTGCAGCTGCTCGAGGCCGAGCTGCGCGACCGGCCCGGTGAACGGACCCTCGATCGCGATCGACGTGCTGCAGCTCGAAGCCGCCGAGTGAGCCGTCACGCTCGCGATCGCGCCGGTTGCGCTGCCGAAGATCCCGACGCACGCGGCGCCGGCGATCACGGCAGCTGAAGCGATGTAACCCTTCACCTTCATAGAGTCAGCCTCCTCCTCTCAGGATGCCTTTCGATCAGGCCCCGCCGGGCCGGGCGCCCGCACGTAGGCCGGTGTTCCGTCTGGGTAGTACGCCGCGCTCGGCGACCCGGCCGGGCGGAAGACGGCGACGACCCGCATCGTCTCCTTGCCGGTGTTCTCGAGGCAGTGGACGGTGCGGGCCGGCAACTCGATGGACGACCCTGGCCCGACCGGGGTGCTCGTGGCACCGGTGTGAAACGCACCGTGGCCGTCGAGCACGTAAATTACCTCGTCGTAGGTGTGGAAATGGTTAGGCGCGCGCGTCGTCGGGATGTAGCCGACGAAGTGGGTGGCGCGGCGCAGGCCACTGCTCGGGTCGGCGATCACCCGGAACTCGCGCTCGGCGGTGGCGTCCTCTGCCTGCTGGTCCTCGAGCCTGCGCACGACGCAGCGCGGACCGGGCGCGACGTCCGAGGGGTCCGGTGGCGCGATCCGGACGGCGACGGCCCGCAGCGGCGCCACCGGATCGCTCTCGAGCTCGTACTCCTCGCCGGGGGCGAGGTAGGCGCCGCTCTCCGGGGCGAGCTCGTGGGCCTCGCCGGCGACGTGCAGCCAGCCGTGGCCCTCGAGCACGAACAGCACCTCCTCGTCGGCGCCGGTCGCGCGGGTCGGCGAGCGCCCCGGGCCGCATGCGAGCACGGTCTGCTCGAGTCCGAGCAAGCCTTGCGCAATCCCGTCAGGCATCAGCCAGCGTCGCCTCGAGGGTGATCGTCGTTGCGGCCAGTGCGAGCGAGATCGGGCAGGTCGCCTTCGCCTGCTCGGCGAGCCCGGCGAACGTCTCCTGGTCGACGCCCGGTACCGCTCCGGTCGTGCTCAGCTCGAGCAGCGTGATCCTGAAGCCCTCGTCGAGCTGCTCGAGCCGGATCCGCGCGGTCGTCCGCAGGTCGGCGGGCGGATGTCCCGCCTCGCTCAGCAGGTTCGCCAGCGACATCGTGAAGCAGCCCGCCTCGGCGGCGGCGATCAGCTCCTCGGGATTGGTTGCGCGCTCGACGTCCTCGACGCGGGCCCGGAGGCTGAACGGCCCCTCGTAGGCTCCGCTGCCAAGCTCGATCCGGCCGCCGCCGTCCGCGACCGTGCCCTGCCAGCTAGCCTGCGCACGGCGGGTGACGCGAACTCTCACAGCCCCTCCAACGTTTCCATTGTCCTCCGGTCCCGGGGCACCCTAGCGCGCCCCTCGACGTTCGCGTGGACAAACGCGCGATTGCGCTGCCCGACCCTCAGGTTTGATCTTATACTCTTGATCAAATCAGTGCTAGCCGACCAGCCCACCGTTCCTGAATCGTTCGACTGCGACGCGGCCCGCGCGCGTTTCTCCTCGTTGCGGACCGAGTTCGCGTTCCTCGACGCCCCCGGCGGGTCGCAGGTCCCGGACGAGGTGGGTCAGGCGATCGCGCAAGCGCTCGCAGACGCCAGCGCCAACCTCGGGGCCGTCTACGCGACCAGCCTCCGCGTCAAGGAGATCCTCGAGACGGCCGAGCAGAACGCTGCGGGCTTCCTCGGCTGCGACCCCCACGAGGTCATCTTCGGGCCGAACATGACCTCGCTCAACTTCACCCTGTCGCGCACCGCCGGACGCGAGTTCGCCCCCGGGGACGAGGTCCTCGTCTCCTCGCTCGATCACGACGGCGGCGTCGCGCCGTGGCTGGAGCTCGCGCATGACCGGGACCTGGTCGTCAGGCAGATCGAGCTGCGCGACGACACGACGCTCGCTCTCGCCGACCTCGAGGCCAAGCTGTCGGAGCGCACGCGGGTGGTCGCGTTCGCGTGGGCGTCGAACGCGATCGGCACGGTCACCGACGCCCGCCGGGTGGCCGAGCTGGCGCACTCGGTCGGGGCGCTCGCGTGGGTCGACGCGGTCCACTACGCGGCGCACATGCCGATCGACGTGCGCGCGATCGACGCCGACGTGCTGCTCTGCTCGCCGTACAAGTTCTGCGGCCCGCATCTGGGGATCGCGTACGGGCGGGCGTCGGTGCTCGAGTCCTGGCGCCCGTACAAGGTCCGGCCGGCGCCGAGCACGCCGCTCGGGCGCCGGTTCGAGACGGGCACCCAGCCCTACGAGCTGCTCGCCGGCTTCAACGCGACGATCGACTACCTGAAGTCGATCGGCGGTTTCGACACGATCGTCCCGTACGAGCGCGCGCTCGGTGAGCGCTTGCTGTCCTCGATCTCCGACGCGGTCACGGTCTACGGCCTGCCGACGATGGCGGGCCGGGTCCCGACCTTCCTCGTCAACGTCGACGGCGTCCCCGCCGCCGACGTGGTCGCGCACCTGGCGGCGCGCGACATCGGCGTCTGGGCCCACGACTCGTGGTACTCGCTCGGGCTCTACAAGCGGCTCGGCTACGAGGACCAGGCGATCCGCGTCGGGTTCATCCACTACAACACCGCCGCCGAGGTCGACCGCTTCGTCGATGGGCTCGAGTCCGCCCGCGCCGTTTGAATGCTCGGTGGCGTCGGCCCTGCCGCCGTCATCTCAGCTCAGACGACGGCTCGGGCGCGACGGCGGCTCACGGAGCGACGTTCGCGCAGATCGCGCGCGCGTCCACGTCCCAGTCCGGTACCTGCGAGGCGGTTGTGTAGGCCGTCGCCAACCAGCCCTGACCGTTCGCCAGTGGGCCATTCCCGCTGAGCGCGACCGTGATCCCGCCGTTCACGATCGCTCCGCCGCCGATGACAGTCATTCCTCCAGCAGCGCTGCCACCAGAGCCGCCGCATACGGCGGGCGCAGTCGCCTCATCCGGCCTCACCTCGCGGCGTGTCGTCATTCGTAGTTCCCACGTCGATGATCACCTCGGCGACGCGCTCGAGCCGGAGCGAGGCCCGCGCCGCCGCGGCGTCGACCGAGTCAGCGCGATACAGATGCATGCACGTCTCGTCGGCGGGGATGAAGATCGAGCGCACGTAGAGGACCCGGATGCCCTCCACGCTCAGCTCCTCGCTGGCCTGCCGCGCCGCGCGAGCGCGGCGTGCGGCCGACTCGGGATCTCCCGCTGAGTTGTACTGCTCGCCGACGAAGTCGCGCACGTGCCGCAAGCTACGACGCGCGGGGCGCGCAAGAAATTGCGGAAACCCTGACTCTTTATCCTGCCGGCGCCCTGGCAGTGCTTGTCGCGTTGATCGCGATCGTCCTGCGGCCTGCGACGCGGCGGCGAGCGCGTGGCCACACCGGCTGTCGCGGTTGCGTGTGCACGATCGGCGGCCTGGGTGTGGGTCGCGGTCGGGTGTGCCGTGCGGGTCCGGAGGCTCCCGCGGAGACGGCATAAGCGCGACAGCATCGAGGTTTGCGGTTGGGGTGGTGCGGATCGGCTGCGTATGGGGGCGTGGCTGCGCACGGTGTGGTCGCGGGGCCGGTGCTGGCGCGGTTGTGCCGGTCTGCCGCTGTGGCGAGCTCCCGCTCACGCCCGACGAGCTCGGGTTCGGCTTCGACGCTCCCGATCGCGCGTGCGCCCACGCGCGAGACACTAGGCGGTCTTAGTAGATGAGATGGGCCACCCGGCCCGCCACCGACACCACGGTGGTTGGCGCGCCGCTCACCGGATCGGGGCGGTGAGCGCGCGCCAAGCCACGGCAGGTGTGGTCAGCTGGCGAGCTTGAACTGGGCGACCAGCTGGTTCAGCGTCTCGGCGTTCGAGGAGAGCTGTTGGGCGGAGGCGGCGATCTGCTGCGCGGAGGCGGAGGTCTGTTCCGTCGAGGCCGAGACCTCCTCGGTCGACGCCGAGGATTGCTCGGCGACCGCGGCGACCTCGGCGATGTTCTCCTGCATGGTCTGCGCCGAGGCGGCGATCTGCTCGGAGGCAGCTGCGATCTGCTCGATCCGGGCGGTCATGTCGTCGACCGCCGAGCCGATCTTGAGGAACGCCTCGCGGGTCTGCTCCACGACGCCTGCGCCCTGTTCGGTGCGCTTCGCGCCGGTCTCCACGACCTGCACCGCGTTGCTGGTGTCGGTCTGGATCGCGCCGATCAGCGAGGAGATCTCCTGCGCCGCGTGCTGTGCCTCCTCGGCCAGCTTGCGGACCTCCTCGGCAACGACCGCGAACCCGCGGCCCTGCTCACCCGCACGAGCGGCCTCGATCGCCGCGTTCAGCGCGAGCAGGTTCGTCTGCTCGGCGATCCCGGTGATCGTCTGAACGATCGCGCCGATCTGACCTGACTTGGCAGCCAGCTCCCGGATCGCGTCGCTCACGTCGGCGGAGGAGTCGCGGACCTGGCGCATCGCGTCGGTCGCCTGCGCGGCCGCGCTCACTCCGTGCTGGGCGACCTCGCGGGCCTCGTGCGCCACCAGCGCGGTCTGCTCGGCGGTGCTGGCCGCCTCGTTGACCGCACGCTCGACCTCCTCGGCAGCGCGCTTGGCCTGCTCGACGATCCGCACCTGCCGCTCCGCCCCCTGCGCGATCTCGCCCACAGCCAGGGCGATCTCGCCGGTCGCCTTGCCAGACTCGTCCGAGGTCGCAGCCATCTCCTGGGATGCTGCGGAGACCTGTCCGGCGGAGCCTGAGACCTGCTGCAGCGTGTCGCGCAGCCTGTTGGTGCTCTGGTTGTAGGACTCGTAGCAGTCGAGGATCGTCTCGCGCATCCGCTCGGTCCGGCGCATGATCCGACCAAGCTCGTCGTTGCGCGCGATCTCCTCGCTCTCGGTCTGCGCGTGCAGACGGTGCGTGAAATCGCCGCTGGCGAGGGCCTGCAGCCCGGGCTTGAGCTCCTGGTCCATCGCCTCCGTGAGGCTCTCGACGCGCTCGTCCACCCGGCTCACGCCCGACAGGATGCTGCGGATCGTCGTCAGCACGATCAGCAGCAGGATCGGCAGCGACACCGCCGCGACGATCAACACGATCAGCGTTGCCGAGCTCGCGCTCGACTTCACCGACGCGGCGTTCTGCGTCGCGGTCTGATCGAGCGCCGCATGCAAGCTCGCGAAGCCGCTCACGAGCGCGTTCGAGACAGCGGTGTTGGTCACCGACTGGATCGTCGCGGCCTTCGTCGCGTTGCCCGCCAGGCCGGCTTGGCGCACCTGCAGGCTGAGGTCGTTGTAGCCGGCCAGCGCGGTCTGGAGCCTCGTCACCTGAGCGATCTCGCTCGGGTTGCGAAGCTCCCGGCGCAGCGTGCTCAGATCAGCCCGCGTGGTGTCGTATCCGGCGACGGACGCCGCCCACGCCGTCTGCGCCAGCTTGTCGAACGCGGGATTGTGCAGCGCGACCAGCGACGCATACGCGTTGTTCTGGCCGTCGTTGGTCAACCACGCCTCGTACCCGCTGGCGATCGTCTGCGCCTCCCGCTGGGCCGCGCTCGCCGTCGAGGTCTTCGAACTGATCCCACCCATCAGCACGATCGTCACGACCGTCAACACCAGCACCGACAACCCCGCCGACACGCCCAGCGCCAGCAACCGAGCGCGCAACGTCAACGAACCAAGCCGTAGCCGCATCACAGAACCTCAGGGACGTAGTGACAAGTCGCCTGGCCAGTCCGGCTCACGCGACCCCGATACCTCGGAGCATCGGCCGATCGGTCGCCGGCTGAAGCGGTCGGACCGCAGCACCGTAGTTGTCCGCGGCACGCCTAGGTGCGTCAGCCGGCCCGGTCGCGCTCGGCGTCGAACAGCTCGACGAGCCGGGCGCGAGCCTCCCACAGCTTCGGCAGCTGGCGCTGGGCGATCAGCTTCCCGAGCACCTTCACCGGTGTCCCCTGGGTGCCGACGGTCTGCTCGCCCAGCGCCCGCGCGACGACGCTGTAGTGGCGGAAGCGCCACACCCAGATCCGCTCGTCCCACTCGGTCAGGAGCTCGGCGAGCGAGTGCAGGTCCTCCAGCTCGCGGCCACGCCGGTAGACGTCGATCAGCTCGACGCCCGACCGTGCGAGCAGTCCGTCGAACGCGCTCGACAGCTGCCGGGTCACGCTCGCGACGCGCCGGAAGCCGGGCGAGTCAAAGCCGCTGCCGTGCCCGAGCACCACTCGGATCTGCTGGTACTCCCACGGGTCCATCTGGCCGAGCATGTCGAGCTGGTCGGTGACGTAGCGCAGGCACAGGACCGCCCGGCGCAGCAGCCGCAGCGCCGCGCCGAGCTGGTCGTGCCCGATCGCCGCCGCCGCCTCCTGCACCTCGGTGCTCGCGAGCTTCAGCCACAGCTCGGACGCCTGGTGCACCGTCTGGAACAGCAGCTCGTCGTGGTGGACGCGCTCATGCGCCGGCTTTTGAAGCGACAGCAGCTCGTCGGTGCGCAGGTAGCGCTCGTAGTCACTCGCGCCCTGCCCCTCGAGTACCGGTGTCTGGTAGTCCTCGCGCGCTTCGTCGGTCATCTCAAGTCCCTCCCCACCAGGATCTCGGCGAGCTTCGTCAGGTTGATGTTCCCCCCGGACACGACGCACACGATCTTGCCCGAGCCGGCCTGGCCGGCCAGCGCCGC
>DAHUYL010000039.1 GCA_027315255.1 Solirubrobacterales bacterium | reverse complement strand
GGCGCTGGGGGGCCTTGTGGGCCGCCCAGCGCCGGCGATCCTGACCCCGCACGCAGGCGAGCTCGGCCGTCTGCTCGAGCTGCCGAGCGCGACCGTGGAGGCGCAGCGACTTCGACGCGCACGGGCGGCTGCGGCGTTCTCGGGCGCGATCGTCGTGCTGAAGGGCGACGACACGATCGTCGTCGAGCCGGACGGGGACGGGCGCGGGCGGGTGGCGGTCAGCGCCGGCGACGCGCCGGCGCTCGCGACCGCGGGCACCGGCGACGTCCTCGCGGGCGTGATCGGCGCGTACCTCGCCAAGGGGATGGATCCGTTCGCGGCTGCCTGCGCCGGCGTGTTCGCGCACGCGCGGGCCGGCCGGCTGGCGGCACGGGCGATCGGGTCAGAGGGCGTGATCGCGAGCGACGTGATCGAGCAGCTGCCGCGGGTGCTGGCGGCGCAGGACGGGTGACGCGGTGCCGCTGCGGGCAGTCGCCGAGATCAACCTCGCCGCGATCGAGCGCAACGTGCGGACGCTGATCGGCAGGCTGGCGCCCGGCGCACGGCTGTGCGCGGTCGTCAAAGCCGACGGTTACGGCCACGGGGCGGTCCCTGCTGCCCGCGCCGCCCTGCGGGGCGGCGCCGGAGCCCTGGCGGTCGCGAGCGCCGAGGAGGCGGCGGAGCTGCGTGACGGCGGCTTCCGCGCGCCGATCCTGGTGCTCGGGGCGCTCAGTCGCGAGGAGCTGCCGATGGCGGTCGCCGCCGGGGCCGAGCTCGTGGCGTGGGACGAGCGGTTCGTCGAGGCCGTCCGGGCGGTGATGGGCGACGGAGCGGGGTACGGACCGGTGCGCGTGCACGTCAAGCTGGACACCGGTCTCGGCCGGCTGGGGACGCGGCGGCTCGAGCAGGCGCTGGCGGTCGCGCACGCGGTCCTGGACGCAGCGCCGGAGCTCGAGCTGGCGGGTGCGATGACGCATTTCGCGACCGCCGACGAGGACCTCGAGTTCGTCGAGCGCCAGCTGCGCGCGTTCGTGCCGTTCGTCGCGTCGCTGCGGCTGGCGGCGCCTGGCGCGATCGTCGCACACGCGGCCAACAGCGCCGCGACCGTGCGAGTCGCCTCAACCCACCTCGACATGGTCCGCTGCGGGATCGCGATCTACGGCGCCGATCCGATGAACGTCGATCCGGCGGCGTCGAGGCTGGAGCCGGCCCTGTCGCTGCACAGCTACGTCGCGGCGGTCAAGCTCGCGGCCTCCGGGGACAGCGCCGGCTACGGCCGGCGGTTCGTCGCCGATCGCGAGACCTGGATCGCGACGCTGCCGATCGGCTACGGCGACGGGGTCAGCCGCGGGCTGTCGAACAACGGCGAGGTGCTGATCGGCGGCCGCCGCTACCCGCTGGTCGGAACCGTCAGCATGGACAACGTGACCGTCGACCTCGGCCCATCCCCGCGCGTCGAGGTCGGCGAGCTCGCGACGCTGATCGGGACCGACGGCCGCGAGCGCCTGACCGCCGAGGACCTCGCCCGCCGGATCGGGACGATCAACTACGAGGTCCTGTGCGGGATCTCGCGACGCGTGCCGCGCGCGTACCACCGGGACGGCGCGGCCGAGTGAGCGGGCCCGCGCCGGGGCCCGGGGCAGCCGGACCGCCGCTGGCGGAGCTGGGTGCGCTTGCCGACCCGGCCTGGCTGGTCGGCGGCGCCGTCCGCGACGAGCTGCTCGGGCGCCCGACGGTCGACTACGACGTGATCGTCACGGGCGACGCACGCGAGCTCGCCCGGGCGCTGGCGCGCCGCGCGGACGCGTTCGCGTTCGCGCTGTCGGAGGCGTTCGGCGCGTGGCGCGTGCTGGCGCGTGGCGGCGGCTGGCGGATCGACATGACGCCGCTGGCCGCCGCCGGACTCGAGGCGGATCTGGCGCAGCGCGACCTGACGATCAACGCGATCGCACGGCCGCTGCACGGGGGAGCGCCGATCGACCCGTCCGGCGGTCTCGCTGACCTGGCCGCGCGGCGGTTGCGGATGGTCGGGCCGCAAGCGTTCGCGGCCGACCCGCTGCGGGTGGCGCGGCTCGCGCGGCTCGCCGCGGAGCTGAGCGAGTTCGCGATCGACCCGGACACGGCGCGGGCCGCCTCCGCGAGCGCGAGCGCGCTGGTCGACGTCTCGGCCGAGCGGGTGTTCGCCGAGCTGCGCTCGATCGTCTGCGGCGAGCGGCCGGCCGCCGGGCTCGAGCTGCTCGAGCGGCTCGGCGCGACCGAGATCGTGCTGCCCGAGCTGGTCGCCCTGCACGGCGTGCAGCAGAGCGCCTACCACCACCTCGACGTGCACGACCACACGATCGCGGTGCTCGAGCGCGCCGCCGAGCTGGCGCGCGATCCGAGCGCGGTGTTCGGCGAGCTCGCGGGCGAGCTCGCCGCCGTTCTCGACGAGCCGCTCGCCGACGAGCTGACCCGCGGCCAGGCGCTGCGGTTCGGCGCGCTGCTGCACGACATCGCCAAGCCAGCCACGCGCACGGTCGTCGGCGAGGGCCAGGTGAGGTTCTTCGACCACGACGTCCAGGGCGCGGAGGTGGCGGTCGCGCTGGTGCGGCGCCTGCGCGGCTCCGAGCGGCTGGCCGCGCACCTGGCCGCATTGACCCGCCACCACCTGCGACTAGGGTTCCTGGTCTCGCGGATGCCGCTCGGGCGTCGCGAGCTGTACCGGTACCTGGTGGCGTGCGACCCCGTCGGCGTCGACGTCACGCTGCTGAGCGTCGCGGACCGGCTGGCGACGCTCGGGCGCGGCTCCGATGCCGCGGTCGAGCGCCACCTCGAGGCCGCGCGCGCGCTGATGCCGGCGGCGCTCCAGTGGCGTGTGGCGCCGCCGCGCCCGCCGCTGCGCGGCGACGAGCTCGCCCGGGCGCTGGGGATCGCGCCCGGGCCCGTGCTCGGACGCCTGCTCGCGGAGCTGACCGAGGCGGCCTATGCCGGTGAGGTGGGCGACGCCGCACACGCGGTTGCGCTCGCTCGGGAGCTGCACGAGCGCCCGACCGGCTGAGGTCGCGGCACCCCGGCGAGGCTCGACGCCGAGCTGGCCGACAGCGCTCCTCCGCGCGCGGGGGTTGACGTTCCGGGCGGCTGGCCTACTTGGGTGATCAGAGACCTTTGCCGCAGAGGAGTTGCGCATCGGGCCGGTGGAGGCCCGGAGCCGACATTGCCTCGCGCCGAGCGCGGACCGATTGGCAAGTTGAAGACATCCGACTGCTGGAGGTGATTCCCGTGCACGTAGGCGGGCGCTCAGAGGTGCTTCGTCAGATGGAGCGCTCGACGTCCAGGGCCGCGCGTGCACGTTGGGAGGAGCGCAGCGGATCTGTGGCCGGGTGCTGGCCGGGAGCGTGGCCCGCTGCGGGTCGGGTCGAGTGCCGGGGTGCGGGCCGGGGCGAGCTGAATCTGCCAACCCCCGGGATCTGCCGGGGGTGGGCAGCTCAGACCAGCTCACAGCTAGCTGTGGCTGCCATCCCCCCGCTGCGATGGGGGGTTGGCAGATTCGAACACGTTTGCCGGACGCTTCGAGTCGGGCCTTGGGCGGGATCAAACGCATACGACCCCGGCCTTGCCGGCCCGGTGAGCACTCTCGGTGTCAACGTATCTGGGAATCGAACCACCTGGCCGGAGCGGGAATGATGGAAACGGCGATTGCTGGTGATGATTGGCAGCGGCGAGGCCGACGACCGCGGCGTGGTGGGTGTCCCTCGCAACGCGTCCGTGGTGGACGTCCGCCGCGGCTGCCAGGCCCTGCGCAGTCAGTGATCCGGCAGGCCCGGGCGGTTCGGTCTACGCTTCTCGAACGTGGCCGAGTCGGACTGCATCTTCTGTCGGATCGCGGCGGCGGAGCTGCCCGCGCAGATCGTCGCTCAGGACGAGCGGACGGTCTCGTTCATGGACATCTTCCCCGGTGCCGTCGGCCACGCGCTCGTGATCCCGCGAGCGCACTCGCGCAACCTGCTCGACGTCGATCCCGATGACCTGGCTGCGGTCGCGCTCGCCGCACAGCGCCTCGCGGTCAGGGTGCGCGAGCGGCTCGGCGCCGACGGGGTCAACCTGATCAACTCGACCGAGCAGGCCGCCGGGCAGACCGTCTTCCACTTCCACGTGCACGTGCTGCCTCGCTACGACGGCGACTCGTTGCGGCTACCGTGGACCCCGGCGGAGGCCGATCCGGCGCAGCTCGCACAGCTCGCCGAGCGCTTGCGCTGAGGGCGGCGTCGGGGTTCGGCGGAGCCGCGACGGAACCAAGTCGCCGTCCCTGCTACGTTTTTGCGCGTTCAGGTCGGGGCCTTCGGGCAGTCCGATGTACCAAGCAAGCAGCTCGAAGGGAATACGCGCACATGCCTACTGGAACCGTCAAGTGGTTCAGCGACGACAAGGGCTTCGGCTTCATCACGCCCGATGACGGCGGCCGGGACCTGTTCGTCCACTACACCGGGATCAGCAGCGAGGGCTACAAGTCGCTGGCCGAGGGGGTCAAGGTCTCATACGAAGAGGAGGCAGGCCCGAAGGGCCCGAAGGCCGTCAACGTGATGAAGCTGTAGCAGGCCGCGCTCGTCGGGCTCGGACGCGGTCTCAGCTGCCCGGGTTGGGCGTCGGGGAGGTGATCTCGGTCGCGCTGTATTCGACGCGGGTGCCGGGATACGTGCAGCCGTAGTTGGCGGTTTGGCCGATCGCCAGCTGAGCTATCACCACCTTGGGCGTCGGGGTGGAGCAGCTCTGGCTGCGGCTCTGCCGGTAGGCGTTGTTGGCGGCCGGAGTCAGATCGATCGACAGGATCGGCGCCCACGTCGGGATCGTCAGCCCGACGACCTCGCCCGGCACGACCGGCAATGCCTGCGGAAGCGGGAACTGGGCGACCTGGCCGAGATAGGGGAGCAGCGTCACCGGCTGGCTCTCGGCCGCGACCGTCCAACGGAAGTTCCCCTGCAGCCCGACCGGTCGGAGCACGGTCAGCTGCACCTGCGGCGGACCACCGTATGTCGCCTGCAGGTAGGCGAGGTCCTTCTTCAGCGTGGATGCGTTGGTCGACAGCGCCGAGATTCCGAGCGAGAAGGCGACGAGCTCGCCCGCCTTGTGGATCGCCGTCGGATACGTGACGCCGTCCCGCATCGACTCGATCGCCGTCGTCTCGGTCAGCACGATCGTGCACTGGTCCTGAGTGACGCCGGCCGGGCACGTCGGCGCGACGAGCGGCGTCACGGTCTTCCCGACCTCGAGCGACGCGGCCCGGGCGCGCCCGGACAACAGGCCCGCGATCAAGACCGCTGCGGCCGCCAGCAAGCAGGTGGTTGCGCTGGCTGTGACCAGGCTGAGGCGTTTCATACCGGCTATTGAACACGAACCGGCCCGAGAGAGTTGCGCGCGCCGTTGCAGCGACCAGAGATGACGGAGCGCGAGACGGCGCCTGCGCCCTCCAGCCAGGGCGAGGCCACGCCGTGCCAACCGCGGCGCGCGAACCCACTCTGCTGAACCCAGGCATGGACCGAAAGTCGCCCCTGGGACCGCCCGCGACTGCCTCGCGGCATCCAGGACCACCAACCCGAGCCCGGCCAGCGTGAGCGAGGCAGGTGAGCGGGCGGGCCCCAGGGGCGGTCAGCCGCCCAGGCCAGAAAACAGACAGCAGGGAACCTTCAGCAGGCGCCGGGGTTGCCCGAGCAGAAGGCGCCGAGCCCGGCTCCGCCGGTGGTCGACGTCCCGCCGGCGCCCGTCGAGGTGCCGCCGCCCGAGGTGCCGGTCGAGGTGCCGCCGCCCGAGGTGCCGGTCGACGTGCCGCCGCCCGAGGCGCCGGTCGAGGTGCCGCCGCTCCCGGTCCCGCCCGTGCCCGTGGAGGTTCCGCCTGCGGACGCACCGCCGCTTCCGGTGTTCCCGGTCGTCGGCGTCGTGGGCGTGCCGACCCCGGCGCCGCCGGTCGTGCTCGTGGGGGCCGCGGGAGTGCTCGTCGCCCCGCCGGTGTTGCCGCTCGGCGTACCGGCGCCCGACCCGGTGTTGCCCGCGCCGGTGTTACCCGCGACGGTCGTCGTGGTCGTCGTGGTCGTCGTCGTCCTGGAGGTGCCGGTGGCGCTGGCCTGCGGCGAGGAGCTCGTCGTCGGCACCGTCAAGGGCGGGGCGCCGCTCGTGTTGGACGTCGACCCGCCACCGCTGCCGCAGGCGGCGATCGCCGCGGCGCTCGCCGTTGCGGCCAGGAGCGCGGTACCAGCTCGGATGATGCGATGCTGCATGATCAGGGACCCGTCCGCCCGTCGACCTGCCCGCCCAACCGCCGGGCGCTCGGCTAGCCGCCGAGCGCCTCCATCCGGCGGCCGCAGTACGGGCAGTCGTTGAGATCCTTCTGCGCGAGCTGGTCGCAGTGGTTGCAGAACCTCAGGTTCTCGACCGCCCAGGGCAGCTCCGACGGGGTCGGCGCGAGCGGCAGCAGCTGCGCCACGACCTCCAGATCCTCGCCCGACTCGCGGTCGACGTAGCGCTTTCCGAACTCGGCCTCCAGCACGATCTCGCGGCCGGTCGACGGCGTTCGCATCCGGTACTTCTGGCGGATCCTCATCGGCGACCGTTCAGTGGTGGTGTTCTTCGGGCAGCGACTCGATGTCGCGCCTGGTGTCGCGCACCCAGATCACCACGCAGACGATGAAGATGATCCCGCCGAGCACCGACCAGATCCAGTCGATCGTGGTGCCGATCACGAGCAGCGTGATCCCGATCGCGGTGGCGAGGGGGATGACCGACGGCCCTGGAAGATGGATCTCCTCGCCCGCAGGCGGAGTCTCGAGCCCGGCGCCGGGCGCTGCCGCCTCGATCCGGGCGACGTCGGCGTGCTCGGTCGTGCTCACGAGTGCAGGTAGATCGCGGAGACGACGAACGTGGCTCCGAACATGAACATGCAGATCGCGCCGGCGATCAGGCCGGCGCGCACGTTCCGGCGGGCGAGCTTCCGATCCATCGCGAGGATCCTACCTGGTCTCGGAGCGCGAGGCGCCGGCCGACTCGCTCGCCACCACCGCCATCACAGCTTGACGTCGGCGACCATCACGCCGAACAGCAGCGCGAGGTAGGCCAGCGAGAACAGGTACAGCCGCAGCGCCGTCGCCCGGTCCGCCCGGCGGTACAGCAGCACCGCGCCCCCGACGAAGCTCAGGCCGAGGATGATCGAGCCGGCGAGGTAGACCAGGCCGAACGCACCCGCGCAGAACGGCAGCTGCGTGACCGAGTAGAGCAGCAGCGAGTACAGGAGGATCTGGCGGCGGGTCTCCCGCTCGCCGCGGGCGACCGGCATCATCGGGACCCGGACGCGCTCGTAGTCGGCCCGCATCAGCAGGCTCAGCGACCAGAAGTGCGGCGGGGTCCAGTAGAACACGATCGCGAACAGGTAGACCGCCGTCCACGACAGCGAGCCGCGCGCAGCCGCCCAGCCGACGAGCGGTGGCATCGCCCCGGCGGCCCCGCCGATCACGATGTTCTGCGGGGTCCGGCGCTTGAGCCATACGGTGTAGACGCCGACGTAGCCGACGAATCCCGCCAGCGCGAGCGCCGCCGCCAGGACGTTCAGGGTCAGCGACATCAGGACGAACGACAGCGCCGCCAGCGCGATCCCGAACGTCAGCGCGGCGCGGGGCGAGACGCGGCCCGATGGGACCGGCCGGCTCGCGGTGCGCTTCATCTGGGCGTCGATGTCGCGGTCGTAGTAGTGGTTGACCGCGCCGGCACCACCGGCAGACAGGTAGCCACCCAGGCACGTGAGCGCGATCCGTCCGATCGACGGATTGCCGGCGACCTCCATCGTCGTGACGGTGCTCAGCAGCAGCAGCGACTGGACCTTCGGCTTGGTCAGCTCGAGGTAGTCGCTCGCGACCTGCCGGACCGCTCCAGCCGCCAGTCGCGACGGCAGCGCTACTGCGTCAGGTCCGCGCAAACTGCTCGCTGCCGCCCGTCTTCTGCAGCACCCCGGTCTGCCGCTCGACCTCGCGGCGGATGTCGCGCATCGGCTCCACCGAGCGCACCCGCGGGATCGTGTCGAAGTTGTTGTCCGGTGGCGGCGAGCTCGTGAACCACTCGAGCGTGTTCGCCTTCCACGGATCGGGTCCCGCGATCTGGCCGTGCTTGTAGCTGCGCAGGAAGTTGAACACCGACATCAGGGTGCCGGCCGCGAGGATGTAGGAGCCGATCGACGAGATCAGGTTGTACGTCGACCAGCCCATCCCTGGCTGGTAGGTGTAGATCCGGCGCGGCATCCCCGACAGCCCGAGTGCGTGCTGGACGAAGAACGTCATGTTGAAGCCGCTGAACATCACCCAGAACGAGAGCTTGCCGAGCCGCTCGTTGCACAGGCGCCCAGTCATCTTCGGGTACCAGTAGTAGGTGCCGGCCATGATCGAGAAGACGGCGCCACCCATCAGCGTGTAATGGAAGTGCGCGACGACGAAGTACGTGTCGTTGAGCTGCCAGTCGACGGGGAACACGGCCAGGAAGATGCCGGTGATGCCGCCGATCAGGAAGATCACGATGAACCCGATCGCGAAGTACAGCGACGCGGTCATGACGAGCGAGCCGCGCCACAGCGTCGCGGTCCAGTTGAAGATCTTGACGCCCGTCGGGATCCCGATCAGGAACGAGCTGAGCATGAAGAAGCCCAGCACGACGATCGGCAGCGGCGCGGTGAACAGGTGGTGCGCCCACACGAGCGTCGACAGGAACGCGATCACGATCGTCGAAGCCGCGATCGCCTTGTATCCGAAGATCGGCTTGCGGCTGAACACGGGCAGGACCTCGGAGATCATCCCGAAGCCCGGCAGGATCATGATGTAGACCTCGGGGTGCCCGAAGAACCAGAACAGGTTCTCCCATAGGACGGGGGACCCGTGGTCGGTCGGATCGAACCAGTGCGTCCCGAAGTGGCGGTCGGTCAGCAGCATCGTCACGGCGGCCGCGACGACCGGCAGCGCGATGATCAGCAGCACCGCGTAGATCAGGATCGACCAGATGAACAGCGGGATCCGCCCCCAGGTCATCCCCGGCGCGCGCATGTTGACGATCGTCACGTAGAAGTTGATCGCGCCGACCAGCGAGGAGATACCGGTCAGGTGGATCAGGAAGATCCACGCGTCCTGGCCCCCGCTGGGTGAGTACTGCCGGCTCGAGAGCGGCGGATAGCTCCACCAGCCGGCCTCGGGCGGGTGCCACAGCAGCGTGGCGTAGAAGACGATGCCGCCTGCCAGCAGCAGCCAGAACGACAGCGCGTTGAGCCGTGGAAAGGCCATGTCGCGCGCGCCGATCATCAGCGGCACGAAGTAGTTGCCGAATCCGGCCATCACGGGCACGACGAACAGGAACACCATCGTCGTCCCGTGCAGCGTCAGCAGCTCGTTGTAGTGCTCGCCCGTGATCAGCGTGTTGTTCGGGACGCTGAGCTGCGTGCGCATCATCAGCGCCTCGACCCCGCCCAGCATGAAGAACACGAAGGTGAGGACCAGGTACATGATCCCGATCTTCTTGTGGTCGGTGGTCAGCACCCAGTCGAGCCACTTCTTCGTGGTTCGCTGTCCGCGGACCTCGTGGACGAGGATCTGGGGGACTGGACGGAGCGCGTAGTCGGTCGTGCCCATGGCTGGTGTCGGTCGTTCCTTGCTAGAAGTTTCCGGAGGAGGTGAGGCTGCCGTCGCGGATCAGCAGCTGTCTCAGCTGCGCCACCTGACCGTTCTGCGCGGCGATCAGCGCCTGCTGGCTGTGGATCCACTGCGCCCACCGGCCGGGGGTCAGGACCTTGACGAGCGCGGTCATGAAGGCGTGCTGGCGGCCGCACAGCTGCGCGCACTGCCCGCGGTAGACGGCGCCGACCTTGTCGGCCCGGAACCACGTGTACGTCGTGTAGCCGGGAACCGCATCGACCTTGCCGCCGAGCGCCGGCACCCACCAGGCGTGGATCACGTCGCGCGACTGGATCAGCAGGTCGACCGTGACGCCGGCGGGCACGTACATCTCCTGGTAGGAGTACGGCAGGCGCGAGAAGTAGGCGCTCTTGTTGCAGTCGGCGCTGCGACTCGGTCCGAGGTCGTACGTGTACTGCCAGATGAACTGCCGGCCGGTGACGCAGATCGTCAGCCTGTCGCCGCTGGGCGGAATCGGCGCCGTCAGCGACGCCGACAGCACCTGATCGGCGCCGGCGCGCGAGTTCGGCGCGTCGAGGATCGACGGCAGCTTCACGAACGTGACGATCGCGAGGATCACGAGGATCCCGGCGGCACCCAGCGTCAGTCCCATCTCCAGGCGCGTGTGCCCGTGGATCTGGAGCGCGACCGGGTGCTTCTTGGCCCGGAACCGGTAGACCGCGGTCACGAGCACGCCCACGACCGCGAAGAACACGACCGCGGCGACGTACAGGATGATCTTGTAGAGGCTGTCGATCGCGTTCGCGTTCGGAGAGCCTCCGCTCTCCGGCGTGATGAAGCCCGCCAGAGCGCACGCCGGCAGCGCGAGCGGACCACCGATCGCGAGTGCGAGCACCGCGAGGAGCCGCGACTGCTTGACGGTCGATGCGAGGGGACGCAGGAGACGCAAGACGGCCGCATCTTATCCAGGGTCGACCACCGCTCGTCGCGGGTCCCCCGCGGAGCACCCCTCCGGGCTATCCGCCGCGAGCGTCCGGGCTCACCGCGGGGATCGCGATCCGGGCCGCCCACCGATGCCGGCCAGCCCAGGTGGCGGGCGGTAGCTCCATATACTCTGGCCGCGCTTGAAGGCGTCAAGGGCCATCCGCGCTGCCGCCTGGGCCCTCGTCGCGACGGCCGTGGCTGCGCCTACCGTGCGCCGCCGCCTGTCCCTGCCCCGCGGCGCCGTGCTCGCGGCCGGTGTCGCCGGCCCCGCTGCGGCGGCGGTGGCGCTGCCGCGCAACCGGCTGCGGTACGTCGGTGTCTGCGCCCTGCAGATGTGGGCATACGTCGCCGCGTACAAGATGCCCTACGACGATCCCGAGCGGCTGCTGGGACGAGTGCGCGTCGGCTATCCGATCGCCGCCGACCGGATCATCGGGCTCGGCGAGATCCCCTCGACGCGCCTGCAGCGGCGGTTCGCACGCCCGGGCCGGGTCGGTCGCTTCGAGCGCGTGCTCGTCTGGTCGCACTGGATGTGGTTCATGGTTCCGCACGCGAGCATCGCCTACGTGCTGCTGCGCACGCCGGATCGGTTCCCGAGCGCGGCCGCCCGGATGTACGCCGTGTTCGACACGGGGGCGGTCCTCTACTGGATGGTCCCCACGGCGCCACCGTGGTGGGCGGCCGCCAACGGCCACCTGGGCGAGCTCGAGCCGGCCCGCGTGCGGCGGATGATGCTCGAATACGGCGAGCGCTTCTGGGGTGAGCGCTGGAGCGATCTCTACGATGTGCTCGGAGGCAACCCGCTTGCTGCGATGCCGTCACTGCACTTCGCCACCTCGCTGATGGCGGCTCGCCTGCTGGCCGAGACGGATCCCGTCGCCGGCGCCGTCGGGTGGCTGTACGCGGCGACGCTCGGCCTCACGCTCGTGTACCTCGGCGAGCATTACGCGGCCGACCTGGCCGGCGGCGCCGCGCTCGCCGAGGCGGTGCGCCGGATCGCGCCGCACCTTGCGGCTCCGGCGGCGGGAGTGGCCCGCACGGTCAATGCCCTGCAGGCTCGCGCCGCCGGCTGACCGCATCCCGTGGGCGATCGCCTCGACACCGACGAGCCGACCACCTCACCGCCGTCACCGCGGTCGCGCGAGCCCCAGGCCGAGCAGATGCCGCGCGTGCGGATCACCCGCGCGGGCGTGGTCGGCTCGATCGTGTTCGTCGTCTCGATCGTCGCGCTGCTGTACTTCGTACTGCCGAAGCTGCTCGGGCTGCGATCGACGTGGAACCGGCTGCAGCAGGGGAACATCTGGTGGCTGGCGCTCGCCGCCGTTCTGGAGGCCGCCTCCTATGCCGGCTACGTGGCGCTGTTCCGAGCCGTGTTTGTGCGCGGCAGGCGCCGGATCGGCTGGCGCGCCAGCTACGAGATCACGATGGCCGGACTGGTCGCAACGCGCCTGTTCGCGGCCGCCGGCGCCGGCGGAATCGCGCTGACGGCATGGGCGCTGCGGCGGTCGGGCATGGAGCCCCGGCTCGTGGCGTGCCGGATGATCGCGTTCCTGGCGGTCCTGTACGCGGTCTACATGCTGTCGCTCGTGATCTGTGGCCTCGGCCTGTACGTCGGACTGTGGCCGGGGCAGGCCCCGTTCGCGATCACGGTCGTCCCGGCCCTGTTCGGAGCGGGCGTGATCGCCGTGTTCCTGGCCGTGTCGGCGCTGCCCGGAGACTTCGAGCGCCTGGTCGCCCGCTGGACCAGCGGAGGCGGCCCGCTCGGGGCGCTCGCGCGGCGGCTGGCGACCGTGCCGGTGGCGGTGGCCAGCGGCGTCCGGACCGCGATCGAGCTGGTGCGCACGCGCGATCCGGCGCTGCTCGGGGCGCCGGCGTGGTGGGCGTTCGACATCGCCACGTTGTGGGCGTGCTTCCATGCGTTCGGCTCCTCGCCCGACAAGGCCGCGATCGTGATGGCCTACTTCGTCGGCTGGATCGCCAACACGCTGCCGCTCCCCGGTGGCGTCGGGGCCGTCGAGGGCGGCTTGATCGGTGCCCTGACGGCGTTCGGCGTCCCCGTGCAGACGGCCGTGGTGGCGGTCCTCGCCTATCGAGCCTTCTCCTTCTGGCTGCCGACGCTGCCCGGCGCCGTCGCGTACTTCCAGCTGCGCCGGACGGTCGCGCGCTGGCGCGAGGAGGACACCGCCCAGCTGCCTGACAGCCCCCACGGCTATACTTAGTGAAGTGAGCGACCGGCCTTACGAGAACGTGGTGATCGTCGGCAGCGGGCCGGCCGGCTACACCGCTGCGCTGTACACGGCTCGCGCCAACCTCGAGCCGGTCGTGATCGAGGGGTTCGCCTGGGGCGGGCTGCTGCAGCAGACGACCGACGTCGAGAACTACCCCGGGTTCCCCGCCGGGATCATGGGGCCCGAGCTGATGCAGCAGATGCGCGACCAAGCCGAGCGCTTCGGCGCCCAGCTCGTGACCGACGAGGCGACCGCGGTCGAGCTCGCCCCCGACGGCGGCCTGCACCGGGTCCACGTCGGCGACGACGTGTACAGCACCCGCGCCGTGATCCTCGCGATGGGCGCCCAGCACCGCAAGCTCGGCATCCCCGGCGAGGAGGCGCTCGTCGGCCGCGGGGTCAGCTACTGCGCCACGTGCGACGCGGCGTTCTACCGGGACGTTCCGACCGCGATCGTCGGTGGTGGCGACTCGGCGATGGAGGAGGCGATGTTCCTCGCCAAGTTCGCGGCCAAGGTCGTGATCGTCCACCGCCGCGACGAGTTCCGTGCGTCGAAGATCATGCTCGAGCGAGCGCGCTCGGTGCCGAACATCGAGTGGCTGACGCCATACGCGGTCGAGTCGTTCGAGCCCGGCGACGCAGGTACGCTGGGCCGCGCGTGGCTGCGCCACACCGGCGACGGAAGCCTGCGCGAGCTCGAGCTCGCCGGCGCGTTCATCGCGGTCGGCCACGAGCCGCAGTCGCAGCTCGTCGCCGGCCAGGTCGAGGTCGACGACGGCGGCTACGTCGCGACCGAAGGTCGCTCGACTCGCACCCGCGTGCCCGGTGTGTTCGCGGCCGGCGATCTCGTCGACCACACCTACCGCCAGGCGGTGACGGCCGCCGGCTCGGGCTGCCAGGCGGCGCTCGACGCGGAGTGGTACCTGCGCGACAACCCGGCGCCCGCTCCCGGCGCCGCCGCCGCCTCCGTCTGACCCGGTCTGGGGCTCAGCCCCCGTAGGGGCAGCCGTTCATCGGTCCCACGTCCTGCGACGGCGCCCGAGCGCCCATCGGCAGGGCGAAGTCAGCCGTCCACGTGGCGGCCCCGCTGGCGAAGCCGCGCACGGGGCGAGCGACGACCCCGATCCCGATCCTCGAGTAGCCGGGATCGAGGATGTTGCGGCAGTGCCCGTCGCTGGCCATCCAGCCGGCGACGACCTCGCGCGGCGTCTCGAAGCCCGTGGCGATGTTCTCGCCGGCAGCCGACCAGACGAACCCGACCGCGCTGATCCTTGCGGCGAAATCGCTGCCGTGCGAGAAGACGTCGCTCGAGACCATCGCTCCGGTCCACCCCTGCGCGGCGCGATCGAGCTTCGCGTTCTCGTGCAG
>DAHUYL010000098.1 GCA_027315255.1 Solirubrobacterales bacterium | reverse complement strand
GGCGCGGGAATTCATCGTGCGCAGCGGCCGCAACGCCCTGCCGGCGAGCCACCAGCCGAACCCGACCGACAGCAGCGCCATGATCGCGAGCGCGACGCCTGACTCGATCAGCAGTCCGGACAGCGTTCCCGTGTGGACGCGGACGAGCGCGCGGTCGATCGCACCGGCGTACGTCTGTAACGCCCGCCTCACCGACTCGGCCTTGGACCGAAGGAAGGTGGAGGATGGAAACGGCGGCAGCTCGTTGACGCCCTGGGCGAGCGGGCTGGCCTTCGACAAGGGCGCGAACAGGAGCGGCAGACCGAGGCCGAAGCCGGGACCGACGAATCGCACCTGGCCTGCCGCGGCCGGCGCCGTCTGCGTGAACGCGGCCGCGCCGATCAATCGCGGGCTCCCGCCCACGGCTGCGTAGACGTTCGCCTGGATCACGCCCGACGCCTGCGAGCCGGCCTTCATCAGGTACCTCCGTGGACCGACCAGCGTGTTGTTGGCCGAGACGAGCTCGTAGGTGATCCCGAGCAGCGCCGTCCCGGCGATCAGGAAGCAGCCGCCGTACAGCAAGGTCAACCGCAACCGCAAGGTCGGGCCGTGCCGCCCGAGCCAGCCCGGCACCGGCAGGCGCGGCCACCGCCGCTCAGATCTTGTAGCCGGCACCCTGCACCGTCTCGATCACCGGCGGCTCGCCGAGCTTGCGCCGAAGCCGGCTGACCGTCACCTTGACGACGTTGGAGAAGGGGTCGGCCATCTCGTCCCACGCGCGCGCGAGCAGTTCCTCCGGCGACAGCACGGCCCCCTGCGCCGACATCAGCAGCTCGAGCACGGCCAGCTCCTTCGTCGACAGCTCGAGCGGGCGGCCCGCCCGCCACGCGAGCCGCTGCGCCGGATCGAGCCTGACGTCGCCGCGCTCCAGCACAGGCGGGAGCGCCGGCTGCGCACGCCGCGACAGGGCCCGAATCCGCGCGACCAGCTCGGCGAATGCGAACGGCTTCGGCAGGTAGTCGTCGGCGCCGAGGCTGAGGCCGCTGACGCGGTCCTCGATCCCGCCGGAGGCGGTCAGCATCAGCACGCGCGCACGCGCGCCCGAGCGCCCGAGCGCCTCGCACACGCGGTCGCCGTGCAGCTTCGGCAGGTCACGGTCGAGCACGATCACGTCGTACTCGTGGATCCCGGCCTGGGCCACCGCCGCCTGGCCGTCGAGCGCGACGTCGACCGCCATTCCCTGTCGCCGCAGGCCAGCTGCGACCGTTTCGGCCAGCTCCCGGTGATCTTCGACGACGAGCACGCGCATAGCGCCTCAGCAAGTGGGTGGTGCGCCCCGGCAAGTGTGGGGCGCGAACCTGAAGAAGATCATCAGAAAACGCCGGTTACGCCCGCGTTACAACCCTTGTTCCCTTAGCGTAACCACCCGCGGGCTATCACTCCGGGCATGCTCAAGACCGCCGCTCTCATCGGTGCCCCGATCCTCGCCGCGCTGGCGATCGCCGCGTGCGGCGGCGGGGGCTCGAACACGAACACCTCGACCACCAGTCCATCCGCCGCGGGCAACTCCGGCAGCGGCCAGGCGACGTCGCGGAACGCCGCCGCCGCCCACAGCGCCATGCTCAAGTTCGCCCAGTGCATGCGCGCCAGCGGCGTCCCCAGCTTCCCCGACCCGGGCTCGGGCTCGGGCGGCGGCCTCCAGATCGCGGCGTCGAGGACCGCAGGCTCGGGCAGGAACCTGACGATCAACGGCGTGCCGGTCAACGGGCCCGCGTTCCAATCGGCGATGCAGAAGTGCCGCAAGGATCTGCCGCACGGGCCGCCGCTGTCCGCCGCGCAGGTGACCAAGATCAAGGCGCAGGCGATCCAGTTCGCCAAGTGCATGCGCGCGCATGGCGTGCCGAACTTCCCCGACCCGCAGATCACCGCGGGCCCGAGCGGCCGCGGCCTCGCCATCCGACTCGGCGGCGGGCCGAACTCAGGAATCAACCCGCAGAGCCCGGCTTTCCAGCAAGCGCGGCAGAAGTGCGGGAGCTTCCTCGGCGGCGCCAAGGGATTCGGGTTCCGCACGCAGGCACCCGCCGGAGGGGCGTGATGGCCCGCGCCCCTGGCCACAAGCTCGCTGCCGGGGGGCGTCGAGTGACGCTCCCCGGCAGCGGCCAGACGAACGCACGCACCGTATGAGCGCGCAACCCGACGGCTCGCCGGCGATGCCGAGGCTGGCGAGCACTCCGCCGCGAGGGCGCCACCTCAGGCGGTGGATCGTCGCGCTGACGCTGATGCTGACGGCGGGCGTCGTGGTCGCGATCGTGCTGTTCACGAGCGACACGAACGGCTCGCCGACGACGACCACGAACTCATCGGCGACTTACCCGGGTGCGACGACCGTGCAGCGGCGCAACCTGGTCGAGACCGATACCGAATCGGGCACGCTCAGCTACGCGGGCTCGAACACGATCTACAACCGCCTGTCCGGAACCGTCACGTGGTTGCCTGCGGTGGGTCAGCTGATCAAGCCGGGTTACGTCCTGTACCGGGTGGACAACAAGCCGGTGCTGCTGCTCGACGGCACCACCCCGGCGTACCGTGACCTCAAGTCCTCCGACGGCGCCGGCCCTGACATCTTGGAGCTGAACGCTGAACTGGTCGCGCTCGGCTACAACCCGGACGGGATCGTCGTCGACGACGAGTGGCAGCCGGCGACGACCGCAGGCGTGGACGCGTTGCAGTACCGGTGGGGCGAGACGGAGACCGGCAAGTTGACCCTCGGGACGGTCGTGTTCCTCCCTGGCCCGCAGCTCGTCTCGAGCGTCGAGGGGACCGTCGGAAGCGGTGTGAGCCTGACCGATCCGGCGCCCCACACGGAGTTCGTCAGCTACACCCCGGCGGACCTGGCTCCGGCGACGTCGACTGGCACGACGACGACTTCGACGACGACGTCAACCTCGACGACCACGACGCCGACGACGTCCACCGCCACCACGACGACTCCGACGGGGACGACCACGACACCGACGACGTCCACCGCCACCACGACGACGACTCCGACGACGACGACCAGCACGACCACGACCCCGGCGACGACGAGCACGACCGCACCACCGACGACGCCCGGCACCAGCCGACGCCACGGCAAGCACCACAAGCCGAAGAGCCACGGCGGTGGCACCCCGACGACCGGCAGCGGCACCCCGACGACCGGCAGCGGCACCCCCACGACCGGCAGCGGCACCCCCACGACCGGCAGCGGCACCCCGACGACGGGCAGCGGCACCCCCAGCCAGGCGCAACAGCTGCAGGCACTGCTGGCGCTGCTGAAGGCGGAGACCTCGCAACTGCGAAACCAGCACAACGGCAGCCCCGGCACCTCGACGACCCCGCCGCACGGCGCGACGACCCCGCAGAGCTCGACGACGCCGCGCAGCTCGACGACGCCGCGCAGCTCGACGCCTCCGTCGTCAGGCTCGAACAATCCCTCGAACAGCCACAACAACGGACGCTCCCCGGCCACCGGCAGCGGGGGTGGCGGCGCCGCCACGGCGATCATGCAGACCACCTCCAACCACTTGATCGTGACCGTCAACCTGCCGGCGACGTCACAGAGCGAGGCCGTGGTCGGCGCATCGGTGACGGTGCAGATGCCGAACGGCAACACCGTCGACGGCAAGATCGTCGCGGTCAGCTCGGTCGCCTCGACGTCGAGCGGGAACGGCAACAACAGTGGTGGCGGTGGAGGAGGCGGGAACGGCGGCAGCGGCAGTGGAACCGCGACCGTGCCCGTGACGATCGAGCTGACGCAGCGGGTCAAGGGCGCCGGGCTCGATCAGGCGGCTGTCAGCGTGAACTTCGCCCAGGCGAAGGCGACCAACGTGCTGTCGGTGCCGGTCACCGCCCTGCTGGCAACTTCCGGGTCGAGCTATGCAGTACAGGAGGCAGCCCCGCCGCACACGCTGATCCCGGTCACGACCGGCCTGTTCGCCGCCGGCTACGTGCAGATCTCCGGCCCGGGAATCCATCAGGGCCTCGCCGTCAGCGACTCCCAGGGTTGAGCGGTGAGCGTCGCGCTCGAGCAGGTGGTCAAGCACTACCCCGGTGGTGTCACGGCCTTGCGCGGAGTCTCGGTCGCGATCGAGGACGGCGCGCAGGTCGCGGTCGTCGGACCGTCTGGATCCGGCAAGACGACGATGCTCACGATCCTCGGCACGCTCGAGCGACCGACCGAGGGCACCGTCAGGGTCGCCGGCACCGTCGTCGGCCAGGCGTCGGACAATCAGCTCGCGGGGTTGCGCGCGCACCAGATCGGGTTCGTCTTTCAGGCGTTCCACCTGCAGGACACGCTGACCGCGGTCGACAACGTCGCCACCGGAATGCTGTACATGGGCCTGCCGCTCCGCGAGCGGCGCGAGGCCGCCCGCGCCGCCCTCGAGCGCGTCGGGCTCGGCCACCGGCTCGAGTTCCGGCCCTCGAAGCTGTCGGGCGGCGAGCGCCAGCGCGTTGCGATCGCACGCGCGGTGGCGAAGCGGCCGCGGATCCTGCTGGCCGACGAGCCGACCGGCAACCTCGACTCGAAGTCGGGCGGCGAGGTGCTCGAGCTGCTGCTGGGGCTCGCCTCGGACGGCGCGACGCTGGTGCTGATCACCCACGACCCGGCGATCGCTGCCCGCTTCCCGCGCCGGCTGCACATGCACGACGGCGAGATCGTCCAGGACGAGCGCGGATGACGACGGCCACCGGCACCCTCCCCGGCCCCCACCGCGGCCGCTCGTCGCGTTCCGAGCGCGCGCGGCTGCCGGCGCACGAGCTGCTAGGCGTCGCGGTTCAGGGGCTGCGCACGCGCAAGCTCCGTGCCGCCCTGTCGGCCCTGGGAATCGCGATCGGGATCGGGGCGATGGTCGCCGTCGTCGGCGTCTCCTCGTCGGCGCAGGCGAACCTGCTCGCGGAGATCGACAGCCTCGGCACGAACCTCCTCACGGTCTCACCGGGGACCACGTTCCTCGGCCAGAACGAGACTCTGCCCGACACGGCTGTGCCGATGATCGCCCGCATGCAGAGCGTGCTCGACGACGCGGCGATCTACCAGCTGAGCGAGAACGTCTACCGCACGCCCTACGTCCCTGCCGAGCAGACCGGCGGGATCGGGGTCGACGCCGCCGGGGACAACCTCCCGCAGGTCGTCGGCACGACGCTCGCCTCGGGCCGCTTCCTGAACCCGGTGTCGGACCGCTACCCGGAGGCGGTCCTGGGCGCGCAGGCAGCCAGCGTGCTGCAGATCAACCAGGTCGGCGGTCACGTGATGGTCTACCTCGGCAACCGCTGGTTCGTCGTGGTGGGGATCCTCAAGCCGGTCGTGCTCGACTCCTCGCTCGACTCGACCGTGTTCATCTCGCTGCCGGTCGCCGAGAAGCTGTTCGGCACCCAACCGAACCCGTCCGAGATCTACGTCCGCGCCAACCAGAACCACGTGGTCGGCGTGTCCAACCTGCTCGCCGGCACCGCCGATCCCCAGAACGCCTCAGGCGTCAACGTCAGCCGCCCTTCGAACGTGCTCGAGGCCCGCGCCGCCGCCAAGGGCCAGTTCACCACCCTGCTGCTCGGGCTGGGCGCCGTCGCCCTGCTCGTCGGCGCGATCGGAATCGCCAACATCATGGTGATCAGCGTGCTCGAGCGCCGCGGCGAGATCGGCCTGCGCCGCGCGCTCGGGGCCACCCGGCGGCACATCGCGGTCCAGTTCCTGACCGAATCCGCGCTGCTGGCCGCGATCGGCGGGCTCGCAGGTCTGGCGCTTGGCGCCGGCGCGACCGAGATCTACGCCGTCGGGAAGAACGAGCCGTTCGTCGTCCCCCTGTACGCGCTGATCGCCGCGCCCGCCGCCGGCTTCGTGATCGGCGCGCTCGCCGGGTTGTACCCGGCGATGAAGGCCGCCCGCCTCAGCCCGACCGAAGCGCTACGGGCGTAGCGTCAGCTCAGCTGGCGACCGCCTCGTAGGCCGCGTACAGCTCCTCGACCGCCCGCTTCGCGGCCTCGTGGCGGGCGCTCGACGCGGCCGACTTCGCCGGCGTCGACCACGCGGCGGGATCCGCCAGCGCGTCCTCGACCGTCCGCAGCGCCGCCTCGGCGGCCTCGATCTCGGCCTCGAGCCGGGCCTGGACCTCGGCGTCGCCGTTCGACGGCTTGGGTGCCCGTTGCGAGCGAGACGGTGCCTTCCGAGCGGGCGGCTTGGGGCTCGCCCGCTCGGTCTCGCGTTCCGCGCGGACGCGAACGTACTCGGGCCAGCCGCCGACGTACGAGCGCAGGCCGCCGTCCTCGAAGGCGACGGTCCGGGTTCCGACGGCGTCGAGCAGCGCCCGGTCGTGCGAGATCAGCAGCAGTGATCCCTCGAAGCTCGACAGCGCCTCCTCGAGCGCCTCACGGCTCTCCAGGTCGAGGTGGTTGGTCGGCTCGTCGAGGATCAGGACGTTGGCCCCCGAGCTGACGAGGATCGCCAGCGACAGCCGCCGCCGCTCGCCGCCCGAGAGCCCGTCGAGCGGCTTCTCGGCGTCCTCGCCGCTGAACAGGAAGCGTCCGAGCAGCGCGCGAGCTGCCCCGGGCGTGAGCCCGGTCGCGTGCGTGCAGGCCTCGACCACCGTCCGCGCCGTACCGGCGCCGAGCTCCTCGGAGTGCTGGGAGAGGAACCCGAGCTTGACGTTGTGGCCGGTCCGCAGCCTTCCGTGGACCGCGGGCCCCGTTGCACTCGTCGGGGGGGCACTGTGCAGCCCCCCCGACGCGGCCATGCCCTTCGCATCGCGCACCTCCGAGCCGTCGTCGGCGAACTGGCGCCGGCCGGCGAGCGTCTCGATCAGCGTCGTCTTGCCGGAGCCGTTGGGACCGACGACGGACACGTGCTCGCCGCGCTCGAGCCACAGCTCGCCGCCGGCGAGCAGCACCCGATCGCCGACCGCGACGCGGCCGTCCTCGAGCTCGAACACGACCCGGCCGCTGCGCTCAGGGGGCTTGAACGCGAACGCCAGCGCCTCACCTTCCTTCGGATCGCGCTGGATCCGGTCGATTCGGTCCAACCGCTTCTGACGCGACTGCGCCTGGCGCGCGCGGGTCCCCGCGCGAAACCTGGTGACGAACCGCTCGTGCCGGTCGATCTCCGCCTGCTGGCGCTCGTTCGCGCGGCCGAGCGCCAGCTCGCGCGCCGCCTTCTCCTTGCGCCAGCTGTGCCAGCTGCCGGCGAAGAACCTCCCCCTCCCGGCCTCGAGCTCGAGCACCGAGGTCGCGACCGACTCGAGGAACCAGCGGTCGTGGGCGACCAGGACGATCGCGGCATCGAGCGAGATCAGATGCGTCTCGAGCCACTCGAGCGAGGCGATGTCGAGGTGGTTGGTGGGCTCGTCGAGCAGCAGCAGGTCGGGGCTGCCGGCCAGCGCCCGCCCGAGCGAGGCGCGCGTCAGCTCGCCGCCGGAGAACGTCTCGAGCGTGCGATCGAGGACCGCGTCGCCGGTGAAGCCGAGGCCGTGCAGCGTCGACAGTGCCCGCTCGCGCCAGGTGTAGCCGCCGGCGTGCTCCAGTGCCGCCTGCGCGTCGGCATAGCGCGTCAGCGTCGGCTGCTCGTAGTCGCCGGCCGCCATCCGCTGCTCGAGCTCCGTCAGCTCGCGCTCGAGCGCGATCAGCTCGGGCGCGCCGGACAGGATGTAGTCGCGCAGCGTGATCTCGCGATCGCGCGGCGGGCGCTGGTCGTGGAGCGACACCTTCGCCCCCTTGGCCAGCACCAGCTCGCCGCCGTCGACCCCGTCCTCGCCGGCGAGCATCCGCAGGAGCGTCGTCTTGCCGGCGCCGTTGCGGCCCGACAGCGACATCCGGTCGCGCCGCTCGAGCTTGAACGAGACGCCGCGCAGGAGCGGCGCGCCGGCGATGTCCTTGTGGAGGTCTGACGCGATCACGACGGCCATGCCGGCCATGGTAGGCCGCCGTCCCGGGGGTACGATCGTGGGATGGCGCTCGCCGACCACGCCCCCGAGCCACCTGTGCCGCTGCCCCCGGCACGCACCGTGCAGATCCCGGGGCGGGGCGAGTTCTTCCTGCGCGACAGCGGCGAGCTGGGCGGCGAACGGCCGGCGCTGCTGCTGCTGCACGGGTGGCTTGCGACCGCCGACCTCAACTTCGCCGGGGTCTACGACGAGCTGATCGCCGCCGGGCACCGCGTGATCGCGCTCGACCACCGTGGCCACGGCCGGGGTCTGCGACCGCTCGTCCAGTTCCGGCTCAGCGACTGCGCCGCCGACGCCGCGGCGGTCGTGCGGGCGCTCGGGGCAGTCCCGGTGATCGCGATCGGCTACTCGATGGGCGGCGCGATCGCCCAGTTGCTGGCGCGCGACCATCCTGACGTGCTCGCCGGGTTGATCCTCGGCGGCACCGCCCAGCACTGGCGGGAACCGGCGCTGAAGGGCTACTGGTGGTCGATGGGCGCGTTCGGGTTCGGGCTGGCGCTGTTCCCGTCGCCGGTGTGGAGCTGGGGGTTTCGGCGCGTCGGCTTCGAGGACGGCCCGATGGCGGCGTGGCTTCATTCCGAGCTGCTGCGCCACGATCCGCGTGGCGTCGCCGAGGCGGGGCGCGAGCTCGGCCGCTTCGACTCGCGTTCGTGGCTGCGCCCGCTCGACGTGCCGGCCGCGGTCGTGCTCACGAGCCGTGACAGCGCGGTGCCGCCACGCAAGCAGCGCGAGCTGGCCCGTGCGCTCGCGGCGCCCGTGTTCGAAGCGCCGATCGACCACCTCGAGGTCACGACGGCACCGGATCGGTTCAACCCGGCGCTGATGGCCGCGCTCGCATCCGTCATCGACGAGCGGCGCGCGGTGGCCGCATGACTCGATAGGCTTCGCCGCCGATGCGCCGCCGCCGCCAGATGCTGATCGCCTGCTCGGTGCTGCTCGCGCTGCTCGCGCTAGCCCCGGCCGCCGGCGCTATCACGTACAGCGGCGAAGGCCTCTACGGCGAGACCAACGACGTCGTGATCACCAACGCGATGTTCGCGGTGATCGCGTTCTTCCCGATCATCATCGTGATCTTCTCGCTGATCCAGGCGTACCTGGACCGGCGCAAGCACGCCCGCCTCGACGCTGCCAAGGCTCGCGCCCGCAGCGCCGACTGGCAGGGCGGCTGGTAGCTCGCCGGCTTCAGGCGCCTTCGAGCAGCGCGCCCTCGCGCAGACCGCCGGCGCTGATCTGGAGCGGCGCGCCGAGCAGCGTCGAGAACGCCCCCAGGATCACGAGTCCGGCCGGCAGCAGCTTGACCCGCTCGAGATCGAGCCCCAGCCGCGCGGCCACCTCCGCGGCGGGCGCGGCCGTGAGCACGCTCAGCGCGGCTGCGATCGCCGCGGCGTCGAGCCGCGGGCCCGCGAGCTGCCGCACCGAGGTGGCGCCGCCGCCGACCGCGAGCGCCAGCGCGACCCGTGGCGGGGCCAGGCCGACAAGGGCCGCGCTCGCACGTGTCCGGAGCGCCGCGAGCTCGCCCGCCGAGGGCGGATCCGAGCGCACGCAGGCATCGGTCAGCTCGCCCGACCCGAGCCGCACCGACCGCCACCACGACACCCGATCGGGCGCCGTCCCGACCGCCAGCTCGCACGAGCCGCCGCCGACGTCGAGCACCGCCAGCGGGCCGCCGGAGGCGCGGTTCAGCGTGCGAGCGGCGCCCGCGAACGCGAGCCGCGCCTCGTCCTGCTCAGATAGGACCTCCACGTCGAGGCCGCCGCAGCGCGCGCGGACGTGCGAGACCAGCTCGTCGGCGTTGCTCGCGTGCCTGACGCACGCGGTCGCGACGCAGCGGACGTCGGTCGCGCCGAGCTGCCGCGCGCGCTCGAGCTGCGCGGCCACGACCTGCCCGAGCTCGTCCAGCTTGCCGGCCGGGAAGCCCCCGTCGCGGGCGACCGCCCGCCCCAACCTCGTGAACGCCCGCTCCTGATGGACCTCGACGAGTCCGCCGCCGGCCACGTCGGCGACCAGCAGCCGCGTCGTGTTCGACCCGATGTCGATGCAGGCGCGGCGCACGGCTCTGCAACGCTACCCGGTGACGCCCGCCGATGCGGTTGGTCAGGGACCGCCGAGGCGGTCGCCGCGGCGGGTGTGGCGCTCGCGGCGCTGCCGGCGGTTATGGTTAGGGCGCGGATCGCGCGCGGCGGAGCGCTGCCTCGGCACGGGCGCGGCGGCGCCGACCGGCACCGGCTCGCCGATGTGGAAGCCCTGCGCGTAATCGACTCCGAGCCGCTCGAGCAGCCGGATCGTGTCGTCGTCGGAGACGGATTCGGCGACGGTCTTGATGCCGAGCCCGGCGGCGACCTCGACGATCGCCCTCACCATGTGCTCGTCGACCGAGCTGCGCGGCAGGTTCTGGATGAACTCGCCATCGAGCTTGAGGTAGTCGACGGGCAGGTGCTTGAGGTAGTAGAACGAGCCGAAGCCGGTGCCGAAGTCGTCGAGCGCGAGGCCGCAACCGAGCTCGCGCAGCGCCATCGCGAACTGCCTGGCCTCGGCCATGTTCGCGATCGCGGCCGTCTCGGTGACCTCGAAGATCAGCAGCGCCGGATCGATCTTCGCCTGGGCGACCTCGGCCTCGATCAGCGCCAGCAGCGTCGGATCCCCGACCACCGACTCGCCGGACAGGTTGATCGACAGCGGCCGTCCCCCGCCCGCCGCGAGCAGCCCGACCGCCTGGCGGACGACCCACCGGTCGATCGCGTGGATGAAGCCGAACCGCTCGGCGGTCGGCAGGAACGCGCCCGGGGCGATCAGCTCGCCCCCATCGCCGACCATCCGCAGGAGCAGCTCGCCGTGCGATACCTCGCCGCTCGCCAGCTCGAGGATCGGCTGGCGATGCAGCACGAACCGCTCGCCCTCGAGTGCGTCGCGCAATTGGTTGGACCAGGCGAGGCGTGCGCGCTCGCGCGCTTCGCGCGCCTCCTCGGGGGAGTAGATGACGATCCGGTCGCGCCCCGCCCGCTTCGCCTCGTACATCGCGAGGTCAGCGTCGATGACGACCTCGTGCGCCTTCGCGTCGCGCGAGTCGAACACCGCCACGCCGACGCTCGCGGTGACCCGGAACGGCCTGTTGGCGACGACGATCACCTCCTGGTGCAGCGCGGCCAGCAGATGCTCCGCCACGGTCCGGCCTTCAACGCCGTCCGGGGACGGCAGCAGCAGCCCGAACTCGTCGCCTCCGATCCGGGCGACGACGTCGCTCACGCGGCAGTTCGCAGACAGCGCCCGCGCGACCGCGAGCAGGACCGCGTCGCCGGCCTGATGTCCGGCCGCGTCGTTGATCGCCTTGAAGTTGTCGATGTCGATGCTGAGCACCGCCCCCTGGGTGCCGCGCCGGTCCGCGCGCGAGAGCTCGAGCAACAGCTCCTCCTCGAACCGGCGGCGGTTGAACAGTCCGGTCAGCTGGTCGTGGTCGGCGAGGTGCTGGAGGCGCTCCTCGGAGCGCTCGAGCTTCGCGACCGTCTCCCGCAGCTCCGCCGTCCGCTCGGCGACGGCGTTCTCGAGGTCCTGCTCGTAGCTGGCGCTGCGGCGCTCGAGGCGGGCGCGGATCGCGGCGTTGGCGAGCGCGATCAGCACCTGGTTGGAGTCGAACGGCTTCGTCACCCAGCCGTACGCGCCGAGCTCGAGCGCCGAGGTCGCGACGCCCAGCTCGCCGATCCCCGACAGCATCACGACCGGCAGCAACGGGTACTCGCCGCGCAGGTACTGGAGCAGCGCGAACCCCGACTCGCCCGGCATGTTCACGTCGCACAGGACGATGTCGGGCGGCGCCGCTCCGAGCCGGAGGCGCGCCTCGCGGGCGCTCGACGCGAGCTCGCACGTGTAGCCGTGGCCTTCGGCGATCCGCTTGATCAGGCGGCCTACCTGCGGGTCGTCGTCGACGACCAGCACGCGCAGCGCAGTGTCGAGGTCGTAATGGTTCACCGATCGCCGTCCAGCACCTCGCGGACCTTCTCGAGCAGTCGCCCCTCGGAGAACGGCTTCTCGATCAGCGTGACCCCTCGGTCGAGCGTGCCGGTCGAGGCGAGCACTGGCTGCGCGTAGCCGGACATGTACAGGACTGCAACGTCGGGCCTCAGCGCCGCGATCTGCTCGGCCACCTCCTTGCCGAGCATCTGCGGCATCACCACGTCGGTCACGAGCAGGTCGATCGGCTCCTCGCGGGCGCGCACCAGCTCGATCGCCTCGACGCCGCTGCGGGCGAGCAGCACCTCGTAGCCGTTGCGGGTGAGGATCCGTCTGGTCAGCTCGCGCATCGCGTCCTCGTCCTCGACCACCAGCACGGTCTCGCCGCTGTGACGGTGAGCCTGCGGCTCCGCCTTGTCCGCCGGCACCGCGGGCGCGCCGGTGTCGGTCGCGGGGAGCAGGATGCTGACCGTCGTCCCGACCCCCCCCTCCGAGTAGATCGCCACGTCGCCGCCGGCCTGGGCGACGATCCCGTACACGCTCGCCAGCCCGAGGCCGGTCCCCACTCCCTTCGGCTTGGTGGTGAAGAACGGCTCGAAGGCGTGCTCGATCACCTCGCGATCCATGCCGGTGCCGGTGTCACCGACGCGCAGGCGCACGAACTCGCCGGGCGTCAGCGCCGGACGCCGCTCGACGATCGCCGTGTCGACGACCTCGTTGCTCGTCTGCACGACCAGTCGGCCACCGCCGGGCATCGCGTCGCGGGCATTGACGGCGAGGTTCACCAGCACCTGCTCGAGCTGCCCCGGATCGGCAGTCACGCGCCAGAGGTCGTCGGCCAGCTCGGTGACCAGCTCGATGTGCTCCCCCAGCGTCCGTTCGAGCAGCCGATGGACGTCGCCGACGACCGCGTTGAGGTTGAGCCGGCGTGGCTGGGCGACGTCGCGGCGGCCGAACGCCAGCAGCTGGTGGGTGAGCCGGGACGCCCGCTCGGCGGCCCGCTTGATCTCGTCGAGATCGGCCCGCAGGTCCTCCCAGCCGGCGCCGCCGCCGCTGTCGGCGCTGGCGCGCGCGGCGATCTCCTCGCCGACGAACGCGGCGTAGTTGAGGATCACTCCGAGCAGGTTGTTGAAGTCGTGGGCGACGCCTCCGGCGAGCTGTCCGAGGCTCTCGAGCCGCTGGGACTGCTGCAGGCGCCGCTCGAGCCGCTCGCGCTCCGCCTGCGCCTGGAGCCGCTCCCGTGCCGCCTCGGCGGCGAGCTGCTCGCTGATGTCGCGGATCGCAGCAACGACGAGCGGTCCCTCGGCCGTGTTGATCATGCTCAGGCCGATGTCTGCCGGGAACTCGCTGCCGTCGCGCCTCAGCCCGCTCAGCTTCAACCCGCTGTGCAGCGGACGGGGCCGCGGGCTGCGGGCGTAGGCGCGACGCTGCTTGAGGTGCAGCGACCGCGCGGGCGCCGGGACGAGCATCTCGAGCGGCTGGCCGAGCAGCTCGTCGCGCGGGTAGCCGAACAGCTCCTCCGCGTTGCCGTTGGCGAGCACGATCAGCCCGGCCCGATCGACGCCGACGAGCGCGTCCGGAAGCGCCTCGAGCAGCTCATCGAAGCTCGGGTTCGGAACAGGCCCGGCGAGTCTGGGCATCCCGCAGCTCACTCCCTACCTCGCGACTCCGGGCATCGCCGGACCCCCTCGTTTTGCTTCCAAGTCAACCGTCTCGACGTCGGACTCAGGTGGCCCGAGCCTACTCGCATGTAGGCAATGCAGCAACTTTTTCCAAGTCCGGACTGGACGAATCGACGATCCGCTGGTTGCTGGGATGATTCGTGCAATGCCCCTGCGTCCGAGCCCCTGGCTCGCCACCCACACGTTTGACCACAGGCGCTTTCCTGCGGAGCGACTCGCCAGCGAGCGGACCGCGTCCGTCTCCGTGTGCCTGCCCGCGCGCAACGAGGAACGCACGATCGGTCCGATCCTCGAGACGCTGCTGGCGCTGCGCGAGCAGGGCGTGGTCGACCAGGTCGTCGTCGTCGACGGCTCCACCGACGCGACCCCGGAGATCGCCCGGCGGCTCGGAGCCGAGGTCCACGCGGAGGCAGCGCTGCTGCCCGAGCTGGGTCCGGTGCTCGGCAAGGGCGACGCCATGTGGCGCGCGCTGTCGGTGCTGACGGGCGAGGTCGTCTGCTTCCTCGACGCCGACTCCGGAGGGTTCGGAGCCCACTTCGCCTGCGGGATGCTGGGGCCGCTTCTGTGCGAGCGCGAGCGCGGGATCGAGTTCGTCAAGGGCTGCTACCGGCGGCCCTTCCGCGTCGGCGAGGTGACCCTGCCCGACGGCGGCGGCCGCGTCACCGAGCTGACCGCGCGCCCGCTGCTCAACCTGTTCTACCCGGAGCTCGCGGCGATCCGCCAGCCGCTGGCGGGCGAGGTGGCCGCGCGCGGAGAGCTGCTCGCGCGGCTGCCGTTCGCCACTGGCTACGGCGTCGAGATCGCGATGCTGATCGACGCCTACCACGAGGTCGGCCTGGACGGGATCGCGCTGGTCGACCTCGACGTCCGCCAGAACGCCCATCAGCCGCTCCGCGACCTGGGACCGATGGCGTATGCCGTCCTGCAGGCGGTCGCCGGCCGGCTGCAGCGCGACGGGCGCCTGCGCGGCCCACTGCCCTCGACGTTCTTCGCGCCCGGCGAGGGCGAGCCGGTCGTGCTCAGCGATCAGCCGGTCGAGCGGCCGCCGCTGGCCGAACTGCGCAGCGCCGCCTGAGCGGGCTCGCCGGCTCGACGGGCGAGCAACGCCGCCAAGATCCGGTCCAGGTTCGCGCGGAAGAAGTGATGGCCCTCGTCGGGATCGACGAACACCCGGCAGCGGGGCAGCAGCGCTGCGAGCTGCAACGCGTGCTCGACCGGCACGAGGAGATCGCGCCCGCCGTGCCAGAGGTGGACCTCACTTGCGACCGAGCCGGCATCAAAGCCCCAGGCGCGCGAGCACACGAGGAAGTCGTCGATCAGGCCGTCGACGCCGCCGGACGCCGCGTCGAGAAAGCTGCGCGAGGCCGCGATTCGCTCGGCCGTGCCGGCCAGGCGCGGGCGCTCCTGCGGCGCCGCGTGCCGCGACATCGCGCAGCTGACGAGCACCGGGTGGCGTGCGATCAGCGGCAGCAGCGCGTTGCCGAGCTTGGCGCACGGTTGCGGCGCTCCGTGCACCACCGCGAGCGCGAGCCGGATCCGCCGCTGCATGCCGGGCGTCCGGTGCGGCGCGCACAGCGGCGACAGCGAACT
>DAHUYL010000085.1 GCA_027315255.1 Solirubrobacterales bacterium | reverse complement strand
ATCCAACAGGCCTGGGCAGCCATGATCGGCTAAACGGCCAAAGTCGAGTCGGTGTTGATCTGACCCCAAATTGCGATCACCGGCGGGCCGGTGTTGACGGGAGCAGCCTGGACGATCCCCGTGAACACCGACGCGCTGGCAGGCTGCGAGGAACCGGCCGCGTTCTGCGCGATCACCTGCAGCATGAAATAGTGGCCGGCGTCGGAGGTTCCGCCGTAGCCGTTTGTGGTGGTCGCGTAGTTGGGGCTCGTGCCCGTCTGCGCGACGACGCAGTCGTCGAGCCTGTTGTCAGGCGGGTTACACCGCAACCAGACGTACGTGAAGTTGGTCGGGCCTCCCGACCAGATGCCGTTGCTGGCGACCGTAAACGTGTCGCCGACGACCGGACTGCTCGGACCGCCCACCGTCGGCGGGCTGGTGTTCACCGGTACGCTCGGAACTGCCTGGACGGTGCCCGTGAAGACCGCGGCGCTGGCAGGCTGGGAGAAACCGGCCGAGTTGTGCGCCACGACCTGGAGCAGGAAGTAATGGCCGACGTCGGACTGTCCGCCGTAGCCGTTGGTGGTCGTCGTGTAGGAGTCGACGGCGCTGCTCTTCTGGACTGCCGTGCAGTCGGCCGGGTTGGTGTCAGGCGGACTGCATCGCAGCCATGTGTAGGTGTAGCCGTCCGGGCTCCCGCTCCAGCCGCCAGGGGAGGAGGCCGTGAACGTGTCGCCCACCACCGGGCTGCTGGGCCCGTTTACGGTCGGCGGACGGCTCGGATCAGCTACCGGGACGCCTCCGCCGCCAGCGGTGCCGTTGGCCAGGTAGCGCGCGAGCGCGACCTCCGTGCTGGAACTTGGCGTGCCGTAGCCGAGGATTGCGTATCCGGCAACCACGGGGTTACCCGTCGTTGGGTCGATTGCGACCGATTCGGCGCCGGCGTGGTCGCTGCCGCCGAGGATGCTCGTCGTCGTGATCCCGCCGCTGCCGAAGCTGGAGTCGAGCGAGCCGTCGGACATGTTGTACCGAGCGATCGCGAAGTCCGAGTCCTGGGGGCTCGCGTCATCCTGTGCATCACCGGCCGCGATCAGCTTGCTGCCGTCCAGGCTCACCACCATGCTGTGGATCGCCGAGTTCGCCGGGCTCGCCGACCCCACTGCGGTCAGGACCTGGCCGTTGCCGTTCGGGCCCCAGCTGTTGACCGGGCTCCCACTCGAGTTGACGTGCAGGAGCGCGAAGTCGTTGTTGCTGCCAGACAGCGCGCAGCCGCCGAGGATGTAGCCGCCCGAGCCGTCGGGGACAACAGAGTCGACACCCGCAGGCGCCGGGGACGTGCACCCCGGCGCCGCGCCGACCTGGTAGGACTGGACGCCACCAGTGCCGAACGTGGCGTCCACGGCGCCGGCTGACCTCAGCCGCGCCGCCGCCCACTCCGGCGGCCCGCCGCCCGGATTGCTCTGCCCGACGGTCAGGATCGTGCCGCTCCCCGGATCCACGAACACCGCATCCCCTGTAACCGGGCTCTGTGTGGAGCCGCTGTCGAAGGTCACCAGCTCGGTGCCCGTCGTGTTGAAGCTCGTGTCAAGCGCCCCAGTCGGCTTGTAGCGGGCGAGCGCGATGTCACTGTCGCCATCGTTGATCTGCGCCGTGCCGACGAGGAGCGTGTCGCCGGAGAGGGCGCCTGATGTGTAATGGTAGAGCGCGCTCGCGTCCAAGCTCGCCACCGCGCAGCCCGGACAGCTCACCTGTGCGGCCGGAATGGCAAACGCGCTCGGCCCGGTGCTCTGAATCCCGTTGCCGTTGAAGCCCGTGTCGAGCTGCCCGTTGTGCTCGACCTTCGCCAGGAAGAAGTCCCCCTGCGGCGAGTTGGCCTGATCAGTCCCGGCCAGCCAGTACTCCGTGCTCGAAGACGTTGGCGCGTCCAGCGCCACCGCGTTGGCACTGCCCCCGTTCGTGCCGAACGGCACCAGGACCCCGCCGCCGCCGGCGAGCTCGTTGGGCCCGGACGCAGAGCCAAAGCCCGTGTCACGGTTCCCGCTGCTCATGTATCGCGCGATGCTCGCCTGATAGTTCCCGCTCGAGTCGGTCGCGAACCCCGCGATCACCGGCGAGCCGTCCGACCCGATCGCCACGGCGAAGCCCTGAGAGTACGCGGGGGCCGACTGGCCCCACTGGTCGATCAGGTAACCGGAGCCGTTGCTGCCGAAGCTCGTATCGAGGCTGCCGGCCGACGCCGCCCGGGCCACACCGGCGGGCACAAGCGCGCAGGCGGCGGCCAGTGCCGCGGTCAGAGACATACGGATGCGAGTGCTCATTCTATTGCCCCCTGAGGATGTGCTTGGTCAGGCGCGGACATCTGCTCGAGCACCGACATCAGCTGCAGCCAGCCGGCGACAGGCACCGGAGCTTCGCCACCGGCCGTGACGGAGCCGTGGATCTGCGGTTTGTCGTGCTCGAAGCAGAGCTCGAGCCGCGTTGGTGGTGCGCCCACACACGCGCACTCTGCATCACCGCTCCTGCGGTTGCCCCAGGGAAAACCCCAGGATTCAGTGGCGTCCGCGATAATCTGCGGCACAGACGTCGCTTGCTGCGAACGGACCCGCAGCTGATCGCCGTACAGCTGCTCCCGGGGGGCCGACGCGGGAAACCGTGGGTGGTCGAGGCATTGCGCCGCGCCGCGCGAGTGGCATTGCCGGCTGCGCGCCGGCGACCGCCGCCGACTATCTGGAACGGGCGCTCGAGGAGCCGCCCGATCCCGACTTGCGCCACGTGGTCGCCGAGGAGCTGGCACGCGCTGAAGCAGCGGCCGGCCGCTTCGAGTCCCTGCTCGAGCGGATCAGCGTTCGGAGCGAGCGGTCGCGCATTCATCTCGCGCTGGGGCAAGCGCTCGCAAGCCAGGGGCGGCATGCCGACGCACTGACAGCCTTCGGGCGAGGCCTGGACGAGCAGGGAGACCAGCTCGACGACGGCGGTCGGGAGCTGCGCTCAGCCTACCCCCATCGCCGTGACCGTGTGCTCTGCTCAGGGCTCGAGCGCCCGGCGGACGCGGTCTCCGAGGAGTACCAGCCGCTCGACGGGCTCGTTGCTGAACACGAACCGGAGGTGACGGTCGGCGACGGGGCCGCCCCAGCCGCGCATCGGCGTGGCGGCCACCTGCTGGGCGAGCAGGCGGTCCGACGCGGCCACGCAATCGTGCCCGAGCGCGCTCACGTCGAGCAGCAGTGACCACGCGCCGGCTGGCCGCACGACCGGCAGCCCGTCGAGCTGGCGCAGCGTCTCGTCGCGGCGGCGCTGCCACTCGGCGTTGGCCTCGGCGAGGCCGTCGTCGGCCGCTTCGAGGCCGGCGCGGACGCCGATCTGGTTGTGGCCGCTGGCGACCAGGCCGTTGTAGATCTGGACGCGGGTGAGGTCGGGCACCAGCGGCTCGGGAGCGACCATCCAGCCGATCCGCCAGCCGATCATCCGCAGCTCGAACGTCGCCGCGCCGATCGTGACGGTCCGCTCGCGCATTCCCGGCAGCGACGCCGGCTGGAACGGCTCGCGGCCGTCGAACAGGACGCCTTCGAACCCGCCCCAGTACAGGAGCCAGAGGTCTCGGTCGCGGCACAGCGCCGCGACCGTCTCCCACTCGTGGTCGGTGGCGACCCAGCCGGACGGGACCGAGGCATTGTTGACGAACAGCACCCGGGTGCGCGAGGTGATCGCGGCTTCGAGTCGCTCGAGATCCAGACGCCACTCGTCTTGCGTGGCCACGAGTGGGACGAGCTTGGGGCATGCGCCGACGAGGCGGACGCGGTTGAGCATGCCCGCGTAGGTAGGGTCGGTGAGGATCACCTCGTCGCCGGGGTCGGTGAGCGTCAGCAGGGCGTCGAGCATCGCGTCGCCTTCGCCGCTCGTGATCACGATCTCGGCGGCGGGATCGTAGGACGGCGCCCCGCGGCGCCGCAGGTGCGCAGCGACCGCCCGCTTGAGGTCGTCGCGGCCGCTGAACGGAAGCCAGCTGTTCGCCTCGTCGGTCCCGATCGCCTCCCGGGTGGCCGCCAGCGCGGCGGGCGGCGGCAGGACGTCGGTGTCGAGGTTCTCCATCCGCAGGATCGCCGGATCGTCCCCGGCGGCGGCGGCGACCCGATCGATCCCGAAGCCGGGGATCTCGGCCAGGCGGCGACGATAATCCTGGCGTCCACCGTGATGTTCCATAAACGGAACGATACCAGTGAGCGACGACTCCAATCAACTCTCGGTCACAGCCGCCGTCGGCGAGCGGCTGCGCCGCCTGCGCGAGGCGCGGCAGCTCAGCCTCTCCGAGCTGGCGCGGCGCGCGCGGATCGGCAAGGCGACGCTGTCCGAGCTCGAGTCGGGGCAGCGCAACCCGACGCTCGAGACCCTGTATGCGCTGACGACGGCGCTGGAGGTGCCGCTCAGCGCGGCGATCCCGAGGGTCGGGGAAGGCGAGACCGAGGCGCTGCGCGGCGCCGCGGTCGATGCGGTGCTGGTCGCCCGGTTCGACGACACGGAGGCGACGACCGAGCTCTACCGGCTGGCGATCCGCCACGGCCGGCGCCAGACCTCGCCGGCACACGCGGCCGGCGTCACCGAGCATCTGATCGTGTTCGCGGGCACCGCGGTCGTCGGACCCGCGACGGCGCCGCTGGAGCTCGACCCGGGCGCGAGCGGCGCGTGGCCTGCCGACGTCGAGCATGTCTACTCGACGCTGGGCGACGAGGATGTCTCGGCGGCGCTCCTGATCCGCTACCCGACGGGCGCTCCTACAGCCCGTTGAGCAGCCCGCGCAAGGCTGCGGCGTACTCCTCGAGCGCAGCTCGACCGCGGTGGGTGAGCGCCAGCGAGGTTCGCGAGGCCGGGCCGCTGCCGGTCTTCTCGCTGGTGAGGTAGCCGGCCTCACCGAGCTTGCGCAGGTGCGTGATCAGGTTGCCGGGGGTGAGGCCGATCAGCTCCTGCAGGCGGGTGAAGGACAGCGCGTCACCGTCGGGCAGTGCGGCCAGCGTCGCCATGATCTGCAGTCGCGCAGGGACGTGGATCAACGGGTCGAGTGCCTCGGCCGTCATGCGCCGGCCCGCGACGCGCGGAGCAGCCACGCCTGGACGGCGGTGTAGGCCAGGAGCACGGCGCAGCAGCCGATGCCGTCGGCGAGCCAGACGCCGCGAGGTCCGGCGAATGCGCTGCCGGCGGCCACGAGCACGATCCCGACCGAGACGCCGAACTGCGGCCAGTCCTCGCGTGCCACCGAGCGGGCGATCCCGAACGCGCCCAGGACCATCAGCGTTGCCGTGCCGACGTACACGCCGTAGACGACCGAGTCGCTGGCGCCGGCATTCGCCAGCGCCGCCATCACGACGTAGACGGCCCCCAGCGCGGCTGCGATCCCCGCCGCCTCGGCTCGCCGGTGGCGGCTCGAGCGGCCACTGACGCCCGCGCTCGCCCGGCTGTGGGCGTAGGTGACACTGACGATCCTGATCAGGATGACGGCGTACAGGCCGATCAGCCCGACCGGCGTCGGGCCCTTGTAGGGGTGCTGTGCGCGCACCGACAGCCACACCGAGCCGAACGCGATCAGGGCGGCGGCGGCCGCGAGCAGCGACAGCCCCGGCGAGCGGAAGTCGAGCTCGCGCTGCACGTGCCGGGTGGTCTGCTCGAGCAGCCGTGCTGCCTCATGGGGGTCGAGCCGGCCCCGTTCCTCGCTCTCGGTCTCGGATTCCGGTTCGCGCTCGGTCTCGGTCTGGGGTCTGTCTATGTCGAAGCCGTTCATCTCTCGATTCGCCGCCGGATCCTTTGCAGCGCAAAGCCTAGCAGCCGGCGTGGCGACAGATTCGTGTCGGAGCTTGACTTTGCGATACAAAGCCTGGTAGCGTTTGTCGCGCAAAGTCAATTCGGCGAACGGGCTTCGGCCCTGTGACCGAGGAGGGATCATGAACGGCAGTCCATCCGTCAAGCAGATGTTCCAGCTTCGCTCGTGGAGCAACCAGCAGATCGCGCGCCTGCGCCTTGGCGTCGGCATCTGGCTGCTGGTATTGACGTCGATCCTGTACGGAGCCGGCGTCGGTGGTTGGTGGGAGTGGCCGCTGGTCGCGATCGGGGTGTTGCACTTCGGCCTCGCCTACCGGTTGGTGCGGATCACGCGGAAGGACCCGACTCGACACCTGACGTTCCGCTAGGGAGATCGAGGGGACGATGAGTGCCATGCGGGTCCAGGCGCCGGCGACCGACGAGCGGTCGCCGGC
>DAHUYL010000187.1 GCA_027315255.1 Solirubrobacterales bacterium | reverse complement strand
GGGCGCCGTCGAGCACGGTCGGGGCGATGAAGTAGCCGCGGTCGCCGACACGCTGTCCGCCGGTCACGGTGCGCACGCCCTCACGCATGCCGGACTCGAGGAAGCCGGTCACGCGCTCGAGCTGCTCGGCGGACACGAGCGGACCCATCTCCGTGTCGGGGTCGGTCCCGCGGCCGACCTTGATCCGCCCGGCGTGGTCGCTGATCCCGGCCAGCACGTCGTCGTAGACCTTCTGCTCGATGTACAGCCGGCTGCCCGCGCAGCAGCATTGGCCGTGGTTGAAGAAGATCGCGTTGGCCGCGCCCGGCACCGCGCTCTCCATGTCCGCATCGGCGAACACGATGTTCGGCGACTTGCCGCCGAGCTCGAGCGTGACCCGCTTGAGGTCGTTACCCGCCGCCTTGACGATCATCTTGCCGACCTCGGTCGAGCCGGTGAACGCGACCTTGTCGATCCCCGGATGCGACGCGACCGCGGCGCCGGCGGTCTCGCCATAGCCGGTGATCACGTTCAGGACCCCGTCCGGAAGCCCCGCCTCCTGGGCGAGCTCCGCCAGCCGCAGCGCGCTCAGCGGCGTCTGCTCGGCCGGCTTCAGCACCACGGTGCAGGCAGCCGCCAGCGCGGGTCCGAGCTTCCACGCCGCCATCAGCAGCGGGAAGTTCCACGGGATGATCTGCCCGACGACGCCGATCGGCTCCTTCAACGTGTAGGCGTGGAACTGCGCGCCGGCCGCGTAGGGAACCGAGATGCGGAACGTCTGACCGGAGATCTTGGTCGCCCAGCCGGCCATGTAGTGGAACAGGTCGGCGGCCAGCTCGACGTCGGCCGCGCGGGCGATCGTCAGCGGCTTGCCGTTGTCGATCGATTCGATCGTCGCCAGCTCGTCGGCGTGCTCGAGGATCAGATCGCCGATCCGCCACACGAGCCTCCCACGGTCGGACGCGGTCATCCGGCTCCAGGCGGAGTCCTCGAACGCGCGCCGGGCGGCCTTGACCGCCATCTCCACATCCGCGCGCTCGCCCGCCGGAACGTGTGCGATCGTCTCGCCGTCGGCCGGGTCCATGACCTCGAAGGTGTCGCCGCTGTGCGCCTCGACCCACCTGCCGTCGATCAGCATCAGCTTGCGCTCCGCCAGGAACGCGGCCGCCTGCGACGGCCGCTCGATCGTCGTTGCCATCTGCTCTCCCTCCGTATTTCGAGGAGCGTTCGTTGTCGGTGACGACGCTACGCGGGTGGGGGTTGCATCCGCGTTGCTCGATCCGTGGGCTCCCCGGAGTGTCAGCCACGTTCGCCCGCGGCCTGGGAGGCGTCCCTGCTACGGATAGGGCCAGCAGTCGCGGTGCCAGAGCGGCCCGGTCAGCTCCGGCAGGTGCTCGCGGCAGGCGGCGATCGAGGTCTCGCGCGGGATCTCGTCGACGACGTGCATGAGCGGCTCGTACACGCCGATCACCTCGCCGCAGACGGCGCACACGGGTCGCTGCGGGATCACGCGGGCAGCAGGCTCGACGGTGGGCTCGGGTTCCATGCGGCGGCGCGGTTGCTCAGCAGGCGAGCAGGTGGTGCGACAGCGCGAACTGCACGAGCTCGGCGCGGCTGCTGAGTCCGAGCTTGCGGTGGATGCTGGCCCGGTGGGAATCGACGGTGCGGCGCGACACGTGCAGCTCGCTTGCGATCTCGGCGCTCGTGTAGCCGAGCGCGATCAGCCTCAGCACCTCGGTCTCGCGGAGGCTGACGCCGTCGCCGGCATCGAGCGCGGCGAGCGCCGCCGCGATCGGGGCGCTGACGAATGCTTCGCCATGGGCGGCCCGGCAGACAGCGTCCCCAAGCTCGGAGTCGGCCCGGTGCCTCAGGACGAACCCGGCGGCGCCGGTGGCCAGCGCCTGGCGCGCGAACACCGGATCGCGGTCGCCGCTGAGCACGACGATCGGCGTGCTCGGAACCCGTTGGCGAAGCTGACGGATCGCCGCGATGCCGGCACCGCCCGACAGCTGCAGATCGAGCACGACGACATCCGGTGCGAGGAGGTGGCGTCGATGCTCGTCGCCGTCGACCGCGATCGCGTCGTGGCGCTCCAGCAGCAATCGCAGCCCGCGGGCGACGCGGGCATGGTCGTCGACGAGGGCGACCCGGATCGCGGCGGGATCGCGAACCTCACCGTCGCCGGGGGGTTCGACTGCACGCGGCCCGGCCGCCAGATGCAGCTGGAGAGCCATCGCCGCAACGGTACCCGTGGCCATCGTCCCGGTCGCCGGGGAGAAGGCCGCGATCTCGGTGTGGAAAAACCCCGATCCGACCTATTGCGGCCAGCGGCGGGCGCGGGCGGCGGTCACCACTCGGACGACGTGGTCGGGCTGGTCGGCGACGTGAAGCGCATCCAGGTCGCGAGCTTCGATCCGCCCGTCGGCGAGTGCCCCGGCCCGGAGCCAGTCGAGCAGCCCGCGCCACTCGCCGTCGCCGACGAGCACCACCGGGAAGTCGGGCACGCGCCCAGTCTGGATCAGCGTGAGCGCCTCGAAGAGCTCGTCGAGGGTGCCGTAGCCACCCGGGCCGATCACGAACGCGCTCCCGTAGCGCACGAACATCACCTTGCGTGCGAAGAAGTGCCGGAAGCGCACCGAGAGATCGAGGTAGGCGTTCGGCTCCTCCTCGTTGGGGAGCTCGATGTTGCAGCCGACGGACACCGTGCCGGCGTCCCTGGCGCCTCGATTCGCCGCTTCCATCAGCCCGCCGCCGCCGCCCGTGATGATCGCATAGCCCGCGCGACCGAGCTCGGCTGCGATCTCGCGCACGAGCGCGTAGTTCGGATGCGAGCGCGGCGTCCTCGCCGAGCCGAACACGGTCACGGCCGGTCCGAGGTCACGGAACGCGTCGAACCCGGCGGCCAGCTCGGCGGCGATCGCACGGACCCGGTCGGCGTCCGCGGCACGTGCCTGCGGGAGCTCGTCGCCGAGCCAGCGCAGCAGTTCGCGATCGAATGTCGGCGCGCCGTCCAGATCGGATCCCGGTTTCTCCTCCACGCTGTCAGAGTACGCGTGTGGCCGCGCTCGACGACGTCGATCTATCCGCCAAGCTGTCCGCCGCTGAGAGCGCCCGCCGGGTCGAAGCGGCGCAGCGCCGGCTGCTGGCGTTGCGGCTGCAGTGCGGCGGGCTGATCGGCGGCGGCCGCCTCGGGCCACCCGTGTGCGTGGTGTTCGAGGGCTGGGACGCCGCCGGGAAGGGCGGTGCGATCCGCCGGTTGACCGGACCGCTCGACCCGCGCCACGTCAGCGTCGCCGAGTTCGCAGCGCCGACCCCGCGCGAGAAGCGTCACCACTTCCTGTGGCGGTTCTGGCCGGCGCTGCCCGGTTGGGGCGGCATGACCGTGCTCGACCGCTCGTGGTACGGACGGGTGCTGGTGGAGCGCGTCGAGGGGTTCGCGACCGAGCCCGAGTGGCGGCGCGCCTACGACGAGATCGTCTCGTTCGAGCAGGGGCTCTGCCGCGAGGGGATGGTGCTCGTCAAGTTCTGGCTGCACGTCAGCGAGGCCGAGCAGCTGCGGCGCTTCCGAGCGCGCGAGCGCGACCCGCTCAAGCGCTGGAAGCTGACCGACGAGGACTGGCGCAACCTCGCCCATCGTGCCGATTACGAGCGCGCGGTCGGCGACATGCTGCGCAAGACCGATCACGAGGCGTCCCCCTGGACGGTGATCGCCGCCGAGAACAAGCCGCACGCGCGGGTAGCGGTCCTGCAGGCCGTGATCGACCGGATCGAGCGGGGTCTGAAGGCGTCCGGACTGGAGCCACTCGATGTAGAGGCCGCGCTGTGAGCCGCCGGCCGCCCGCTGCGGAGCGGCCGAGCAAGTCCGCGTAGGAAACCCCGATGGCCGCCGACTGCCCGCTGCCCGACACTGACTGAACGTGAGCACGACCGAGACCGAACTGCCTCCATACCCCCACGAGCGGGAGGCCGACATCGTCCTGCGCGACGGCTCGACCGTCCACGTCCGCCCGGTCCGCACCGGCGACGAGGCGGTGGTGCGTGCCTTCCTGGACTCGGTCTCCCCGGAGTCGATCGTGTTCCGGTTCTTCGGCGCGCCGAACCTCGAGTGGGCGACGTCGTGGGCGGTCGACGTCGACTACGCCAACCGCTACGCGCTCGTCGCCGAAACGGGCGCGCCATGCCGGGTGATCGCTCACGCCGCATATGTCCGCGAGGGCGAAGGCCGGGCCGAGGTTGCGTTCCTGGTCGCCGATGCCTACCAGGGTCATGGGATCTCGACGACGCTGCTCGCCCACCTCGCCACCGTCGCCGAGGCGCACGGCATCTCGACGTTCACGGCCGAGGTGATGCCCGCCAATCACAAGATGATCGAGGTCTTCCGCGAGAGCGGCTTCCCGGTCGAGATGCAGTCGACGGCGGACGCGATCCAGATCGAGATGCCGACCTCGCTGACGCCCGAGGCGATCGCGCGCTTCGAGGAAAGGGAGCATGTCGCAGCGGTCGCTGCCGTGCGCAGCTTCCTCGAGCCTCGCTCGGTCGCCGTGATCGGTGCGTCGCGGCGACGCCACACGATCGGTGGCGAGATCCTGCGCAACCTGCTGCTGGGCGAGTTCAACGGCCCGGTCTACGCCGTCAACCCACACGCCGACGTGGTGCAGTCGCTGCCGGCCTACCGGTCGGTCGTGGACATCCCGGCGGTCGTCGACCTGGCGGTGATCGTGGTCCCGGCCGAGCTCGTCGTCGACGCGGCGCGCGAGTGTGCCCGCGCGCACGTGCGGGCGCTGCTCGTGATCTCCTCCGGGTTCGGAGAGACCGGTCCCGAGGGCGCCGAGCGCCAGCGCGAGCTCCTCGAGGTGTGCCGCTCGGCGGGCATCAGGATCATCGGCCCGAACTGCATGGGGGTGGTGAACACCTCGGCCGACGTCAAGCTCAACGCGACGTTCGCCCCAGCCACGCCGCTCCCCGGCTCGGTCGGCTTCATGTCGCAGTCCGGCGGCCTCGGCCTGGCGATGATGGAGGCCGCCGACCGGCTCGGGGTCGGGCTGTCGTCGTTCGTGTCGGTGGGCAACAAGGTCGACCTGTCGGGCAACGACATGCTGCGCTACTGGGAGGACGACCCGAACACCTCGGTGGCGATGCTGTACCTGGAGTCGTTCGGCAACCCGCGGAAGTTCGCCCGGATCGCCCCCTGCTTCGCCAAGCACAAGCCGCTGCTGGCCGTCAAGAGCGGCCGCTCGGCGGCAGGCGCGCGCGGGACCTCGTCGCACACTGGGGCGCTGCTGTCCGCCTCGGACGTGACCGTCGACGCGCTGTTCGAGCAGGCCGGAGTGATCCGCACCGACACCCTGTACGAGCTGTTCTCGGTCGCGCAGCTGCTCACCTGCCAGCCGGTGCCGCACGGCGATCGCGTTGCGATCGTGACCAATGGCGGCGGCCCCGGGATCCTGTGCGCCGACGCCTGCATGTCCGAGGGCGTCGACGTGCCCGAGCTCGATCCGGAGCTCCAGGCGCGGCTGATCGCGTCGCTCGGGCCCGGAGCGTCCGCCCGAAATCCGATCGACATCATCGCCTCGGCGTCGGCCGAGGACTACCGGCGCACGCTCGAGACGCTGATCGAAGCCGACGCGTGTGACGCGATCCTGGTGTTGTTCGTACCGACGCTGCTGACCGATCCGGTCGACGTCGCGCGTGCGATCCGGGAAGTGGCAGAGCAACAGCCGGGCGTGCCGATCGCCGCGGTGTTCATGATCGCCTCCGGGTCGCCGGCCGAGCTGCGCTCCGATCTCGTCCGCGTCCCGGGCTACGACTTCCCCGAGGATGCCGCTCGCGCGATCGCGCTGGCTTGCAGGCACGGCCGCTGGCGGGCTCGACCGGAGGCCCACCCGGTGCAGTTCACCGACGTCCACCGCGAGCACGCGGCCGCGATCATCGCGCAGGAGCTCGCGGGCGGCGGGGGCTGGCTCCCGGCGGAGCGGGTGATCGAGCTGCTCGACTGCTACGGGCTTCCGCTCGTCGCGAGCCCGCGCGCGGCCGACGCC
>DAHUYL010000185.1 GCA_027315255.1 Solirubrobacterales bacterium | reverse complement strand
GAGAAGATGTCCTGCTCGGAGAGCCGCTCGCAGATCCCGCCCAGCGCCTCGGGATCAGCACAGGACGCGAACCCGTTATCCAACGGCGCGAACTCGATGCCCGCCTGGGCGGCCTGGCGTTTGGCCCACTCATGGCCGTTGAGATAGATCGATACCGGGAACTGGGCGTACGCGTTGCTCTTGATGAACGACGGCCCCCACTGCGGATCCAGGATGTACCAGTAGAAATGGTTGATGAACACCGCTTGGCGGCCGAACGCGAAATGCGGGTGCGCGTCCCGGCCACCATCCCGCCAGCCGCGCCACGCGAACGCCTTCTCCTGCGCGATCCCGAGCATCACCACCCCGGAGCGGCCCTCCTGCTCAGCCTGCTGCATATGCGGACGCGCGACGTCCTCCTTGACCATCTCCTTGGTGAACCTCACCGTCTCGATCCCCTCGCGCTTCGCGAACGCGTGGATCTCCTCCACGTAGGAGTCACCGATCTTCCCCAGGATCACCGGCGAGGGAATCGTGCCACCGACGTGCTGGTTGAGGAACTTGACGATCAGTCCCTCGGACTGCAACGCGGGCACATCCCGGCAAGCAGAATCCGATCGACCGACCGGACCTGGAGCGAGACATGATCGGCGAGTAGGCTTGAGATCGTGGCCACGGCGGTACCTCCAGCGAAACCGAAAGGTCGCAAAGCCCCACAAGGGCTTCCAAGCGGGCGCCAGTCGCCCGCGCTCTAGATCGGACGGTACCCCGCGGCCACACCCAGCGTCCCGCCAGGGACGCCCACGCGAGCGGGGCTCATACCGAACCCCGGACGCCTCCAAGATCACCGAGGCGTTTGGACAACCGCTCGGCGGTATGAGGCTCGCTCGCTAAGTCTAGGCGCGCCCGCAACGGCCGCGCTGCATGCGATTGCGCAGGATCACCGATCCGACCGCCCGATCGTCGGGTCCTCCGCGTGCGAGCGGACGCTGGAACGGTTCCAGTGCTTAGGATGCGGGGCCGATGCGGTTCGGCGTCCTCACTGGAGGCGGAGACTGCCCTGGGCTCAACGCGGTGATCCGGGCGGTCGTCCGCAAGGCAATCGAGGTCCACAAGGCCGACGTGATCGGCTTTCGGGACGGCTGGCGCGGCCCGATCGAGGACCTATCAGAGCAGCTCACCGGTGAGTCGACCCGGGGAATCCTCCCGCGCGGCGGCACGATCCTCGGCTCCTCGAGGACGAATGTCTACAAGCGCGAGAACGGCCCCGAGCTGGTGCGTGCGACGCTTGCCCGGCACAACATCGACGGTCTGATCGCGATCGGTGGTGAGGACACGCTCGGCGCCGCCCACCGCTTGCAGCAGGACGGGATCAACGTCGTCGGGGTTCCGAAGACGATCGACAACGATCTCGGGGCGACCGACCAGACGTTCGGCTTCGACACGGCCCTGCACGTCGCGACGGAGGCGATCGACCGGCTGCACACGACCGCCGAGAGCCACAACCGGATTCTCGTGATCGAGGTGATGGGGCGCAGCGCCGGGTGGATCGCACTGCATTCCGGGATCGCCGGAGGGGCCGATGTGATCCTGATCCCCGAGGTGCCGTTCGACATCGACGAGGTCTGCCGGCTGATCAAGCGCCGCCACGCCCGGGGCCGCTACTTCTCGATCGTCGTCGCGGCCGAGGGCGCGACCCCGCGCGAGGGCACGACGATGACGATCAACACGGGCGAGACAGACGAGTTCGGCCACCCGCGCCTCGGCGGCATCGGCCAGCGGCTGGAGCGCGAGATCGAGTCCCGCACCGGCTACGAGACCCGCGCGACGGTGCTGGGTCACGTGCAGCGCGGCGGCACGCCGACTGCCTTCGACCGGGTGCTCGCCACCCGCCTCGGGCTGGCCGCGATCGACGCTGCGGCGGCGGGCCAGTGGGGGATGATGACCGCACTGCACGCGACGCGGATCGAGCTGGTGCCGCTGTCGGAGGCGGTCAAGGAGGTGCGCCGCGTGCCGGTGGAGGAGTACCAGCGCTACGGCGTGCTGTTCGGCTGAGCTGGCTGATGAAGTGGCCGGGCCGGCCAGCCCGGCCACGCGCTCGCAAGCCGTTCACAAGCTGAAAATCCGATCCGGTTATGCTGCGTAGCGTGACCGCCACTGGAGATCGCCTCACCCTCGACGAGCTCTGCGTGGACACCATCCGCACGCTGTCGATGGATGCGGTGCAGAAGGCGAACTCGGGCCATCCGGGGACGCCGATGGCGCTTGCGCCGATCGCCTACGTGCTGTTCACGCGGACGATGCGCCACAACCCGCGCAACCCTGCCTGGCCCGACCGCGACCGGTTCGTGCTGTCGTGCGGGCACGCGTCGATGCTGCTGTATTCGACGCTGTTCCTGACCGGCTATGAGGTCCCGCTGTCCGAGCTCGAGAAGTTCCGTCAGCTCGGCTCGATGACACCGGGGCACCCCGAGTACGGCGAGACGCCGGGCGTCGAGGTGACGACCGGGCCGCTCGGGCAGGGGATCTCGCACGCGGTCGGGCTGGCGCTGGGCGAGCGGATGCTCGCCGCCCGATTCAACCGGCCCGACCACCAGGTGATCGACCACTACACGTACGCGATCGCGTCCGACGGCGATCTCCAGGAGGGGATCAGCGGCGAGGCGAGCTCGTTCGCCGGCCATTACGGCCTCGGGCGGCTGATCTGCTTCTACGATCAGAACCACATCTCGATCGAGGGCCCGACCGAGCTCGCCTACACCGACCTCGTCCCACGCCGCTACGAGGGCTACGGTTGGCACGTTCAGGACCTCGAGGAGGACCTCGGTCTCGATCGGCTGGAGGACGCGCTAGCCACTGCACGCGCGGTCACCGACCGACCCAGCCTGATCATCGTGCGGACCCACATCGCGCAGGGCAGCCCGAACAAGCAGGACACCGCCGGTGCCCACGGCAGCCCGCTCGGCGAAGACGAGATTCTGCTCACCAAGCAGGCGTACGGCTGGCCGAGCGAGGAGCCGTTCTTCGTCCCCGACGAGGCGCTCGAGCATTTCCGCCGGGCGGTCGAGCGCGGCGCCGGGTTCGAGGACGAGTGGAACGAGCGGTTCGCCGCCTACCGAGCCGCCAATCCGGAGCTGGGGGATGAGCTGCAGCGGCTGTTCGAGGGCCGCCGGCCGGCCGGCTGGGATGCCGAGGTGCCCCGGTTCGCCGCGTCTGAGAAGGGGCCGGCGACGCGCAAGTCCTCGCAGGACGTGCTGCAGTGGGCGGCGGCGCGGGTGCCCGAGCTGGTCGGCGGCTCCGCCGATCTCGCGCCGTCGACGCTGACGCTGATCGACGGTGCCGACGCGGTCGAGGCCGGCAGCTACGGCGGTCGCAACCTCCACTTCGGGATCCGCGAGCACGCGATGGGCGCGATCGTCAACGGGCTCAACCTGCACTACCTGCGCGCGTTCGGTGCGACGTTCTTCACGTTCAGCGACTACATGAAGGGCGCCGTCCGGCTCGCCGCGCTGATGCGGCTGCCGTCGATCTTCGTGTACACGCACGACTCGATCGGGCTCGGCGAGGACGGCCCCACGCATCAGCCGATCGAGCACCTTCCGGCGCTGCGGGCGGTGCCGCAGCTGGCGGTGATCAGGCCGGCGGATGCGAACGAGACCGCGCTCGCGTGGCGCCACGCGATCGCCGCCACCGACGGTCCGTGCGCGCTCGTGCTCTCCCGCCAGGGCGTGCCGACGCTCGACCCGGGCATGGTCCCGGACGATGCGATCGAGCGCGGTGGCTACATCCTGCTCGACGCCGCCGACGCCGACCCGCAGGTGATCCTGCTGTCGAGCGGGAGCGAGATCCAGATCTGCCTGGCGGCCGCGGCGCTGCTCGAGGCGGACGGGGTGGCCGCGCGCGTCGTCAGCATGCCCTGCGTCGACAACTTCGCCGCTCAGCCGGCCGCATATCGGGACACGGTGCTGCCGCCGAGCGTCCGTGCCCGCGTCTCGGTCGAGGCGGCGAGCACGCTCGGCTGGCATCGATGGATCGGCGAGCACGGCGAGGCGATCGGGATGGAGGGCTTCGGCGCGTCGGCGCCGTACACAGCGCTGTACGAGCACTTCGGGTTCACCGCCGAGCGTGTCGCGCAGGCCAGTCGCGACGTGGTCGCGCGGGTCGGATCCGCCGAGGCTGCTCCCTAGCTCGGCAAGGGCGCTTCCGGTGTCGGCGACCAGCCTGTCGGTGCAGGACCCGAGCCGCGTTCCGGACGACAACCCGTTGGTGGAGGGGCTCGAGCGGCTGCCGGTCCGCTCGACCGTGATCGTCATCTTCGGTGGCACCGGGGACCTCGCCCAGCGCAAGCTCCTGCCCGCGCTCTACAACCTCGCCCACGAGGGGGCGCTGCCCGATCACATCGAGCTCGTCGGGATCGCGCGGCGGCCGTTGACCGATGACGGCTTTCGCGAACGCGCACGTGAGGCGATCGGCCGCTTCAGCCGCCGCGCTCCGGATGCTGCCGTGCTCGACGGGCTGCTGCGGGGCGTGCATCACCTGTCCGGCTCGTTCGACTCAGACGGACTGTTCGACCAGCTGCAGGAGCTCCTGTCCGAGCTCGACGTGAGCACCGGACGAGCGCTCAACCGCGTGTTCTATCTCGCGACCGCGCCCGAGTTCTTCGCTGCGATCGTCGATCAGCTCGGGCGCCGAGGGATGCACGAGCACGACGGTCGCGAGGTGCGGGTCGTGATCGAGAAGCCGTTCGGCTACGACCTCGAGTCGGCGCGGCGCCAGAACCACGCGGTCCTGCACTACCTCGACGAGTCGCAGGTGTTCCGGATCGACCACTACCTCGGCAAGGAAACGGTCCAGAACCTGATGGCGCTGCGGTTCGCCAACGCGTTCTTCGAGCCGGTCTGGAACCGCAACTACATCGACCACGTGCAGATCACGGCGGCCGAGGACATCGGCATCGGCGGTCGCGCCGGCTACTACGAGAGCGCCGGGGCGCTGCGCGACCTCGTGCAGAACCACATGCTGCAGCTGCTGGCGCTCTTGACGATGGAGCCGCCGACCGCGTTCGAGGCCAACCGCCTGCGCGACGAGAAGCTGAAGGTGCTCGAGGCGATCGTCCCGCCCGCTCCCTCCGAGGTTGCCGCGATGGCGGTCCGCGGCCAGTACAGCGCCGGCGTCGTCGGCGGCTCGGAGTCCCCGGCGTACCGCTCCGAGGAAGGCGTCGCGGCCGACTCTCGGACCGAGACGTTCGCTGCGCTGCGGTTGCACGTGTCGAACTGGCGCTGGGCGGGCGTGCCGTTCTACCTGCGGACAGGAAAGCGGCTGTCGCGCAAGCTGACGGAGATCGCGGTGACGCTGAAGCCGGTCCCGCACCTCGCATTCCAGAGCAGCGGGTCGGTCGGCGTCCAGTCCAACCAGATCATCCTGACCGTTCAGCCCGACGAGGGCGTGTCGGTGTCGCTGGGGGCGAAGATCCCGGGTGCCCGGATGCGGATCCGGCCGGTCAACATGGAGTTCCACTACGGGACCTCGTTCCTGTCGGAGTCGCCCGAGGCCTACGAGCGCCTGATCCTCGACGCGATGCGGGGCGACGCGACGTTGTTCACGCGCAACGACGAGATCGAGGCGCTGTGGGGGATCGTCGACCCGATCCTGTCGGCGTGGCACGCCGACACGCGCTCGCCGATCGCTCAGTACCCGGCGGGGAGCGCCGGCCCCGTCGAGGCCGCGACGCTGCTCGAGGACGGGCGCGCGTGGCGGCGCTTGTGAGCGTCGGTGTCCCGGGGCTCGGCGAGGCGCATTGGGCCGAGCACGACACCTCGCCCGAACGGGTCGAGGCGGCACTGCGACGGCTGTTGCGTGAGCGACACGTCGCCGGCGACGCCCTTGCGCCGGCCCGCGTGCTCAACCTGGTGGTGATCGTCGACCACCAGTGGAAGGGTGAGATCGCCAACCGGTTGGATCGTGTCGGTCGGTATCACGCGTCGCGCACGATCCTCTGCGCGGTGCAGGAGGGGCGGACGGAGATCGACGCGACCGCGGTGCTCAGCGGCGAGGAGCGGGGCGAGGAGGGGATCGGGGTCCTGCGGGAGGTCGTCGAGCTCGACATCGGCGCCGATCACCTCGCGCACATCGACACGATCGTCGATCCGGTCCTGGTATCGGAGCTGCCGACGGTGCTGTGGTCGCCGCACGGGCACGCGGCCGCGGTTCAGGCGCTGCTCGGAATGGTTGACGTCGTGCTGCTCGACAGCGACGACCTGAGTCCCGAAGCCGCCGGCGATCCGTCGCCGCTGGCGGCTCCCGCGGCCGCACTCGAGCGGGCCGAGGGGATCACCACGCACGCGTACGTCGTCGATCTCGCGTGGCTGCGCACGATTCCATGGCGCGAGCGCCTCGCGGCCGCGTTCGACGACCCCGCCCGCAGAGGCGAGCTCGGACGGCTCGAGAGCCTGTGCGTCCGGCACAACCGCGCCTCGCCCGCATCGGCGCTGCTGCTGACGGGCTGGCTGGCCTCACGATTGTCGTGGGTTCCCCACCCATTCGAGCTCCAGTCGGGCAGACTACGAGCCGTGGCGACTCGTGGCGAGGAGAGGGATGGCGCTGGCGGCTTGGGTGCCGCCAGCGCTGGGCGCTCGGGTGCGGGCACCGCTGAGGAGGTTGGGATGGAGCTGGTGGGGGTCGATCTCGGGGTGCCCGGAATCGCCGGAGTGACCGTCTCGAGCGGAGCGTGGCTGTCGCTTTCGCTCGATCGCGCACCCGGCGGGCTGATCTCGCGTGAGCGTCGTGGCGGCGGGCCCGAGGAGCGCTGGCAGGTCCTGGGCGCGTCACGCGGTGAGGGTGGGATCCTCGGTGAGGGGGTCCGGCAGGCGTTGCTGCGCGACCCGACGTACGCCCCGGCGCTCGCCGCCGCCAGGAGCCTGTGCCGATGAGCGCTCCGGATCTGCGAGTCGTGGCGGACCCGGAGCGGGCGTGCGCGGAGGAACTGCTCGCCGCGGTTCGCGGCGGCGGGCACGTCGTGCTGACGGGCGGGAGCTCGCCAAAGGTGGCCTATGAGCTGGCGGCGCAGTCGGCGGAGGCGTTCGCCGGCGCGAAGCTGTGGTTCGGGGACGACCGCTGTGTCGGACCCGACGACGGGCGCTCGAACTTCCGGATGGCGCGCGAGGCACTGCTCGACCCGGTTGCGGCTGCGGGCGTCGAGATCGGGTTCTGCCGGCGGATCGAAGGCGAGCGCGGTCCCGAGGAGGGGGCCGCCGACTACGAGCGGGCGCTCGCCGAGCACGGCGCGCCGCCGTTCTCGCTGATCCTGCTCGGGCTCGGGCCCGACGGCCATACGGCGTCCATGTTCCCGGGACAGGCGTCGCTCGCCGAGCGCTCGCGGCTCGTCGTCGGCGTGCCCGAGGCGGGACTCGAGCCGTTCGTGCCGCGGGTCACCTTCACGTTCCCGTGCATCGCTCGGGCGGAGCGCGTGATCGTGCTCGCGACCGGCGCGAGCAAGGCTGACGCAGTGGCGCGGGCGTTCGGTTCGGGCGCGTCTCCCGACGTGGCGACGCCCGCGTCGCTGCTGGCCGAGTGGGTCGACTCGCTGACGGTGCTGCTCGATGAGGCAGCGGCGGCTCGTCTGTGATGGGCTGCGTCGTCGGGATCGATCTGGGCGGGACCAAAGTCGCGGCGGCGACCTTGCAGGGACGGACGCTCGGCGAGCCGGTCGTGCACCCTACCGAGCGGTCGAGCCCCGGCGCGCTGATCGAGCAGCTGGTCGCTGTCGTTGGCGAAGCGTGCGGCGGTGCCGACGTCGACGCGGTTGGCATCGGGGTGCCGTCGATCGTCGAATTCGAGACCGGTCGGATCGTGTTCACGGTCAACATCCCGCTCGCCGACGTGCCGTTGCGCCAGGTCCTGGGGGACCGGCTCGGCGTGCCCGTGTTCGTCGACAACGACGCG
>DAHUYL010000183.1 GCA_027315255.1 Solirubrobacterales bacterium | reverse complement strand
AATCCAAACCTTGCTGCACGATCGAGGTGAGCCCGATCGCGGATCGATCACGGTGCTCGGGCTCGACCCGATCCGGCACGGCGACGCGCTGCGCGACCGCGTGGGAGTGCAGTTGCAGCACAGTGCGCTCCCCGAGCGCATCCGCGTCCACGAGGCGGTCGACCTGTTCGCGTCGTTCTACGAAGATCCCGCGGACTCGCGCGAGCTGCTCCGCACGCTCGGCCTGCACGAGGCTCGCGATCGTTACTGCGGAGCGTTGTCAGGCGGTCAGCAGCAGCGGCTGTCGATCGTGCTGGCGCTGATCGGCCAGCCGCAGATCGCGGTGCTCGACGAGCTGAGCACGGGACTTGACCCGGAGGCGCGACGCGACACGTGGCGACTGATCGAAGAGGTGCGAGACCGAGGGGTCACGATCGTGCTCGTAACCCACCTGATGCAGGAGGCGGAGCGATTGTGCGATCGCGTCGCGCTGCTCGATCAAGGGCGCGTGGTCGCCGTCGACCACCCGGCCGGCCTGAGCGCCAGGGCGGCGATGGACCGGCGGGTTCGCCTGCGCTCCCCCGGGCCGGGCGGCGAAGCCCTCCTGGACGTGCTACCCGAGGTCACCGGGGTCGAGCGCTGTGGCGAGGACATCGTCGTCCACGGGTCGGCCGGGCTGCTCACCGCAGTCGTGCTCGCGTTCGATCGCGCCGGGCTCAGTTGTGAGGATGTTCGGACGGAGTCGGCCAGCCTCGAGGATGCCTTCCTGACACTCACGGACGCGTCACTGCCTGTAAGCGACGAGGTCGGTCGATGAGCGCGTTGCGGGTTGGCGGGTTCACTCCGAGACGGCGTCGCGCGTTCGGCCGGCTGGTCGCCACCGAGGTCAGGCTCGCGCTGCGTCACCCGATCGGCGTGTTCGCTGCCGCGGGCATCCCGCTCGTGCTCGTGGTGATCTTCGGAAGCATCCCAGCGACGACGCGCCCCGAGAAGGCCCTCGGCGGGATCTCGTTCTTCACCCTGTACGTCCCGAGCCTGCTCCTGTTCGTCCTGATCGCGGTCGGACTGGCGGGCCTCCCTCAGCAGCTGGCGGCCTACCGGCACCAGGGCGTGCTGCGGCGGATGTCGACAACGCCGGTGGCGCCGTCGTGGTTGCTGGCGGCGCACCTGAGCGTCGGCCTCATCCTCGCTGCGATCAGCATCACCGTCGTGCTCGCGGTCGGGGCGCTCGGGTTCGGGCTGACGCTGCCAGGGACGGTGGGCGGGTGCCTCGTGGCATTCGTGTCACTGCTCCTCACGGTCGCGGCGACACTGGCCCTCGGGTTGTGTGCGGCCGCGCTCGGCCGAAGCCCGCAGGGAGTCACCGCCTTCCAGTCGCTGCTGTTCTACCCGCTGGTGTTCTTCTCCGGGCTGTACGTCCCGATCCAGGAGCTGCACTCCTCGCTGATCAGCACGATCGCCAAGGTGCTGCCAACCGGCGCCGGCTTCAACGCGCTGCACGCGTCGTTCCTCGGCCGCTTCCCCGGCCTCGAGCCGCTGCTTGTGCTCGCCGGCTGGGCGGTCGGCTGCAGTGTCGCCGCCGCTCGCCTGTTCCGGTGGGAGTGACCGCGCGCTCCTTGCTCACGGCTGCTCTGCCTGTGGCAGCGACCTCGCGCGCTGCTCGATGCCAGGGCCGCCGTACGGGTAGTCGGCGGGGGCCGGGTCGCTGGCCGCGTCGAGCGTCGCGACCTCGTCGCCGGTGAGGTGCAGATGGGCCGCGCCGAGGTTGTCGGTGAGCTGCTCGTGCGTGCGGGCACCGAGGATCACGGAGCTGACACCGGGCCGGTCGACCAGCCACGCGAGCGCCACCTGCGCCATGCTGACCCCACGGGCACGCGCGATCGAGTCGACCGCGTCGATCGTCACCCAGGTGCGCTCCGCGCGGTTGCGGCCGTCGTAAGCCTCGACGCCTCGCTCCGGGTTCTCCCCGAGCCGGGTGGCGCCTGAAGGACGGGTGTCGCGCGTGTACTTGCCGGTCAGCCAGCCACCACCGAGCGGTGACCACGGAAGCAGCCCGAGCCCGTTGGCCAGGCACGCCGGCACGATCTCCCACTCGATCTCGCGCGCGAGCAGGTTGTACTGCGGCTGCAGCGTGATCGGCCGCACGAGCGAGCGGTGGTCGGCCAGGTCGACGATCTGCTGCAGCTGCCAGCCGGTGTAGTTCGACAGCCCGACGTATGCGATGTCACCGGCGCGGACGGCGTCGTCGAGGAACCGGAGCGTCTCCTCGGGCGGCGTCAGCGGATCGTGCGCGTGCACCTGGTACAGGTCGACGTGGTCGACGCCGAGCCGCCGCAACGAGGCGTGCAGCGCCGCACGCAGATGACGGCGCGAGAGCCCGACGTCGTTCGAAGCCGCACCCATGCGGAAGCGGCCCTTGGTTGCAAGTACGACCCTGTTGAGAACCTCCGAGCTCTGGCGGGCAAGCCAGTGTCCGATGATCTCCTCGGAGACGCCGCCGCTGTACACGTCCGCGGTGTCGATCAGGTTTCCACCGGCCTCGAAGAAGGCGTCGAGCTGGCTGTGCGAGGTGGCCTCGTCGCTCTCGCTGCCGAATGTCATCGTGCCCAGCGCCAGCGTCGACACGACGCAGCCGCTGTTGCCAAGCAGGCGATACTCCATCCATTACCTCACGTTCTCGTTGGTTGGCGACGGGCCAGTCCGGAAGGCGGCCTTGGCGATCAGTTGCCGAGCAGCGCCATCATCGCCTCCGGATAGCGCTCACCGCGGACCGCGTCCGGTGAGACGGCGTTGTCGAGCTCTTCGACCTCGTCGGCGGAGAGCACGATCTCGACCGCAGCGGCGTTCTGCTCGAGCCGCCGCGGGCTCTTCGTCCCCGGGATCGGGACGATGTCGTCGCCCTTGGCGAGCACCCATGCGAGCGCGAGCTGGGCCGGCGTGACGCCGCGGGCGGCCGCGAGCTCGGTCACGCGGTCGGCGAGCTGCAGGTTCTCGCGCAGCGCGTCCTCCTGAAAGCGGGGGTTCGAGCGCCGCCAGTCGTCCTCGGGCAGATCATCGAGCGAGCGGATCTGCCCCGTCAGGAAGCCACGCCCGAGTGGCGAGTAGGCGACGAGCCCGATGCCGAGCTCACGCAAGGTCGCGAGCACCCCGTCCTCCGGGTCGCGAGTCCACAGCGAGTACTCGCTCTGCACGGCCGTGATCGGGTGGGTGGCATGGGCGCGGCGGATCGTTTCGGGCGAGGCCTCGGACAGTCCCAGGCAGCGGACCTTGCCGGCGCTCACCAGCTCCGCCATCGCTCCGACCGTCTCCTCGATCGGGACCGCAGGGTCCACCCGGTGCTGGTAGAAGAGGTCGATGCAGTCGACGCCCAGCCGCCTGAGCGACCCCTCGCACGCCTGACGCGCGTTCTCAGGGGTGCCGTCGACGCCCCGGCGGTACGGGTCGGCCGCGTCGATCACGAACCCGAACTTGGTCGCGATCTCGAACTCGTCCCGGCGGCCGGCGATCGCGCGACCGACGAGCTCCTCGTTGGTGTGAGGGCCGTAGACCTCGGCGGTGTCCAGAAACGTGATGCCGAGCTCCAGCGCTCGGTGGATCGTGGTGATGCCGCCTTCCACGTCGCCCTTCCCGTAAGCCCAGGTCATTCCCATGCACCCGAGGCCCTCGGCCGAGACTTCGAGGCCCTGGCTTCCCAGCGGTCGTCTATCCATTGAGCTTCTCCTCGTAGGCCTGGATCTTGTGGTCGATGAAGTCGAGATGACGGCGCACCTCGACCAGCGTTCTCTGCACGGCTACCCGGTGCTGGCGCAACAGTCCCAGCCGTGCGAACTCGTTGCCGTCGCCGGTGCGGACGAGCTCGGCGTAGCGGCGCATCGTGCGGATCGGCATCCCGGTCGCGCGCAGGCACTGGAGCACCTCGATCCACGCCAGGTCCTCGTCGCTGTAGCGGCGATGGCCGGAGCCGGCGCGCCCGACCCCGTCGATCAGGCCGGCGCGCTCGTAGTAGCGCAGCGTGTGCGCGCTGATGCCACAGGCGCGGGCGGCCTCCGCGATCGTGAGTCCGGTTTCGACGGTCATCCGCTCGAGCATAGGAGTTGGAGCGCGCTCTAAGTCAAGCCGGCGGGCCTCACCGGTCCGTCCGACGGCGGCGTCACAGAGCGGCTGGCTACGCTCGTCCGGCGACCACGTCGATCACGATCCGCTCGCTGAACCCGCGGCCGGCGACCTGCCAGGCGTAGCAGCCCGGCGCCCGGACCCAGCTGCTGCCCGGCTGCGTGCGGTAGCCGTATCCCGTGAGTGTCGGCACGAGTCGTCCGGTGACGGGGTCGCGCACGTGGCCGGGGCGCCAGTTGGTGTAGTAGGTGTTGATCGTCGGGCCCGCGGGAACGCTCAGCCGATCGCCGCCGGGTCGCTGACCGGTCCGGTCGGGAGTGACGTCGATCGGGCGGCTGCTGCCGACGGCGGCCGCCCTGACGGTGAACGGACCGTCGTAGCCCGGCATCGCGTACCAGAGGGTCATCAGACCGTGCCATCCGTCGCTGCCGGCGCCGCCGAGCAGCAGCCGGCCGGCACGAGCGTTGACGCGATCGGCCAGCAGCAGCCGGACCGGGCCGTGACCGAAGCCGGCGCCGCCGAAGTACGCGTTGGTGACCCAACTCCCGTGGGTGACGGGGCAGCGGGCGGCGGCTCCGAGCGGCGGGAGCTGCGGGGGCCGAGCGCGGAGCCCCGCAGGCCGCGAAGGCGAGCCGGCGCTGCGCAGGAGCAGGAGCCCGCCCGTCGCCGCCAGGACGGCGACCGCAAACGCGGTCCGTCTACGCCGCTGGCGCCAGCGTGCCTCGGGAATCAGCAGGCCGGGGTCGGGCGGGGAGGGCCCGTCTGGACGCGCGGCCGGCGCTTCGTCGCTGGTCGCTCCCGGTCGCTCGGTTGTCAGCAC
>DAHUYL010000182.1 GCA_027315255.1 Solirubrobacterales bacterium | reverse complement strand
CCCGCGCCGCTTCGCGCCCCTGACACCCTCCGAGCGCATCAACCTGGCGGTCCGGTCACGGCCGGCGTCCTCGCCCTCGCGCACCAGCTGCCCGTGTACGCGCCGGTAGCCGTAGCACTCGTAGTTCGCCTCGTGCACCTCGCGGATCCGAGCGACCAGCCGCTCGTCCTGCACAGCCCTGGCCGAACGCTCGCCGGTCGCACGCTGATAGTAGGCGGACGCCGACACGTCCAGGGTCCGGCAGATCGGCTCGACGCCGAAGCGCTCGCGATACATGTCGATGAACGCGCTCACTTCGGACGGTCTGCGTCGAGCTCGATCGCGAAAAACACCGACGCGGCCTTGAGAATCTCGTTCGCGCGGCGCAACTCCCCGTTCTCACGCTTGAGCTTACGGATCTCCTCCCGCTCCTCGCCGCTCGGCATCGTCGGCCGCAACCCCTTATCAGCCTCGGCCTGACGAACCCGCTTGCGCAACAACTCGGCCGGCAAGCCAATATCCGCCGCGACATGCGCGATCGGCCGACCCGACTCCAACGCGAGCCGCACACCGCGGTCGATCAACTCCTGAGGGTACTTCCGTGGTCTGGGCATCAGACGGAGTTCCTTCCCCGAGGGCCAAACCCTCGTTTCAGAGTCTCCGTCAAACAGTGAAGATATGGACCGGCGTCTGGCTCGAGGTCTGACTTACCGTCAAACTGACCCTTCGGGTGTCTTGCTGGGACCTGTCGTCCCCGGGCTCGCCGCCGCTGATCGCCCATACGGGCGGTCGGGTCGGGCGGCGTGACCTCATAGGAACCTGATCAAGATGCCTCGTCACTGTTCTGTCCGCCCTTCCCGACCAGGCCGCCCTCCCAGAATGAGAGGACGGCATGCACAGCATGACGCAGGAGCAGACGCTGGTCGTTGGCGGGGTCGACGCGCACGCGGACACTCATCACGCGGCCGCGCTGGACCAGCGCGGCGCGTTACTCGCGACGAACAGCTTCCCGACGACAACACCGGGGTACCGCCAGTTGCTCGACTGGCTGAGCAGCCACGGAGAGATCGACGTCGTCGCGATCGAGTCGACCGGCTCGTATGCCGCCGCGCTCGTGCGCTATCTGCGCGAGCACGACATCGCGGTCGTCGAGATCAATCAGCCCCACGCGCACACCCGCCGGCGTATCGGCAAGAGCGACCCGATCGACGCGGAGATGGCCGCCCGGCTGTTCCAGGCCGGCAAGGCCAAAGCGGTCCCGAAGCAGACCGACGGGATCGTCGAGTCGATCCGGCTGCTGCGCGTCGCCCGCAATAGCGCCGTGAAGTCCCGCAGCGCCGCGCTGGTCCAGGTCCGCGACCTGATCATCACCGCCCCGCAGGAGCTCCGCGATCAGCTCTCTGGCCGCAAGACGCTCCGCGGCAAGGTCACCGTCTGCGCACGATTCCGCCTCACTGGCCGTGAGCTGCGCTCCCCTTCCCAGGCCGCGAAGTTCGCGCTGCGATCGACCGCTCAACGGATCGAAGCGCTCGACCGGGAGATCGCGGCGCTGGACTGCGAACTCGGGCAGCTCGTCGCGGCAGCAGCACCGCGCACGATCCAGCTGCTCGGCATCTCGACCGGCCACGCCGGTCAGCTACTCGTCACCGCCGGGCAGAACATCGAACGACTCCGCACCGAGAGCTCGTTCGCGATGCTCTGCGGCGCCAGCCCGATCCCGGCCTGCTCCGGCAAGACCACCCGCCACCGCCTCAACTACGGCGGAGACCGCCAAGCCAACCGCGCGCTTCACCTGATCGCCGTCTGCCGGCTGCGCTACTGCGAGCGTACCCGCGCATACGCCAAACGCCGCACCGCGGAAGGCAAGACGCAACGCGAAATCATGCGCTGCCTCAAGCGCTACATCGCACGCGAGGTCTTCACCTCCCTCCGCGCCGACCTCGCCGACACCACACAACCACGACCCCGCGTAGCGACCACCATCATGTGCGGAAACCCCGGCTTCGGAATCAACCGAACCCGCACTTGACATCTATAGGAACGTCCCAGGGCATTCCAGGTTTCGGGTGGGGTGGTACAGTCCGTACTTTCCCGGGGGGCCACGGCGCGGCATGAGGTTGGTCGGCGGCTTGGCCGTTGTCTGCTCTACGAACGGAGTTGAAATGCGGATTGGTCGTGGCTGGCTGGGCGTGCGGCGTGGAGGTTCCTGGCCGAGCGGTGGTTTGGAGCTTTCCCATCGTGGAGGGATGGCATGAGAAGGCTCGCTGGTTGCGCGGTTGCTGTTGCGGTTCTGGCTGTGCCAGGTTCGGCATGGGCGCGTACCGCAGCACCGCCGATTCAGGGCGGCACGAAGCCGAGCACGGGTGCGTGGCCTTGGATGGTCTGGATCGTGGGGGTCGATTCGTCTGGGAACGCATCGGATGGCTGCAGCGGTGAGTTGATCGGCCCAACGACGGTGCTGACCGCCGCGCACTGTTTGACTCCCGCGGGTGGCGCCGCGAGCTATGTCGTGTCTTCGGCCCAACTAAATCCCGGTTGGGTCGAACCGCAGCCGTACCAGCCTTCGTTGCCGTATGAGACGGTGAGTGCATCGGCGGTGGTCGCCGACCCGGGCTGGGTCAACGGGAACACCGTCGGCGCCTATGACGACGTCGGGATCATCCCGTTGTCGGCGCCGCTGCCGGACGCGAGCTGGCTGCCGATTGTCCAGCCGGATCAGGTGGCCCCGTTCGAGACCACGAGCGGCTTCAGCGGGCTCGCGGCGGGCTACGGCATCACGAGCCCCAACGGCAGCACGGCCGGCAATCTCTACCAGACCGTGATTTCGAGCGCGTACATCGACTTCTACGACCCGAACGGCGGGGCGGCCGAGACCACCGGCTCGTTGTTCGATTACTACAACCCCACCGCTACGGGCACGTGCGAGGGGGATTCCGGAGGCCCGTTGCTCGTGCCGATTGGCGGTGGAGCGCCGCCGGTGACGACGAACCCGTCGCCGAGCAATGGTGAGTGGGCCGTGCTCGGGGTCACCCATGCCGGGCCCTCGAACGAATGTAACGATGGGGAGTACACGAACGTGGCCTACGACGTGTCGGGGGCCAACGATGTGGCGGCATGGCTGCTGCCGTATGAGACGCCATTTGATTACACCGCCCCGTCTGTGAGCGGTGCTCCGATCGTCGGCAACCAGTTGAGCTGTGATCCGGGGACGTGGGCGGAGCCGACGGCGAGCTTCAAATACGCGTGGGAGACCGTGGCGGCGGGCGGCGCCACGGCCCCGATTAGCGGCGCCAACGCGCAGACCTACACCCCCCAGAACACGAACGCGGGCAGCCAGCTGGAGTGCGCGGTGACCGCGACGGTGCCCGGCTTTGGCTCGACGAACAGCGCCACCTCTGGGCCGGTCACTGTGACTGACATCCCGCTGTCGATCAGCACGAGCCAGCAGCCGGCGTCGGTGACGGTCGGCGGTTCGGTCGCCGATCAGGCAACGGTGTCGGGCGGCGATAGTCCGACGGGGACGGTCACGTTCGACTTATACGACAACGCGACCGGGACCGGGACGCCGTTGTTCACCGACACCGAGCCGCTGTCGAGCGGTACGGCGACCTCGGCCGCCTACACGACGACGGCGACGGGGACCGACTACTGGGTCGCAACCTACAACGGGGATGCCAACGACAACAGCATGAGCAGCGGCAATGCCGCGGAGCCGGTGACGATCTCGCCGGCGTCCCCGTCGATCAGCACGAGCCAGCAGCCGGCGTCGGTGACGGTCGGGGGTTCGGTCAGTGATCAGGCGACGCTGTCGGGCGGCGACAGTCCGACGGGGACGGTCACGTTCAACCTGTACAACAACCCCAACGGGACCGGCACGCCGCTGTTCACGGATGCGAACGAGCCGCTGAGCGGTGGTAGCGCGACCTCGAAGGGGTATACGACGACCGCGACTGGGACCGGTTACTGGGTTGCGACCTACAACCGCGACTCGAACAACAACGCGGTCTCTTCGGGGAACGGTGATGAGCCGGTCACGATCAGCGCGGCGTCCCCGTCGATCTCCACTTCGCAACAGCCGGCGTCGGCTACGGTCGGCGGGTCGATTGCGGATCAGGCGACGGTCTCGGGTGGGGATCGCCCGTCGGGGACGGTGACGTTCACTCTCTATGACAACCCGAACGGGACGGGGACGCCCCTGTTCGCCGATACCGAGTCGCTGTCGGGCGGGGTCGCGACCTCGGCCGGGTACACGACGACCGGAACCGGAACCGATTACTGGGTTGCGACATACAACGGCGACGCCAGCAACAACGCGGTCGCGTCGGGGAACGCGGCCGAGCCGGTCACGATCAGCGCCGCGTCCCCGTCGCTCTCGACCAGCCAGCAGCCCGCTACCGCGACGGTCTTCAGTTCGATCGGGGATCAGGCGACGGTCTCGGGTGGTGACAACCCGACGGGCACGGTGACGTTCAACCTGTACAACAACTCGAACGGCACGGGCACGCCGTTGGTCACTGATACCGAGTCGTTGTCGGGCGGGGTCGCAACCTCGAAGGGGTATACGGTGACTGCGAGCGGGACCGATTACTGGGTCGCGACCTACAACGGCGACCCCAACAACAACCGGGTCGCGTCGGGGAACGCGGCCGAGCCGGTCACGATCGGTGTGCCGGCGAGTACACCGGGCTGCCGGGTCAACGGTGAGGGCCTGATCAGAGCTGCCGACGGCGACAATGCCCTGCTCGGTATCAACGCTGGAGATTGGGAATCGTTTGTGGGCTACTTCGATCTGGGTCCGGCGCAGCGGTTCTGGCTGGCCTCCCGGGACGTGCAGGCGGTGGTCTGCACGTCCGGGAGCCGGGCCAGCGCCTCGCTGTTCGGGACCGCGAAGCTCAACGGCGGGCAGACGGTGTTCTTCCGGATCGACGTCACCGCGACGACGCCTCACGGTGAGGACTGGCGTCTCATCGAGAGGACGGGCCAGTCGACCGGCGGCAGCTACCGGATCCGGCTCTCTGACGGCTACGACTCCGGCGAGCAGCCGCTCACCCGTGGCCAGATCGTGGTCGCTTTCGACCAGCACGGACACGACCACTACAACGAGCAACGCCGCCTCAATCACAACCGGCACCGTTAGCAACCGCAACATGAGGTGGCGGCGCATCTAGAAGCGCCACGCCGCCACCTCAACACGTCAACCTGCGAGCGGCGGACATTGACCCCGCCGCTCGCAGCCTCGATCGCGGCGCTCACCGAACGGCAGGCAGACCCACGCCCCCCGTGTGCCGCGCGGATCATCCAAACGACCGGGACGGGAGCGACAATCCCGTTCGCCCCCTCGAGTCAGTTGCTTCGCCCAAAGCAGCCACGAGCCTGGTGCTCGTGGGCGCATCATCGGGGCCGAGCTCCCGTGGCCCTGAGCGTTTGCTGGACGTGCTCGGCCGGCGTCCGGTGAAAGCGATCACCAGGCCACCGGCACCGAGGCAATCGCAAAGCCACGATCAGGATCACACCGCCGGCGAGCCGGACGCCATCGCTGACCATCGTCACACCGACCCCCCGGACACCATCGCAAAGGCGACGTTGGACTTGGCCAAGGGAGTCCCGCGGAGCGCCCGCGTACCTACTCGATCCCGAGCCGGTCGAGCACCCTCTCATCCGCCCGCCAGTGGCGACGTACCCGGACCGACAGCGACAGGTGGACCTTGCTTCCCAGCTCGCGCTCGATCGCCCGGCGCGCGCCGGTGCCGATCGCCTTGATCATCCGCCCCTGCGCGCCGATCAGGATCCCCTTCTGGGACTCTGTCTCGACCAGCACGATCGCCTCGACTCGGTGAAGCCCTGGATGCGACTCCTCGATTGACTCGATCTCGATCTCGACCGCGTGCGGGATCTCTTCGCGCGTACGCGAGAGCACCTGCTCGCGGACCAGCTCGGCCAGCACGACCGACTCGGGCTGATCGGAGCGCTGAAGGTCGTCGAAGTAGAACGGCCCCGCCGGAAGCAGCGAGACGAGGTGGTCGGTCAGGCGCGCCACGCCCGCGCCCGTGCGGGCGGAGACCGGAAACACCTCGTCGCCGACGCCCAGCTCGGCTGCGGCGGCCAGGGCGGCGACGGTGTGCGCGCGATCGGCCCGGTCGACCTTGTTGACCGCGATCGTGACGGGGACTGACGCTCCGTGCAGCAACCCGGCGATGAAGCGGTCGCCCGGCCCGACGCCCTGCTCGGCGTTCACCACGAGCAGGCACCCGTCGGCGTCGGCCAGCTCCCGCTCGACCCGGCGCTGCATCCGCTCGGTCAGGGCGTCGCGCGGGCGCTGGACCCCCGGCAGGTCGACCAGCACGAGCTGCCACCCCGGACCGTTTGCGACGCCGCGGATCGCCCGCCGCGTGGTCTGCGGCTTGTCGGACACGATCGCCACCTTGGCGCCGACGATCGCGTTGGCGAGCGTCGACTTGCCCACGTTCGGGCGCCCGGCGAGCGCGACGAATCCCGACCGCGTCGCAAGGTCGCCCGAGCGCGAGCCGGCTACCTGACCCACCGCATCAGCTCCGCCTGCAGCGCCAGCATCTCGCCGTCGTCGGCCTCGTGGTCCATTCCGGCCAGGTGCAGCGTGCCGTGCACGACGGCTTCACGCAGGTCCTCGGTGCGAGCAGGGCAGATCACGACGTCGCCGAGCTCGCGCGGCCCCGCCGGCACGCCGTCCTCATCGACCCCGAACGACAGCACATCGGTGGGGCGGTCGATCGCCCGGTAGCGGCTGTTGAGCGACTGGATCTGCTCCTCGTCGACGAACTCGACCGCCATGTGCCCGTCCTCGATCCCGGCCGAGGACAGCGCCAGCGCGCACAGCTCGCGCACCTCGACCGCGGTGGGAGCGTCAGGACCAAGCATCTCGATCCCGAGCACCTCGATGTCGAGCTCCGTCACGCCCTCTTCGCGGGACGCAGTTCCGGTGCCAGACGCTGCGCGTGCTCGTTGTAGGCAGCGACGATCCGGCGGACGAGCTTGTGCCGGACGACGTCCTCTTCCCCGAACCGGACGAACTCGATTCCCTCCAGTCCGTCGAGGATCTCGCTGACGACGACGAGGCCTGAGTCATGATCGCGCGGCAGGTCGATCTGGGTGACGTCGCCGGTCACGACGACCTTCGAGTTGAACCCGAGCCGCGTCAGGAACATCTTCATCTGCTCCGGGCTCGTGTTCTGCGCCTCGTCGAGGATGATGAAGCTGTCGTTGAGCGTGCGGCCCCTCATGAACGCCAGCGGCGCCACCTCGATCACGCCGCGCTCGAGGTGCTGGGTGACCTTCTCGGCCTCGAGCATGTCGTGGAGCGCGTCGAACAGCGGTCGCAGGTACGGGTCGACCTTCGCCATCAGGTCACCCGGCAGGAAGCCGAGCCGCTCGCCCGCCTCGACCGCGGGCCGCGTCAGGATGATCCGGTTGACCTCGCGACGGTGCAGCGCAGCCGCCGCGAGCGCGACCGCCAGGAACGTCTTGCCGGTGCCCGCCGGGCCGATCCCGAACGTGATCGTGTTGCGACGGATCGAGTCGACGTACCGCTTCTGGTTGACCGTCTTCGGGGCGACCTTGGTCGAGCGGTGACGCCACACGACGTCCTCGAGGATCGCCGCCGGGCTCTCGTGCTGGTCCAGCGCGCGCGAGACCGCCTCGATCGTCCCCGGAGCGATCTCGTGCCCTTGGGCGATCAGCTCGGAGAGCTCTCGGATCACGGTCTCGGCTGCCTGGACCACGTCCGGCTCGCCGTCGAGGGTCAGCACGTTGCCGCGCAGGAACACCTCGCAGTCGAGGTGGTCACGCAGCGCCTGGAGGATCGAGTCGCCGGTGCCGGCCAGCTCGGCGGCGGCGGCGTTGTCTAGCTCGAACTGGCTGCGCATCGTGTTACTGCCTTGGCCTGGATGTTCGCTCATGCCCCCAGCGCCGTCCTGACCGCCGCCGACGCACGCTTGCCGTCGACGAGGCCGCCCGCGCGCTGCATCACGATCTTCATCACGGGCCCGATGTCCTTCGGCGTGGTGGCGCCCGCCTGCGCGATCGCGTCGGCGACGATCTGCTGCAGCTGTTCGTCGTCGAGATCGGCCGGCAGGTAGCGGGCGATCAGCTCGGCCTCGGCCGCCTCGCGCGCGGCGAGGTCGGGTCGGTTGCCGAGCTCGAACTGGGCCTTGGCCTCGAGCCGCCGCTTGCGCTCGCGCCGCAGCACGGCCAGCTCGTCGCCGTCGCCTTCCTTGGCGTCCTTCTGGAGCTCCGAGGCCACCAGCCGCAGGGCTCCGACGAGATCCTTCTCACCTGCCTTCATCGCGCGCACCGTGTCCGCGCGAACCTGTTCCAAGATGCTCAACCCACGACTAAGGATAAGCCGCTGCGCGGACCGAGCGGACGCATCGGATCCCGTCGGCGTGCAGCTCGGCGCACGCGACCTCGACGAGCGCGCCGCGCTCCCCGGCGCCGGCCGGCAGATAGCAGCGGGTGTAGTCGGACGTGTAGCCGGAGCACGCGGTGTCCGCGACCTTGTCGATCAGGACCGTCTCCCGGTCGCCGAGCTTCGCCGTCCGGTGCTGGCGCGAGCGCAGCTCCGAACGGCCGCGGAGGACCTGCGAGCGGCGGCGCTTCTCCGCCGGCCCGACGCGATCGCCGAGCGCGGCGGCGACCGTCCCCGGGCGGGGCGAGTAGACGAACGTGTGCACGCGGCTGATCCGAGCCGCATCGAGCAGCTCGAGCGTCGCGTCGAACGCCGCCTCGTCCTCGGTCGGGAAGCCGACGATCACGTCTGTCGTCACGTTCACGTGCGGCACCGCCTGCCTGACGGCGCCGACCGCCTCGACGTACTCGGCCGCTCCGTAGTGGCGTCCCATGTCGTGCAGCACCCGATCGTCGCCCGACTGGAGCGGGATGTGCAGGTGCGGGCAGACCTTCGGCTCGTCCCGCAGAGCCTCGATCAGCGCGTCGCGCACGTGGATCACCTCGACGCTCGACAGCCGTACCCGCTCGACCCCGGGGACCCGCGCGACGGCCACCATCAGCGTGCCGAGCTCGAGCCCCGACTCGGGATCGCGGTAGTCGCCCACGCTGATCCCGGTCAGCACCACCTCCGGCTGACCGGCCGCAACCCTGTGCTCGACCTCGCGCAGGACCGCCGACGCCGGCCGGGAGCGAGCGCGGCCGCGAACGGTCGGGATGATGCAGTAGGCGCAGTCGCCATCGCAGCCGTCCTGGACCTTGACGAAGCCACGCGTGCGGCCGTGGCCGCCTCGGTCGCGCGCCAGCACATCGTGCTCGACGTCGATGCACCCCCCGACCGCACCGGCGAGCGACGCGGCCACGTCCTCGGCGGTCCCGACCAGCGCCGTCACCCGCGCGTCGAGCTCCGCGAACTGCCCGGCATTCAGGTTCGCCGCGCAGCCGGACACATAGACGCGCTCGGCACTGCGCAGCGACCGCCGCACCGACTGGCGCGACTTCGCCTCGGCCTCGCCCGTGATGCAGCAGGTGTTGACGAGCTGGACCTGGGCCTCCTCCTCGCCGACCTCCGTGTGCCCCGCGTCGAGCAGCGCCTGCCGCGCCAGCGTCATGTCCGCCTGCGAGACCTTGCAACCGAGGAACTTGACCGCGAACGTCGCCATCGCCGCCTGACGGTATCGAGCAAGCAGCGGAGCGGGCGCCGAACGGGGCCATAACGTCACAAACCCCCGTCGCGACCACGGGGAGTGTGCACGATCGGCCCTCAGAGGGCGCGATCTGCACAACCCGCTTCTGCGAAACGGGGGGTTGCGACGTTATGGCCCTCGTGGCGGCGGCGAGGCAGGCGGAGCCAGACAGAGAGCGGCAGGCGGAGCCAGGCAGAGAGCGGGTGGGCGGTGGGGACGCGCGGGCGGCAATCGCGGCAGACAGCGCAGACAGCGCAGACAGCGCAGACAGCCCGCACAACACCCACCCCAGCGTTGTTGCCGCCAGCGCGTCCCCACGGCCCGCCCGCCCTCACGACCCCCCAGCCCAACTACACCCCGCCCGCGAAGGGCACACCCACGTGCTCATGGGCGTCGCGTACCACCGGCGCTGTCCTCGTGACGGCGTGCTGCGAGAGGAGAGAGAGCCCTAGCGGGTGACCAGCACGAAGCTTTGGCCGCGGCACCACGATGTCCAGGAGCTGGCCACCGAGGGTCATGCCGATCGCGAGCGGGTTCAGCAAGTCGAATTCACCTCCTCGAGGGGATCGTCGAGTTCACAGCGACAGGATCCCCCGAACCCGCCGGCGCGGCATCGGCCCGCTGGACAGGATTCGGCGCCGGTCGATTGGCCAGACGCAGCAGGGACCAGGCTGATCAGGCAGAGCCGGGCGGCCGCGGCACCGGTCAGACAGCCGAGCCGGGAGGCCGTGGCACCGGATCCGACAGCCGCGGCGGGTGGCCGAGCTGCCCCATCTCCGCGATGTCGCGCGGGAAGATGATCTCCGTCGACCAGTCCGCGATCAGCCGCGACTTGCGGTCGAGGCCCGGCATCCAGGCCAGGTGGTAGAAGCGGCAGATCGCCCACGCGAGGAAGCCGCGGACGCGGACGCCCATCAGGTTGGCGACCGCGTTGTGCCGGCCGAGCTCGGCGAACGAGCCGAGCGTCCTGAACGTGAACGGCTTGACCGTCCCGCGGTGGCCGAGCGCGACCGCCACGTTGCGCCCGACGAGCTTGCCCTGGCGGATCGCGTGCTGGGCCGTCGGAGGGCAGGCCTGCCCCGGCTGCGCCGGATCCGGGACGGCAGCGACATCGCCACAGGACCAGACATTCTCAAACCCGACCACGCGCATCGTCGGCTCGCACACGATCCGCCCGTGGTCGAGCGGCAGCCCCATCTCCTCGGCGACGGGGCTCGCCTTGACCCCGGCGGTCCAGCACACCGTCCGGCACGGGATCAGCTCCCCGCTCGACAGGACCACGTGATCGGCCGCCACCGACGCCAGCTCCGTCGCCAGCCGGAACTCGATCCCGCGGCCCTGCAGCAGCCCGACCGTGAACTCGGCCAGCTGCGGCTGGATCTCGGGCATGATCCGCGGCGCGGCGTCGACCAGCACCCACCGTGTCCCGACCTCGCGGCAGCGCGGGTAGCGCTTCAGCGCGTCCTGCGCGAAGTCCGCCAGGAACGCGATTCCCTCGAGCCCGGCGTAGCCGCCGCCGACGAACACGAAGCTCAGGTACGGTCGCCGCGCCTCCGGGTCGTCGAGCCCCTCCGCCAGCTCCAGATGGCGCACCACGCGGTTGCGCAGCGCGGTCGCCTCGGCGATCGTCCTGAACCCGATCGCGTGCTCGCCGAGTCCCGCGATCGGCAGCACCCGCGACACGGACCCGATCGCGACGATCAGCTGGTCGTAGCTGTAGTCCAGCGTCTCGCCGCTGATCATCGTCACCTTCAGCGTGTTGCGCTGCGGGTCTCCGCCGGTCACCCACCCCATCCGCAGCTCGGTCCGGTGCAGATGCTCGCGCAGCGGCACGACGATGTGGCGGGGGTCGAGCGTGCCCGCGGCCGCTCCCGGAAGCAGCGGCGCGTACGTCAGGAAGTTGACGTCGTTGATCAGCGTGATCCGGACGTCGGAGGGGGCCAGGTGCTCGAGCTTGCGGGCGGCGTAGTAGCCGCCGAACCCGCCTCCGGCGATGACGACGTCGCGGACCACCACGCGAGCCTACCCGCCACCGGCGCGAAGCAGCAGCAGCGCCGCCCACTCCCCCGCGATCGACCTGCGCGACTCCGCCAGCCCGACGTCGGCGAACCGAGCCGCGATCGCATCTGCCTCGCCGGTCAGCAGACCGCTGGCGATCACGACCGGCGGTCGCGCAGCCGGATCATCGGCGAGCCAGGAGCACCAGTCGCGCAGCAGCGGCGCGAGCAGGTTTGCGAGCACCACCTCGGCCACGGGGACCGGTTCGCGCCGCAGGTCGAAGCGGCGCGACTCGACCGCCTCCCCGACGCCGTTCAAGACCGCGTTCTCCGCCGTCGCAGCGACGCTCAGAGGATCGTGGTCGAGGGCGAGCACCGGTCGCCACCCGAGCTTCGCGGCAGCGATCGCGAGCACGCCCGACCCGGACCCGAGGTCGACCGCGGCGAACCGTCTGGCCCCGGCCAAGCCGGTGGCCCCACAGGCCACCGGCAGCTCCAGTAGCAGCTCGAGGCACATGCGCGTGGTCGGATGCGCGCCCGTGCCGAACGCGCGCCCCGGGTCGATCACGACGTCGACGGCGACGCCCGCCGCCGGCGGCTCCCACGGCGGACGCACGCAGAGCCGCTCGCCGAGCACCAGGGGGCGGTGGAACTCACGCCAGCGCTCGGCCCAGTCATTCGCGACGGTGCGAGTCGAGACGTCCACCAATGCGCCGCCCGCGACGGCCCGCAGCGCGGGTAGCTCCGGCAGCTCGCCGGGAGCGCCGTACAGCGCGTACTCGACGACCTCGTCGGAGACGTCCACCTCCTCGACGCCGTTCGGCACGAGCGCCAGCAGCTCGGCGAGCACCAGCTCGGCGTCGGCCCGCCGCACCCGCAGCGCCAGCCGCAGCACCGGTTCAGGACCCGCCGAGGGCGCGTCGCAGCTTGGCGAACACGCCCTCGTCGGAGCGGAGGTTCTCGTCGGTGAGCGCCTGCGCCAGCTGCTCGAGCAGCTCCCGCTGGTGACGCTTCAGATGCCGTGGGATGACGACGTTGACGACGACGCGAAGGTCGCCGTGGCGGCGGCCGCGGAGCGCCGGCATCCCCTGGCCGCGGAGCACCAGCACCTCGTGCGGCTGGGTCCCGGCGGGGACCTCGAGCTCGAGCGACCCGTCGATCGTCGGCACCTCGACGGTCGTGCCCAGCGCCGCCAGCGGCGCCGACACGTCGATCGCGGTCACCAGGTCGTCGCCGTCGCGGACGAACCGCGGATCGTCGCGCACCCGGATCAGGACGTACAGATCACCGGGCGGACCGCCGCGGTCGCCGGCGTGGCCGTGGCCGGGAACCCTGATCCGCTGGCCCGAGGCGATTCCGGCGGGCACCTCGACGGTGACCTTCGTGTGCTGCACGCGGCGGCCGCGGCCGTCGCACACCTTGCACGGCGAGGACGCGACGCGGCCGTCGCCGCCGCAGCGCTCGCACACCGTCGCCCGCATCACCTGGCCGAACGGCGTCCGCGTGACCACGCGCAGCTGCCCGCTGCCCTCGCACCGTGAACAGGTCTCGATCGGCGTGCCGGGCTCGGCGCCGTTGCCACGGCAATGCTCGCAGACCGCCACAGCCTCGAATCCGAGCTCGAGTTTGGTTCCATGGGCCGCCTCGGTCAGGTCGATCTGAGCGCTGAGCGCGATGTCGCCACCCTGGCTCGGCCCGCTCGGACGCGATTGGCCGCCGCCGCCGAACATGCCGCCGAACGCGCCGCCGCCGAAAAACGCCTCGAAGATGTCGGCGACCGAGCCGAACCCCTCGAAGTTGGGGGCGTAGCCGCCGCTGCGCAGCCCCTCGTGGCCGTATCGATCGTACGTCGCGCGCCGCTCGGCGTCGGACAGCACCTCGTAGGCCTCCGCGGCCTCCTTGAACTTCTCCTCGGCGTGCGGGTCGTCGCGGTTGACGTCGGGGTGCAGCTCGCGCGCCAGCCGGCGGAACGCCTTCTTGATGTCCGCCTCGCCCGCGGTCCGGGGAACGCCGAGGATCTCGTAGTAGTCGCGCGACGCGGACGTGCTCACCGGCCGGCCCTCATCGCTCGTCGTACACCTCGGCGACGAAGCTCGACAGCTGTGCGGCGGCCTCGCGCACCGCGCGGATGGCGCCGCCGTAGTCCATCCGCAGCGGCCCGATCACCGACACCGCGCCGAGGTTGCGCTGCGGCAACCCGTAGCCGGCGGCGACGAGCGCCAGCGAGCGCAGCGCCGGCTGATCGTTCTCGGTGCCGATCCGGACCAGCACGTCGCGCTCGCCGAGCGTGCGGCGAAGCACGCCCAGCATCGTCACCCGGCGCTCGAGCATCTCCATCAGCGTGTTCAGCTCGCTGACCTCGCCGGCTCGTTCGAAGCACAGCAGGCGCGCGGTGCCGTCCACGTAGAGGGTCTCGGCGGCGGACTCGGCAAGCTCGGTGAACACGGGGGCGAGCGCCGCCACGAACTCCGATTCGCGCGGCGACAGCGAATCGTCGCGCAGCCGCCCCTGCAGCATCCGCGCACCGAGGCCGAGTCCCACCAGCCGCTCGTTCAGGTAGCTCGCTGCCCAGTCGGCAAGCCCCTGATCGACGGGCGCGTCGAACTGGAACAGCCGCTTGGTGACCCCGCCGGTCGAGGTGATCACGACCACCATCACGACCTGCGACTGGAGCGTCAGCACCTCGATGTGGCGGATCGTCGAGCTCTCGATCGGCGGCGCCGAGACGATCGCCAGCAGGTTGGTGACGCGCGACAGCGCCTCGGTCGTCGCGCGCATCGCATCGTCGAGCTCGCGACGCACCAGCGTCAGCGCCATGCGGGGTGCGGGATGTCCTCCATCGTCTGGAAGCAGGCGGTCGACGAAGTAGCGGTAGCCGGCCTCGGTCGGGATCCGGCCGGCGCTCGTGTGCGGGTGGGCGAGCAGCCCCAGCTCCTCGAGCGTCGCGAGCTCGTGGCGGATCGTCGACGAGCCCCACTCGAACCCCACGGCGAGGGACTTCGAGCCGACGGGCGCACCGGCGTCGAGGTATTCCTCGACGAGCCGGCGCAGGACCAGTTCCTGACGTTCGCTCAGCACACTGAAGGAGTGTAGTTTCGAGGTCTCGCGAGGCCCGGCCCGGGCGTCAGCTCGCAGCGATCACCGCGACGCCGTTCTTCACGAGCTTCGCCCCCGCCTGGACGGCCTCCAGCTTCGCAACCAGCTCGCCGGGCTCGCCCGCCTTGACCGCGCCGCTGATCACGATCTCCTCCCCGATCGTCCCGGTACCCCGGAACTGGACCGACAGCGAGCGCAACCGGTCGGGTCCACCGGCCGCCTCGGTCGCGGCGCGCGCCACCTGCGCCATCGTCCACAGCCCGTGCAGGATCCTGCCGGGCAGCCCGACCTCGCGGGCGAACGCCTCATCGATGTGGATCGGGTTGAAGTCGCCGCTCGCCCCGGCGTAGCGGATCGTCACGTACGGGTCGGGCGTGACCCGCAGCTCGATCGAGGCGCCCTCGCGCAGGCTCATTCGGCGGCCCCCCGCACGATCTGGGTCCAGGTGCCGACGCACACCTGCTCGCCGCGCTGGTTCACCGACCGCGACTCGAGCGCGTAGAACCCGAGCCCCGACCGCGCCTCGATCCGCACCACCTCGACCTCGGTGACGACCTCGTCGCCGGCGAGCACCAGCGGCCCCCAGCGGAACTCCTGGGCGCCGTGCACCAGCATCGCGAAATCGATCTCGAGTTCGGGGTCGAACAGCACCGGCCACACCGCTCGCCCCGCGTACACGACCGCGAACATCGGCGGCGCCACGAGGTCGGCGAACCCGGCCGCGCGCGCCGCCTCGAGGTCGTGGTGCAGCGGGTCGGTCTCGCCGACCGCCGCCGCGTACTCACGGATCTTCTCGCGCCCGACCGCGTACGCGACCGCCGGGTAGCGCTTGCCGATCTTGTCCGTCGCGAGCGCCATCGGTTCAGATGATCGAGGCGAAGCTGCCGCCGTCGACCGACCAGGCGGCGCCGATCACGTTGGCCGCCCGCTCCGAGCAGAGGAATGCGATCACCGCAGCGACCTCCGCGTCGGTCCCGAGCGCCCCCCTCGGCATGCGCTTGCCGAGCGCGGCGAGCACCTCGTCCCGGGTGCCGCCGCTCACAGCCACGCGCTGGTCCGCCAGCCCCCCCTCGGCCAGCCAGGCGTCGCCGGCGATCGGCCCGGGCGTGATCGCGTTGATCAGCACGCCACGGGCGGCGAACGCCTCGGCGAACGAACGCGACAGCGACAGCATCCCCGCCTTGGTGACCGAATACGCCATGTTGATCGCCGACGGCCGCTTGCCGCCCGTCGAGGACACGTTGACGATCCGCCCCCAGCCGCGCTCCGCCATCAGCGGTGCCGCCGCACGCATCAGCCGCATCGGGCCGATCACGTTCAGCTCCCACTGCGCCTGCCACTCGGCGTCGCTGAGCTCGTGCCACTCCCGCATCGGAGCCTTGCCGGCGGCGTTCACGAGCACGTCGATCCGGTCGAACGCGCGCACGCACGCGCCGATCAGGACGTCTGCGGCATCCGCAGCCGCGACGTCGACCACGACCACCTCGGTTCCGGACGCGCCGGCGTCGCGACACCCCTGCGCGACCGCCGCGAGCGCGTCGCGGCGACGGCCGGCACGCACGAGCGACGCTCCCTCGGCCGCGAGCAGCCGCGCGGTCGCGCCGCCGATCCCGCCCGAAGCCCCCGTGACCACGCACGCACGTCCCTGTAGACCGAGCTCCACGGCCCTGATCTTCCCACGGCGCCGGCCACCGGCACGCGCCAGGCAAACCCCGAAACTCCGATAGACTTGTAGGGAATCTTCCGAAGGAGAGATATGGGCCTGTCACTTGGAGACATTGCACCCGACTTCGAGGCCGAGACCACACGGGGTCCGATCCACTTTCACGAGTGGATCGGGGACTCCTGGGCGGTCCTGTTCTCGCACCCGAAGGACTTCACCCCCGTCTGCACGACGGAACTCGGCTACATGGCGCGGATCGAGCCCGAGTTCTCGCGTCGCGGCGTGAAGATCATCGGCCTGTCGGTCGACCCGCTCGGGCGCCACCAGGAGTGGGCGAAGGACATCGAGGAGACGCAGGGGTACGCCCCGAACTACCCGATCATCAGCGACGCGGACTTCAACGTGTCGAAGCTGTACGGGATGCTGCCGGCCAGCATCACCGGCGACCCGCTGTCGCGCACGCCGGCCGACAATCAGACGGTCCGGAACGTGTTCGTGATCGGTCCGGACAAGAAGGTCAAGCTGATCCTCGTCTACCCGATGAGCACCGGGCGCAACTTCGACGAGGTCCTGCGCGTGATCGACTCGCTGCAGCTGACGGCCACGCACCAGGTGTCGACGCCGGTGAACTGGCAGCCGGGCGACAAGGTGATCATCTCCGGCTCGGTCTCGAACGACCAGGCGCGCGAGCTGTTCGGCGAGTGGGAGGAACCGAAGCCCTACATCCGGATCGTGCCTGAGCCCGTCGGCTGACGCGCGGGCGGTTGTCCCGGCGGGGGTGACTTGTGTGTTCACCCCCGCCGGCCATGCGTCAGCCAACGCATGGCGCCGGCCGGTCCGTCGTGAGCATCAGCCGGCCGAGCGCGACCCAGGCGGCGCCGTAGAACGTCGGGTGCTGCCGGTTCAGCGGCTGCGCCTCGGCCAGCAGCGCCGGCACGCGGCCGGCCTGCCGCCGCTCGCGCTCGCCGGCCGCACCTCGGCTGCACCGCTGGCGTCCGGGCCGCGAGTTCAGGCGATCGGCTCGAGCACCGGCTCGAGCCCGAACTCGGCGAACAGCTCCGGCCCGAACGTCGTCACCTCGGCGATCCGGTCGGTGTCGATCCGCAGGACGTCGAGCTTGTGCGCGCGGAACAGCGTGTCGCCGGGCGCGCGCAGGTAGCTGGCCGCGCACGGCATCCGGTTCGCGGGCGCGGGCACGAGCCGCCATTCCCCCATCTCGCGGGCGACGTCGAACAGCCCTCGCATCTGCTCGCGGCCGCTGAAGTACATCGGGTTGGGCGGCATCGTGATCCGGATGTCCTCGCGGGCGGCTGCGAGCGCCGCCGCCGCGTCCATCCGCTCGTGCGAGTCGATGAACTTCTGCAGCAGCTCCCGCTCGTACGGGCTCGGCTGCGTCGTACGATCGGCGCCGGCGGACGCCGCCGCGATCCTCGCCCGCGCCCGCTGCAGCGCGCTCGTCACCGCCGGCACCGTCATTTCGAGCGCGACGGCCGTCTCGGCTGCGCTCCACTCGAGCACGTCGCGGAGGACCAGCACCGCCCGCTGTCGCGCCGGCAGCAGCTGGATCACCGCGAGGAACGCAAGCTCGATCGTCTCGCGCGCGGCGAGCACCGCGTCCGGCTGCTCGTCCGGCGGCGCGGCGAGGTCGAGCAGCCGGTCGGGATAGGGCTCGAGCCACGACACCTCGGCGAACGAGCGCGCGCGCGTCCGCGCCTGCCGCGCCCGGTCGACGCACACGTTGGTCGCGATCTTGTACAGCCAGGCCCGCGCGTTCGAGGATTCCTCGAGCCGATCGCGGGCGCGCCAGGCGCGAGCGTACGTCTCCTGGACGGCGTCCTCGGCCTCGTGGTAGTTGGCCAGCATCCGGTAGCAGTGGACGTGCAGCTCGCGGCGGTGGCGGTCGAACGTGGCCCCGTCGAGCGCGCTCATCGTTCGCTCACCAGCCCGCAGGTGACGTTGAGCACCGAGCCGGTCGTGCATGCTGCGCGTTCGGACGCGAGGAACACGGCAGCTTCCGCAACCTGCTCCAGCCGCGGCGCACGGCCGAGTGCAGCCATGTTGCCGATCAGCCGATCGATCTGCGTCGCGGTGACGCCACTGCTTCGCGCGGGCGTGGTCGGATCTCCGTCCGCCCCGAGGAACGTGTCGTACACGCCCGCCGTCCAGATCCCGCAGACCCGCAGCCCCTGACGGCCGGTCTCGCGCGCGAGCTGGCGCATGTAGTTGTCGGTGGCCGCGTCGGCGGGCCCGGTGCCACCCATCCCAGGGGCGGCGCCGGCCGCCGACCCGCTCGTGAGCCACAGGATCACGCCCTCGCCCTGGTCGATCATTCGCCTGGCGGCCGCGCGGGCGGTGATCAGGTTCGAGCGGATGTTCTCGATCGGGGCCATCACCTGATCGACGGTCAACTCTGCCAGCGGCTGGCCCTGGACGTCGCCTCGGGTGACCAGGTTCAAGGAGATGTCGACGCGCGGGAGCGACCCCAGGTGCGCCTGTACCGCAGCCTCGTCGAACGCGTCGAGCACGCCGATCTCGACGCGAGGCCGGTCGCCGCCGGCCGGCTCGCCGGCGGCGACGATCGCGGCGGCGGCCCGCTCGAGCCGATCGCGCGTTCGCCCGATCAGGTGGACGTGCGCGCCCTCGCGCGCGAACGCGGCCGCGACCCCGGCGCCGATCGCGCCGCCGCCGCCGTAGATGACTGCCCGCTTGCCGGTGAGGAGTGGTTCGTGCATGCGCGTGTAACGGCGAGCGGAGCGGAAACTGATCGGTCGACCGAACATCGGCTCGGTCCCGGCCGAAGGCGGCTGCCGGCGCGGTACTCTGGTGGTGTGGCGAAGCGGTCCTCACTCAGAGCATCCGACGCCGACCGGGAGCGGGTCGCCGAGCGGCTCAAGCAGGCCACCACCGAGGGACGGATCCTGGCCCACGAGCTGGAGGAGCGGCTCGCAGCGGCGCTCCGGGCCCGCACGTATGGCGATCTCGACGAGGTCGTCGCCGATCTGCCGGGCGCCCGGGTCGCGACCCCCTCGCGCGCGACGCGCACGCGACAGCTGGTGCTCGCGCGCCCGATGCTCGCACTGGCGGTCGCGGTCGCGGCGATCGTGATGGTGGTGATGGTCGCCGCGGTCGTGCTCGCATCGCTGTTCGCGCTGTCGGGCATCTGGGTGATGATCGCCGTGTTCGCGCTCGTCCATCGCGGCCGCAACGGGAGCTACAGGCGCTTTCCGCCGCGTCCACCCCATCCCCCACGTCCCCCCGGCGGCGGCCGGATCGGCGATCACGGCGCGGGCGGCGCCTGGCGCTACTGAACGGAGGCGGCGTGGAACGGCGATCCCTCCTGCGAGCATCGGACGCGGACCGGGAGCACGTCGCCGAGCGGCTGCGTGAGGCCGCGCTCGAGGGCCGCCTCGAACCTCACGAGCTCGACGAGCGGCTCGGCCGCGCGCTGTCGGCGCGCACCTACGGCGAGCTCGACCCGCTGATCGGCGACCTGCCGGTGCCGGCGCACCCGGCACCGACGCCGGCACGGCGCCGGTCCGGGCTGGCCGCCCGCGCGGCCGTGCTGCTGACCGTCGCGCTGATGCTCGCGGCGCTCGCCGCCGCGGTCGCGCCGCTCGGTCGCACCGGCGCAGCCGGCGTCCCGTTCTTCACGCCAAGCGGCGCTGGCTCGTTCCAGCGTGACCGCGCCGACCAACCCGTATTCCGCCCGCCGACCTTCAACCCGCTCGCCCCGATCGTCGGGCTGCTCGGGCTGATGGCGCTCGGCGCTGGGCTCGTCTGGCTGTTCTCCGACCGCGAGTCCGACGACGATCGCTGAGCAGCCGGTCCGTCAGCCCTTCTCGCTGAGCTCGAGCACCGCCAGGAACGCCTCCTGCGGCACCTCGATCCGCCCAACCTGCTTCATCCGCTTCTTCCCGCGCTTCTGCTCCTCGAGCAGCTTTCGCTTGCGGGTGATGTCGCCGCCGTAGCACTTGGCGGTCACGTCCTTGCGGTACGCCTTGATCGTCTCGCGCGCGACGATCCGCGAGCCGATCGCCGCCTGGACGGGGACGTCGTACTGCTGGCGCGGAATCCGCGCGCGCAGCTTCTCGGCCATCATGCGGCCGAAGTCGGCCGCCTTGCTGCGGTGCACGAGCATCGACAGCGCGTCGACCGGATCCCCGGCCAGCAGGATGTCGAGCTTCACCAGGTCCGACTCGCGCAGCCCGATCAGGTCGTAGTCGAGCGACGCGTACCCCCGGGTGCGCGACTTCAGCTGGTCGAAGAAGTCGAGCACGATCTCGGCGAGCGGCAGGTCGTAGGTGATCTGCAGCCGCTCGGCCGACAGGTAGTGCATGCCGGCGTGGTCGCCGCGGCGCTCCTGGCAGAGCTCCATGATCTGGCCGACGTACTCCTTCGGGGTCAGGATCGAGGCGCGGATGTAGGGCTCCCGCACCGCGCTCACCTTGCTCGGATCGGGCATGTCGTTCGGGCTGTGGACGGGGATCACCTCGCCGTCGGTGCGGGTGACCTCGTACTCGACGCTCGGCATCGTCTGCAGCAGCTCCAGGTCGTACTCGCGCTCGAGCCGCTCGCGCACGATGTCCATGTGCAGCAGGCCGAGAAACCCGCACCGAAAGCCGAACCCGAGCGCATCGCTCGTCTCCGGCTCCCACGACAGCGCCGCGTCGTTGAGCGTCAGCTTCTCGAGCGCCTCGCGCAGGTTCTGGTAGTCCTCGGAGTTGATCGGGAACATGCCGCAGAAGACCATCGGCTTGACCTCGCGGTAGCCGGGCAGCGGCTCGCTCGCCTGACGATCCTTGAGTGTCAGCGTGTCGCCGACGCGCAGCTTCGTGACGTCCTTGATCCCCGTGATCAGGAAGCCAACCTCACCCGGACGGAGCTGCCGCGCGCTCGTCATCTGGGGCGTGAAGAACCCGATGTCGTCGATCTCGGCGGCGGTGCCGGCCTGCATCGCCACGATCGCGTCGCCCTTCGTGAAGGTGCCGTCGACGACCCGGATGTAGGCGACTACGCCACGGTACTGGTCGAACTCGGAGTCGAAGATCAGCGCCCGCGGGGGCGCGGCCGGGTCGCCCGCCGGCGGCGGGACGCGCGCGATCAGCTCGTCGAGCACGGCGCTCACCCCCTCCCCCGTCTTCGCGCTGATCCGGCGCACGGAGTCGGCCGGCTCGCCGATCAGGTCCGACACCTCACCGGCCACGCGCTCGGGCTCGGCCCCCGGGAGGTCGACCTTGTTCAGGCAGGGGATCAGCTCGAGCCCCGCGTCGATCGCCAGGTAGGTGTTGGCGACCGTCTGGGCCTCCACCCCCTGGGAGGCGTCGACGACGAGCAGCGCGCCCTCGCACGCGGCCAGCGAGCGGCTCACCTCGTAGGTGAAGTCGACGTGACCGGGGGTGTCGATCAGGTGCAGCTGGTAGGTCTCGCCGTCGCGCTGGCTGGTGTAGAAGACCCGCACGGCCTGTGCCTTGATCGTGATCCCGCGCTCACGTTCGAGCTCCATCGAGTCGAGCACCTGCGCACGCATCGCCCGCGGGTCGACGGTGTGGGTCAGTTCGAGGATCCGATCGGCCAGCGTCGACTTGCCGTGGTCGATGTGGGCGATGATCGAGAAGTTGCGGATGTGCGCCTGATCGGTGATGACGCTGAGTGTATGTAGGACGCCCGCGTCGGCCCCGAGCGGTCCCGCGAGGCCACGGAAGCTGTCATCTTCGAGCGACTGCGGACACTGTCGCAGTTCGAATGGACCCTCGGCAGCGGTTCGAGGCGCTCGATCGCGCGCACGCGGGCGCGGTGGCCACGCTCAGGCGAGCCCGCCCGCCCGCAGCCGGTCGCGGATCAGCCGCTCGATCTGGCGCGCCTCGGGGATCCGCATGCTCAGCGTCGCCCACGCGTAGAAGGCGCCGGCGGCACCGACGGCGACGACGACCGCCAGCAGCCGTCCCGCGAACGAGCCGCCCGCCTCGGCGCTGAGCGCCGCCCACACGCCCCGTGCGACGGCTCCGGTGACGATCGCCGCGACCGCGATCCGCGCGGTGATCATCGCCGTCTGGGCGCCCTCGAGCCGGCCGCCGAAGCCGATCCGCATCCGGCGCACCTGGAGGTAGGTCATCACGATGTTGGCCACCGCCGTTCCGATCACGAGCCCCTGGATTCCGAGCGGCTTGTACAGGCCGACGCTCAGCACGATGTCGACGGCGATGTTGATCGCGGCCAGCTGCGTCGGGATCCAGGGTCGCTGGAGCGCGAAGAACGTCCGCGTCAGCAGCAGGTTGAGACCGGCGAACGGCAGGCTCCAGGCGAACCAGAACAGCGCCAGCGCCGTCAGGTGGGTCGAGTACGCGGTGAACTCGCCGTGCTGGAAGACGAGCTGGACGATCGGCCTGGCGAGCACGATCATCCCCGCCGCGGCCGGGATCAGCAGCAGGTTGATCTGGCGCATCCCGTTGCCGAGCGTGTGGCGCATCGCCGCCGGGTCGCGGCGCGCCGCCTGGCGGCTGAGCGTGGGGAACAGCACGGTCGACACGGCCACGCTGAAGATCCCCTGCGGCAGCATGTAGATCAGGAATGCGAACTGGATCGCGCGCGGGCCGTTCGAGTTGACGAGCTGACCGAACACGGAGTTGATCAGCGCGTCGAGATTGACGATGCCGAGGCCGATCGTGACCGGGAGCATCAGCACGAACACCTGGCGCACGCGCGGGTCGTGCCAGTCGAGCTGGAAGTCGAGCCGGAAGTCGATCCGCCGCAGCGCCGAGCCGATCATCGCCAGCTGCACGGCCGTGCCCACCAACCACGCGACCGCGTAGGCATAGATCCCCTTGCCGCTTCCGAACTGGTTGTGCAGCACGACCAGCAGGAGCAGGATCACGAGGTTCCAGACCACGGGCGCCAGCGCCGGGATCGTGAACTCGTCGTAGGACTGCAGGACCCCGACGAGCAGCCCGGTGAGCCCCAGCAGCAGGACGACGGGGAACATGATCTGCGTCAGCGTCGCGGCGATCCCGCCCGCGAAGCTGGTGCTCGAGAGCGTCGGGAGGATCAGCCCGGCGAGCAGGATCCCGAGCGCGGTCAGCGCACCCAGCCCGAGCAGGATGATCCACAGCAGCGTCGAGGCGAGCCGGAACGCCTCCCGGCGGCGGCCCTGCTGCAGGAGGTCGGTGAACACCGGCACGAACGCGGCACTGAGCGCGGCCTGCGCGAACAGGTTCGACAGCAGGTTCGGGATCTGCGAGGCGAGCGTGAACGCCGATGCCGCCTTGCCCGTGCCGAAGTAGCCGGCGGCGACGATCTCGCGCACCAGCCCGGCGACCCGGCTGAGCGCGGTCGCGATCGCGAAGATCGCAGTGTTGACCGACAGCCGCCGGCGGGGTTGCCACGCGGCCGGAGCTGGGTTCGCCCCGCCTGAGTGCGCTGTGCTCCGCTCGTGGAGGTTGGTCAAGGGCTCGCTATAGTACGGGCGCGCCTGCGGCGGGATCCGCGCCGCGGCCGCCATCTGCCGACTATGGCCAACATCCATTCACAGAAGAAGCGAATCGAGCGCGCGATCCGCGAGCGCGACGAGAACCGCCGCTACACGTCGAAGATCAAGACGTACTTCCGTCGCCTCGAGCGGGCAGTCGCCGATGGCGATGGCGCCGTCGCCGATGCCGAGCACCATACGCTCGTACAGACGATCGACAAAGCGGTCAAGCGCGGCGCCCTGCATCGCAACAACGGCGCCCGCAAGAAGTCCCGTGCCGCCCGCGTGCGCCGCGGCGCAGCCGAGTAGCCGCCCGCCTCCGTCGCGCTCCTCCAGAGACGGCCTCGGCGGGCCCGGATGCAGCCTCCACCCGCGTGTCGCCGTGGCTGCGTCTAGGATTCGAGCCGTCGTCCCAATGCCGGGGTTCGAGGATGAAGCCGTCGAGGTCCGTGGTGCCGTGACCGAACTTGCGCCGCCGCTTGCACCGGTCGGGCGCGAGTCCGAGCTTCCCGGACTGGAGCGGTTCCTGGTCGGCGCGCGAGCAGCGCTCGTGCTCGCGCTGTGCGGTGACCCCGGGATCGGCAAGACCACGCTGTGGGAGGCGGGGATCGCGCTCGCGACCGAGCGGGGCGTCACGGTCCTGTCGGCGCGTGCGAGCGAGGCGGAGGCGCAGCTGTCGTTCGCGGCGCTGGCCGACCTGCTCGATCGGGTCGATCCGGCGCTGCTCGACGAACTGCCACAGCCGCAGCGCTACGCACTCGAGGTCGCCGTCAGACGGACCGAGCCGTCGGGTGCAGTGCCCGAGCCGTTCGCGATCTCGGCCGGCTTCCTCGGAGCGCGGCGGCTGCTCGCCGGTCGTGGACCGGTGCTCGTCGCGATCGACGACGTCCTGTGGTTGGATCCCGCCTCGGCAGCAGTGCTGTCGTTCGCAGCGCGGAGGCTCAGGAGCGAAAGCGTTCGCTACCTGGTGTCGCGGCGTCCGGTCCGGCGATCGGATCTCGAGCGCGCACTCGAGCCCGAGGTCGATCGGCTCGAGCTCGGACCGCTGAGCATCGGCGCGATCAGCCGGCTGCTCCGCGAGCGGCTCGGTCAGCCTCTCCCGCGGCGGGTGCTCCGTCAGGTATTCGAGACCTCGGGAGGAAACCCGCTGTTCGCGCTGGAGCTGGGCCGGGCGCTGCTCGAGCAGGGGCTGCCCGAGATCGGCGCCGCGCTGCCCGTGCCGCAGGTGCTCGAGGAGCTGTTCGGTGCACGGGTGGCAGCGCTCCCCGCGCCCGTGCGTCGAGTCCTCCTGGCAGTGGCGCTGAGCGCGAGCCTGAGCACCGAGGAGCTGATCTCAGTCGTCGCCCCGCTCGCGTTCGAGGACGCGCTGGCAACCGGGATCCTGATCGCCGCCGAGACGCGGCTGCGCGCATCACATCCACTCCTCGCTGCGGCTGCGCTCCGGCAGTCGAGCGCCCGCGAGCGCAGGGACCTGCATCTTGCGCTGGCCGAAACCGTGACCGACGAGACGCTGCGCGTCCGGCACCTGGCGATGGCTGCGACCACCCCGGACACCGCACTCGCCGCTCGCGTGTCGGCGGCGGCGACTCGGTCGACGGAGCTGGGCGCCGTCCAGGATGCGAGCGAGTTCGCGCTGCACGCGCTCCGCCTGACGCCGTCGGACGACCCGGACCATGGCGCCCGGCTGCTTGCGCTCGCTCGGCATCTGGCGACCGCCGGCGAGTATCCCCGCGCGACCGAGCTGCTCGCCGAGCGGATCGATTCGCTGCCCGCCGGACCAGCGCGCGCCGAGGCTTACCTGCTGCTCGGCGAGGGGGCTGAGCTCGCGGTCGAGGAGGAGCACATCGCACTGGCGATCGAGCAGGCGAACGACGATCCGGACCTGCGCGCGCGGGCCCTCGCCAGGCGGTCGTTGCTGCTGGCGGTCAACCGGGCGCACCGGCTCGCAGACGCGGAGCGGATGGCGAGCGACGCGGTCGCGATCGCACGATCGGCCGCGCCGGACGTGCTGCGACGTGCGCTCGTCGCGCTCGCCTGGGTGCGAATCATGCGCGGCAAGGCGGTCGACGATCTACTCGAGCGCTCGGCCCACATGCCGCCGATCACCTCGAGCCTGTACGACACGTCGGTCGAGCGCCCGGCAGGGGTGCGGTTCGCGTTTCGAGGAGAGCTGGCCCGGTCACGCGAAGTCCTCCAGCGCCTGCTTGCGTGCGCCGACCAGCGCGGGGAGTCCCGCTCCGGCGTGATCTGCACCTTCCAGCTGTGCGAGGTCGAGATGCGCGCGGGCGATGTGCACGCCCTCACCCGCGCACTGCACGACTGGGCGCAGTGGAACGCACTCGAGCCGGAGGCGCCCGCGTTCGGCACGCGCGCCGAGGCGGTCCTGGCGGCCCTGCGCGGCGACGCACGGCGCGCCACCGAGCTGAGCGCCGCCTGCCTCGAGCGGGCCGCGCCGCCGGACGGATCCGTCTGGGACCAGCTGGAGGCCCGGCGCGCGACGGGTCTCGTCGCGCTGCTCGAGCGCGATCCCGAGAAGGCGGTCGCGAGCATCGAGCCCGTCTGGGAGCACATGCGTCGAGAAGGGATCGACGATCCCGGCACGTTCCCCGTCGCCGGCGATCTCGTCGAAGCACTGGCCGAGCTGGGTCGGCTCGAGCGAGCGCGTGCGGTGATCGAGTGGCTCGAGCCGCTTGCGGTCGACCAGCAACATCCGTGGGGGCTCGCAACGGTGACGCGGTCCAAGGCGGTGATCGAACTCACCGAGCGCTACGACGAGGCCGCCGCGGCGCAGCTCGCACGCTCGGCGGACGACTACCGGGCGCTGGGGCTGGGATTCGACTGTGCGCGCACGCTGCTGCTCCTCGGACGCACGCAGCGACGGTTCAAGAAGCGCGCGGCGGCTCGGCAGTCGCTCGAGCAGGCTCGGGCGACGTTCGCGCAGCTCGGCTGCGTGGGCTGGAGCGAGCTGGCAGGCTCGGAGCTGGCGCGCGTCAGCGGGCGCACGGCGGCCGCAACCGGAGAGCTGACCGCCAGCGAGCGACGCGTCGCCGAGCTGGTGCGCGCCGGGCATTCGAACAAGGAGGTCGCAGCCCAGCTGTTCGTGACAGTGCACACGGTCGAGGCGCACCTCTCCAACGTGTACGCAAAGCTCGGGATCCGCTCGCGGACCCAGCTCGCCCGGCACCTGGACGACTCCGCGTAGCCGCCGATTCCGCAAACGCATCCGCTCCCCAACGACCTGAATCCCGCACGTGCCAACGCAGGGCTTTGGCGCTGCTTTGGCCCGGGTTAAGCACTCCCCGCGAGCTTGGTCGCCTCAACGGCCCAGCGTCGGCGACCAGCTCTGGGTCAGCGCCGGAGGCAGCGCCGGTGGCGACCTGACCGGTTCATATCCGAACCCGACGATCGCGCCGGGCGCCATCACCTCGTCGAAGCTCGCGAACGGGGCGGTGACCTCGTCGACGCTCGCAGGCGGCGCCGTGACCTCCTCGGCGCTTGCGTCCGCCGCGGTCCTGCCGGCGAACATCGGGACGATCCCGGCGGCCAACGTCGGGCTGGGGAACAACTTCTCGATCAGCGTCCCGAGCGGGACCGAGAACCCGCTCCAATTCGACGGAACGATCGCCGTGAACGACGACGGCACCTGGGACAGCCAGATCAACCAGAACTGGCTGAAGGCGCCGATCGCCGGTCTCTACCAGGTCGACGGCGGCATCGAGTGGGGCGACTCGGCTCACGCGAGCGGTTACCGATTCGTCGGCATCTCGGTGAACGGGGGGTGCTGCGACGCGGCCAGCAACGTGACGCCGGCTCCCGGTCTGGACACGATCCAGACTGTCAGCGAGCTGCTCCCGTTGAACGCCGGGGATTCGGTGACCTTGACGGTTCTCCAGACCTCCGGCTCGACGATCACGCTCCAGAACACGGGCGGCAGCTACATCGACATGCACTGGGTCGGACCGTAACGTCCGCGGGCCGCGGAGCTACTGGGCGGTCGCGCGGCTCGGCGTCAGGACGTTCCGTCGAGCAGCGCACTCGGACCCGGGACGCGCGGCCAACCAGGCGGCGGCCCGGTCGAGCGCCGCGTCCGCGCGCACCACGGCATCCGGCTCGCCGTCCGGCGGCAGCTCGCTCAACCCGAGCATCGCGAGCGTCTCCTCGCGGAGCAGGCTCTCGGGCCAGATGTCGACACCTGCCTGCACCACCAGTCGCTGCGCGCCGACCAGGCATTCGAGCGCGACCGCAGAGTCGTGCTCGACCGCATAGCGGCCGATCAGCCACAGCGCGAAGGCCGACAGCGGCGGCACTCCGGGCGCGCCCATCAGCTGAACTGCATCGAGCAATGCCGGCTGCGGGATCTCGCCGTCACGAGCCCACGCGGCGAGCAGCTCGATGCCACTGGCGCACCCGATCAGAAACGCGTGGCCGCACGCATGGGCATAGCGCAGGCTCTCGGCGGCGTGCGCGGCGCTCGCTGCGAATCGCGCCCCGACGTAATCGTCGATCGCGAGGAAGTACCGCGCCCAGCCCATCGCGCGATCGCCGAGCTCGGTGTCGAGGAGCCCTTCCAGCGTCGGCCGGACCGACGCCATCTCGTCGAGATCGCGCGTGTTGGCCGCCATCGCGAAGTAGTTGCAGACGGCCATCGCCGAGCTGTCCCGGTCGCCGAGCTCGGCCGTCCGAGTCGCGAGCCGGTGCAGCCAGGGGAGCCCCGTCTGCGCGAACGCGACGAACACCGCGGCCTGAAGCAGCCGCACCTCGTCCGGCGGACTGACGCCGTCGAGTTCGAGCACGCGGGCGACGAACTCGTGGGCCTCGTCGGTCAGCATCGACGCGTACCAGATCGGTCGCATCCCGAGCGCGAGCGCGACGGCCGCCGCCGGATCGGCGCTGCGCAGCGCATGCTCGAGCGCGTCGCGCAGGTTCGCGTGGTCGGCCGTCCACGTCGCAGCCACCTGTGCGGGCGGCTCGCCGGCGTCGAGCGCGGCGATCGCGGGCGCGACGGCCGCCGAGAAGTGGCCCATGTGACGAGCCCGGGCCGTCGCGTCGCGGCCCTCGAGCTCGCCCTGCGCAAACCTGCGCACGAGCTCGAGCAGCCAGAACCGACCTGCCTCGTTGGGACCACGCACGAGGCTCGCATGGACGAGCTCGTCGAGCTCGGGGGCGATCCGCCAGCCCGCCACCACCGCGAGCGCGGTCGCATCGAAGCCCCCGGTGAACACGCCGCAGGCGAGCAGCAGCTCCTGCGCCTTCGGGGTCAGCAGGTCGTAGCTCCACCGCAGCGTCGCGTCGAGCGTCCGCTGGCGGTCGGGCAGATCGCGCAGCCCGCGCTCGCCGGCGCCGAGTGAGAGTCGCTGCACGAGCTCGAGGGGGTCGGCGCGACCGAACCTCGAGGCGGCGAGCTCGATCGCGAGCGGCAGGCCGTCGAGCGCGCGGCAGATCCGCGCGACGCTGCGCGAGACGTCCCGGTCGATCCGCAACCGGCGGTCGGCCGCCACCGCCGACTGGAGGAACAGCTGGACGGCCGGGTTCGCCGCGATCTCCCCGTCGCTGTCGCCGGCCGGCAGCTCGAGCGGCTCGACCTCGTAGACGTGCTCGCCCCGGATCCGCAGTGCCGTCCGGCTCGACACGAGCATCCTGCTCTGCGGGGCCCCCTCCAGCAACTCGGCGACCGTCCCCACCGCCGGCATCAGATGCTCGAAGTTGTCGAGCGCGATCAGCAGCTCGGATTCGCGCAGGTAGCCGGCCAGTCCGCCGGCGCCTGGGGCGTCTTCCCCGTCGCGGGCCGCGATCGCGGCGGCGAGCTCGGCCGGCACCCAAGCCGGATCCGCAACGCGGTCGAGCCGCACCAGCACAGCCCCGTCGCGGTACTCGGGCTCGAGCAGCCGGGCGAGCTCGATCAGCAGTCGCGTCTTGCCCACGCCACCGAGCCCCGTCAGCGTGAGCAGCCTCACTTCCGGATCGGCGAGCAGACCCCGCAGCGTCGCGAGGTCGCCCTCGCGACCCACCAGCCGCGTCAGCGGTCTCGGCAGGCTCGACGAGCGTGACTTCACCTCGGCGGTGGCACGGTCGGCCACCGCCGAGACCGGCCCAGCCCCTCCCGAGTCCGCAGCCAGGAGGCGGTCGTTGAGCTTCACCAGCGCCGGATCGGGATCCAGCCCGAGCTCCTGCGACAGCAGGCGGCGGACGCGCTGGAACGCGGCGAGCGCGTCCGCCTTGCGTCCGGCGTTGTGCAGCGCCGTGATCAGCTGACCCCAGGCGCGCTCCTCGAACGGATGCTCGTCGACGAGAGCCTCGAGCTCGGCGATCAGCTCCCCGGCGGCGCCTGCGCCGAGGTCGGCGTCGATCCGCATCAGCGTCGCCTGCAGGCGCTGCTGCTCGAGCGACCGCTGCCAGGTTGCGAGGCTGCCGTCCCAGGCGACGTCGGCCAGCGAGACGCCGCGCACGAGCCCGAGCGCCTCGCGCAGCAGGTCCGCCGACCGGCTCGGGTCCTCGCGGGCGGCGGCGACGACGGCCGCGAACTCGTTCGCATCCAGCGTGTACCCATCCGGTCGCAGCCTGTATCCGGCGACGTCGCGTTCGAGCAGGTCGCCGAGCAGCTCGCGCAGCTTCGAGAGGTGGACGTGCAGCGCCGAAACCGCGCTCGCAGGGCGCTCCTCGCCCCACAGCTCGTCGATCAGCCGGTCACGCGAGACCGGCCGACCGTCGCTCATCAGCAGCAGCGCGAGCAGCGTGCGCTGCCTGTTGCTCACGATCGGCACCGCTTCGCCGTCCCGCTCGAACGCAAGCGGTCCGAGCACGCCAAAGCGCGAGCTGCCACCGGTCACCGCCGCAGGGTAGCCCCGCGTCGGCGCGACCACAAGTCGCGCGGCAGTGGCGCCGCTGCACGGCGGTGAGCCCGGCGCGGCCGTCAGGCCGCGATCCGGCGGATCGCGAGCAGCGCTCGCGTGTCCTCCGACCCGCCGCCCGGCGCGCCGCCGCGCGAGCCCAGCTCGAGGTCGGCGATCTCGCAGATCGCGGCCCGCAGCCGCTCGGCACCGACCCGCT
>DAHUYL010000175.1 GCA_027315255.1 Solirubrobacterales bacterium | reverse complement strand
GTTCATGGCCGGAATCCCCGAGCAGGTGTACTTCAAGGATCGCGACAGCCGCTTCCTGAGAGTCTCGGACGTGCAGGCACAGCGCCTCGGCTTCGAGCGCCCGGAGGAGCTGATCGGGATGACGGACTTCGACGTGTTCGGAGACGAGCACGCGCGGGCGGCGCGCGCCGACGAGCTGCGGGTGATGGAGACCGGCCAGCCGATCATCGACCTCGAGGAGCGCGAGATCTACCGGCCGACTCCGGGGAGCGACGACGGCGAGCGCGAGCCCGGCTGGGTGCTGACGACGAAGCTGCCGTTGCGCGACACGAGCGGCGAGATCGTCGGCACCTTCGGCATCTCGCGCGACATCACGCTGCGCAAGCGCGCGGAAGCTGCCCTGAGCGAGAGCGAGGGCCGCTGGCGGGCGCTGCTCGACCATCTCCGGGAGATCGTCGTGCTCGCCGATGCGCAGGGCCGCCTGACGTACGCGACGCCGTCGATGGAGCGGTGGCTGGGCTACCACCCCGAGGAGCTGGTCGGCGTCGATCTCGCCAGCACCGGCCATCCCGACGACGTCGGGATCATGACCGACGCGTTCAAGCGCCTGAACCCCGACGAATCGGTGTCGCTGCGCCACCGCGTGCGCCACAAGGACGGCTCGTGGCACACGCTCGAGTCGGTGTTGATCGACCTGCGCGCGAACCCGACGGTCGGGGCGGTGCTGTTCGCTTCGACCGACGTCACCGACGCGGTCAGGCTCGAGGAGGAGCGCGAGCGGCTCGATCTCGAACGCCGAGTCTCGCACCGGCTCGAGGCGGTCGGCCAGCTGGCGGCGGGGATCGCCCACGAGATCAACACGCCGCTGCAGTTCGTCGGCGACTCGATCACGTTCCTGAAGGACGCCGTCGAGGAGCTGCTGATCCTCACCGGCCGCTATCGCGAGCTCTTGTGGATCGACACGCCCGTGCCGGTCGAGCAGCGTCGCGCGATCATGAGCGAGGCCGAGGAGCACGCCGACGTCGAGTACCTGTGCGAGCGGATCCCGGCGGCGTTCGAGCGGACCGTCGAGGGGATCGGGCGGGTGCGCTCGATCGTCCAGGCGATGAAGCGCTTCTCGCACCCGTCGAGCGGCGAGATCGTGCCGGAGGACCTGAACGACGCGATCGAGACGACGCTCGCGGTGTGCCGCAACGAGTACAAGTACGTCGCCGAGGTCGCGCTCGAGCTCGGCGAGCTGCCATCGGTGCCGTGCAACATCGGCGAGATCAACCAGGTGCTGCTCAACCTGATCGTGAACGCCGCCCAGGCGATCGAGGAGCAGCGGACGGCCGCCGGCGATGGCGACGCCCCGCTCGGACGGATCGGGAGCTCGACCCGGGTCGAGGGCGCGCATGCGGTCGTCGCGATCGCCGACGACGGTCCTGGAATCCCCGAGCAACTCCTCGAGCGGATCTACGAGCCGTTCTTCACGACGAAGGAGGTCGGCAAGGGGACGGGGCAGGGACTCGCGCTCGCGCGAGCGACGATCGACCGCCACGGTGGCGCGCTCGAGTGCGCCAGTACCCCGGGCGCAGGCACGACCTTCACGATCCGGCTGCCGCTGCAGGTGGCCGGGGCCGAGCCCGCGCCGCTCGACGTCGCCGCGTAGCGACCGCTGGCGCGTACCGACCCGCAGCCGAATCCGTACCTGCCCGCTACAGGACCCTCCGTAGCCGTCGACTCTATGGGTATGCAGCAGGCGGCTCGCAGCGCGTTCCCGACGTCGAGCGCGACGTCGACGAAGCCCGTGCTGCTCGCGGTCGACGACGAGCCGCACGTGCTCGAGGGGATGCGCGACCGTCTGCGTCGCAGCTTCGACGTCCGCACCGCGGCGAGCGGCGCCGAAGGGCTGAAGCTGCTCCAGGCCGATCCCGATGCGTACGCGATCGTGATCTCGGACATGCGGATGCCGGGGATGGCGGGCGACGTGTTCCTGTCCCAGGCCCGAATGTTCGCGCCGAACGCCGTGCGGCTGCTGCTGACCGGCCATGCCGACACCGAAGCGGCGATCCGCGCGGTCAACAACGCCCAGCTGTTCCGCTTCCTGACCAAGCCGGTCGAGGGGGAGGAGCTGCTGCGTGCGTGCGCGGCGGCGCTCAGCCACCACCGCCTGCTGACCGCCGAGCGCGTGATCCTCGAGCAGACGCTGCGGGGGGCGGTCGATGCGCTGGCCGGGATCCTGGCGATCGCGAGCCCGGCCGCGTTCGGCCGCGGCGGGCGCGTGAAGCTGCTCGTCTCACGGCTGGCGGACGCGGTCCAGCTGAAAGATCGCTGGGAGGCGGAGGTGGCAGCGATGCTCGCGCACATCGGCGCGGTGACGCTGCCGCCCGCGACGGCCGAGAAGTGGTACTCGGGCGACTCGCTGACAATCGAGGAGATCGCAATGATCCAGCGCATCCCGCGCGTCACGCGGCAGCTGCTGGGCAACATCCCGCGGCTCGAAGGCGTGCTCGAGATCATCGACGCCTACCAGACGACGCCGGAGGCGGGCAACCCGCTGAGCATCGGCGCGATCCCCGAGCCGGCGCGGATGCTGCGGATCGCGATCGACTACGACTCGCTCGAGACCGCGGGATCGGACCCGTCGGACGCGATCGCGATCATGCGCCACAAGCGGATCTACGACCCGTTCCTGCTCACCAAGCTCGGCGAGCTGCTCGGCGTCGGCGCCGCCGCCGCCAACCGCCCGGTGATCGAGGTCGCGCTGGCCGAGCTGCGGGTCGGAATGACGCTGGCCGACGACGTCCGCAACACCGGCGGCGGACTGCTCGTCGCGCGCGGACAGGTCGTCAACGAGCATCTGATCGAGCGGCTCGAGAACCTGAGCCCGTTCTCGATCCGTCAGCCGCTGCACGTGCTCGAGGCGGTGGATCGGTGATGCCGACGACACCGGGGCCCTCGGCGGCGCCGCTGCCGCTGTCCGGCGCAGGCACGTCGGTCGAGGCAGGCGAGCCCAAGCGGATTCTGTTCGTCGACGACGACGAGAACCTGCTCGAGTCGCTGCGTGACGCGCTGCGCCCCCACCGTCGCCGCTGGGAGATGAAGTTCGTCACCAGCGGCGAGGACGCGCTCGCTGCGATCGACGGCGCCAACGTCGACGTCGTGATCTCGGACCTGCGGATGCCGTCGATGGACGGCGCGACGCTGCTCGAGCAGGTTCGACTGCGCGCGCCGACGGCCGTGCGGATCGTGCTGTCCGGCCATGCGGAGCTGCGGGTGGTCGCGCGTGCCGCGGGCGTGGCCCACCAGCTGCTGGCGAAGCCGTGCGAGACCGACCAGCTGGTGGGGGTGATCGAGCGGGCCTGCGCGATCAAGGGCACGATCGCCAAGGTCGAGCTCAACCGCACCGCTGTCGGCGCCTCGGTGCTGCCGTCGGTCCCGCACCTGTATCTCGAGCTGACCGAGGCGATGGCTTCGGGTGAGGCGACGATCGAGGGGGTCAGCCGGATCATCGAGCAGGACATGGGAATGGCCGCGAAGATCCTCCAGCTCGCGAACTCGGCGTACTTCGGCCGCCGCCAGCCGGTCAGCGCGATCAACGAGGCGGTCGTGTACCTCGGGCTCGACGCGGTTCAGGCGCTCGTGCTGCAGGCCGAGACCTTCAATCAGCTCAGGCTCGACGCCCCGATCGAGAACTTCGATCTGGACCGCCTCCAGCGCCACTGCTGGCATGTCGGCAGCGTTGCCCGCAAGCTGCTGAGCGACCGGCCGGTGCAGAAGGGGGCGTTCGCCGCCGGGCTCCTGCACGACGTCGGGATCCTGGTGCTGGCCGTACAGGACCGCGACGCGTTGAGCCGGATCCTGCTCGTCGCCCACGAGCAGCAACGGCCGCTGTACCAGGTCGAGCGCGAGCTGTGCCAGGTCACGCACGCCGAGATCGGAGCGCACATGCTGGCGCTGTGGGGGCTCCCGTTCTCCGTCACCGGCGCGGTCGCCGGCCATCACGACCGGCCCGCCGGGTTCGCGCTCGACGAGAACGGCGCGACGTACATCGCGAACGTCCTCGTCGAGGAGGCCGAGGCGACCCGCCGGCCCGGCGCGCTGCCGGCGTCCGAGCTGGACGCCGATTACCTCGCCGCCTGCGGGGTGACCGACCAGCTGCCGCGGTGGCGTGAGCTGGCCGCCGCGCAGGTCGAGCGATCGTGAGCGCGGTCCGACCGGCGGAGCACGCCGGCTTGGAGCCCGCGCTCGATGCGGGCCTGCTCGACGGCCGTGTGCAGATGGCGTTCAGCCGATCCGCTTCCTGCAGGGGCTCGAGCTCGTCGGCTATGAGGCGCTCGCGCGCTGCCGATGCTGCCGCCCGCTGCCCATCGCCGACGTGTTGGATGCTTCGGCCGAGAAGCGGCTCTTGCGCTGGTCTGCCTTAGAAGGAGCGGGTCTGCGACGAGGTGCGGTCGTTCTCGCATGGCAAGGTTCTCCGCAACGCGCGCTACCCCGACCACTGGGAGTGCAACTGCATCCGTGTTGAGCGCGCGATGAGTGCTGAGGCGATGATCGCTGCAGCTGACCGCGAACTCGCTGACTGCGCTCACCGCCTGGCGGACTGGGTCGTGCCGATGTCGGACAGGGTGGTCGCGGAGCTTCGGCAGCGCGGATGGATGACCGAGCCGCTGATCTTCGTGCTCCACGACGGTTGCGTGCACACCGACAGCGAGCGAGCGTCATCGAGGGGCTCGGTACCTGTATCACGCGTGATACGCTGTGTGCATGGGTGAGGTCAGCATCCGCGACCTACGCAACCACGGTGGCGAGATCGTCGACCGCGCGGAGCGTGGTGAACTGATCACGATCACCCGCTCCGGTAAACCGGTTCTCGAGCTGCGTGCGCTGCCCGAACCGACGGTCGCCGCAGCGGTCCTGTTGGCTCGCTGGCACCATCTGCCGGCGGTAGATATCGAGCAGCTTCGCGCCGACAGCGACGCGCTGATCGATTCTCGGCTGTGAGCGTCGGGCGGTCCAGCGGGCGGGGGATCCTGGACACCTCGACGGTGATCCTGCTACCGCGGCTGTCTGACCCGAATGTGCTGCCAGAGGAGCCGTTGATCACGGCGATCACCCTCGCCGAGCTGTCCGTCGGCCCGCTGCTCGCCGCCGAGGAGCAGGAGCGCGCGGCACGTCAGGCGCATGTGCAGCAGGCCGAAGCCGACTTCACTCCGCTGCCGTTTGATGCCGCGGCTGCCCGCGCGTTCGGTCGGGTCGCCGCGTCGTTGCGCAGGGCTGGCCGCAAGCCTGCGGCGCGGGCCTACGACGCGATGATCGCCGCGATCGCGATCGCCCACGACGTGCCGATCTACACATGCAATCCAGCGGACTTCACCGGCATCGACGATCTCCGTGTCGTTCCGGTCGAGCTTCCGTCCGACAGCGGGGCCTGACCAGCGCTCGCGATTGCCTCCGTCTCGGCGATAGCAGCCCCCGACGGCGAGCGTTCGCCACCGCGTAGCCAGTCGCTAGCCTCGGCTGATGGCCGCGCCTGCCGAGGATTCCGCACCCGAGGCGAGGAAGCTGCCGTCGGGGCGCGTGGCGCGGACGGCGCGGGTCGGCGGACTGGCGGCGGGTCAGGGCGTGCGCTGGGTTGGCATGCGGGCCGCGAACCGGATGCGGACGCCGGAGCGGGCGGCGGCTGCCGAGCAGGAACGCACGGCGGCGCTGGTGGGCGAGCTAGTCGAGCAGCTCGGCCGGATGCGAGGGGCGGCGATGAAGGTTGGCCAGATCATCTCGATGGTCGAGCTCGACGGCCTGCCAGAGGACCAGCAGGCCGAGCTCCAGCGGAAGCTCGCGACGCTCCGCGACGGGATTCCGCCGGTGCCGTTCGCCCGCCTGGAGAAGTTGCTGGTGAGGGAGCTCGGCGGGCCGCTGTCCAGCGTGTTCTCGGAGTTCGACGAGCGTGCGTTCGCAGCGGCCTCGATCGGACAGGTCCACCGGGCCAGAGGCCTCGACGGCGCGGATCTGGTCGTGAAGGTGCAATACCCGGGGGTCGCCGAGGCGGTCGAGACCGACCTGCGAAACGCGATGCTGCTGGTGCCCCTGCTGGGGCGGCTGGCCCCGGGGCTGGACGTGAAGGCGCTTGGCGCGGAGCTGAGCGAGCGAATCGGGGAGGAGCTCGACTACGAGCTCGAGGCGCAGAATCAGCGGCGGATCGAGCGGCTGATGCGCGGGCATCCGTTGATTCACGTCCCGCGCGTCCACACGGCGCTCTCGACGCGGCGGGTGCTGGTCTCGGACTACGTCGACGGGCGGCGATTCGAGGCGGTGCGCCAGGCTCCGGAGCCCGAGCGCGACCGCTATGGCGAGATCGTCTTCCGGTTCTTCTTCGGGCTGCTGTACCGCGACCGGATCGCACTCGGCGACCCGCACCCCGGGAACTACCTGCTGCGTCCCGATGGGCGCGTGTCGTTCCTCGACTTCGGCCTTCTGCGGGACATCGATCCGGCCCGCGTCAGAGCCGAGGCGGCGATCGCGCTGGCCGTCAGAGCGAAGGACGCGACGAGCCTGAAAGCCGGTCTGATCGCGGGCGGCTATCTACCCGAGGACCGGGCGGACGCGGTCGACGCATCGTTTGCCCTGAGGCTGATGCGGCGAGCGACGAAGTGGTATGCGGCACCCGGCCACCGCCGATTCGGTGAAGTCACCGACGATCGCGGGCGCGATCGGCAACGACCCGACGCCGCGAAGCGCGATGCGTTCAAGAGCCAGGTCAACCAGTTCACGGTGCCACCCGACTCGGTCCTGATCCGCCGGATGCACGGCGTCGTCGCGATCGTCCTGCAGAATCTCCGGGCCGGTGCGGACTGGGGGGCGATCGCCGCCGAGTACCTCCACGGAGACCCGCCGGCCACAGCGCTCGGCCGGCAGGAGACCGAGTTCCTCGCTCGCCGCCGTTAGCGGCGATGCCCGGTCTGCACGCCGTCTTGCAGTTTGGGCGGTGCTTTGCAGGGGTTCGCTCGCAGCGGGCGAGGGGGAAGACTGCGCGACATGCCCATTGCACGGTCCGGGGTGCGCCAGCTCGCGATCCTGGTCGCGGCCGCCCCCGCAGCCTTCGTCTCGCTCCCCGCAATGGCGCGCGCCGACTATGCGCACGTCGTCAGCGCCGGGGAGACGCTCACGTCGGTCGCCGCCCAGGACGGGCTGAGCATCTCGGCGCTCGCCGCGGCGAACGGGATCTCGACCCAGGCGCAGCTCGTCACCGGGACGGTGCTCGAGATCCCGCCGCAGGGCGGCGCAACCGGTGCGCCTGCGGCGACCAGCTCGGCCCCGGCCGGGGCGGGTCAGCCGGTCCACGCCGCCCCGACCGCGGTCGTCGGAGGCGGCTACGTCATAGCGCCCGGCGACACGCTGAGCGCGATCGCCGCCCGCCATGGCACGACGGTCGCGGCGCTGGCTGCGCTGAACGGCCTCGACCCGCTCGGAGTGCTGTACGCAGGTGCGACGCTGCGGCTGCCGGCGGGCGCGGCGTCGTCGACGACACCGGCGGCTGCCTCGAGCGTGGCCAGCACGGGCGTGCCGGCGAACCCGCAGGGCGCTGCCGCCGAGGGCACGCCCGGGGCGCCGCCCTACCCGACGAACGAGCGCGTCAGCGCCGGCCAGATCGGGGGGATCGCCCAGGCCAACGGGGTGCCGCCTGCGTTCGCCCAGGCGATCGGATGGCAGGAGAGCGGCTTCAACAACAACGAGGTGTCGCCGGCCGGGGCCGTCGGCGTGATGCAGATCCTGCCGGGGACGTGGAGCTGGATCAACCAGTACCTCACCGGGGGTGGCACGCTCGCTCCAGCCTCGGCGAGCTCGAACGTGACCGGAGGCGTGCTGATGCTCCGCGACCTGCTGAGCGCAACCGGGAGCCAGACGCTCGCCGCCGCCGGATACTTCCAGGGCCTCCAGTCGGTCCAGCAGAACGGCATGTACCCGTCGACCAGTCAGTACGTCGCCGACGTGCTGGCGCTCGAGCAGCAGTTCGGGGGCTGAGGGACCGAGCACGGCAACCCGTGGGGTCACCAGGCTGACGGCTCGGGCCGACGCCGGATACGCTCCGGCAGATGTTCTACGACAACGACGCTGACCTCCACAAGCTCGACGGCAAGACCGTCGCGATCATCGGCTACGGCTCCCAGGGCCATGCCCATGCGCTCAACCTGAAGGACTCCGGGGTCGAGGTGGTCGTCGGCCTGCGGCCACAGTCGGCCAGCGTCGCCAAGGCGGAGGCGAACGGCCTGCGCGTCGTCGACCCGGTCGCCGCGTCGAGCGAGGGCGACATCGTGATGCTGCTCGCCCCTGACGAGCTCCACGCGCAGATCTGGGAGGACGGCGTGGGCGGCGGTCTCGACGCGGGCAACATGCTGATGTTCGGGCACGGGTTCTCGGTGCACTACGGGACGATCGTCCCCCCGGCCGACGTCGACGTGACGCTGGTCGCACCGAAGGGGCCGGGCCATCTGGTCCGCCGCCAGTACGTCGAGGGCTCAGGCGTTCCGGGGCTGGTCGCCGTCCATCAGGACGCGACGGGCGACGCCCTCGGGCTCGCGCTCGCCTACGCCAAGGGGATCGGGCTGACCCGTGCGGGGGTGATCGAGACGAGCTTTCGCGAGGAGACCGAGACGGACCTGTTCGGCGAGCAGGCCGTCCTCTGCGGCGGCGTGACCGAGCTCGTCCGCGCCGGCTACGACACGCTGGTCGAGGCCGGCTACGACCCACGGCTGGCCTACTTCGAGGTGCTGCACGAGCTCAAGCTGATCGTCGACCTGATGTACGAGAAGGGGATCGCCGGAATGCGCTATTCGGTGTCCAACACGGCCGAGTACGGCGACCTGACCCGCGGCAAGCGGGTGATCGGCGAGGAGACCCGCAGGGCGATGAGGCAGATCCTCGGTGAGATCCAGTCAGGCGAGTTCGCGCGCGAGTGGATCGCCGAGAACCGTGCCGGCCAGGAGAACTTCAAGCGTATGCGCGAGGAGCAGAAGGGGCATCAGGTGGAGGTCGTCGGCAGGGAGCTGCGCGCGCAGATGCCGTGGATCGACACCGAGTTCCACGAGTAGGCTCGCCGCTCAGGCGCCCCGATCCACGCGGGCGAGCACGATGTAGTGCCAGCCGGTCCGGCGCAGGCTCGGGCTGCTCGCCGCCGCGCGCTGGAGGCGTTCGTGCGCCGCGATCGCCGGGCGCTCCGGGACGGGCTTTCGACCGAGCACGGTGAACGGGCCGAATCCAAACGTCGCGCGGCGCGCCGGTCGCGCGCCGGCGGCCATGAGCAAGCGGTCGATGTCTCGTGGGCGATGCAGGCTCGACCCGGGCCCGGTGTCGAGCCCGCGAGCCCGGCGCAGACCCCGCCGTGCGAGCTTGAGCGGGGTCAGCAACGGACTCTCACGCGGCTCGAGCAGGAAGTTGAGCCGCGACCGGTTGTCGGCGGTCAAGAGCAGCCACCCGTCAGACGCGGTGACTCGGACGATCTCGGCGAGCGCGCGCGGCAGATCCGGTACCCAGGGCAGCAGCCCCAGACCGACCACCAGCGCGAACCGGCCGGCATCGAACGGCAGCGCCTCGACATCGGCCTGGATCACCGCCGGGCTGTGGACGGCTTGCAGGCTCGCCGTGTTGCGCCGTGCCCGCGTGACCATCTCGATGCTGGCATCCGTGGCGGTGACTCGCAGTCCGCGACCAGCGAGCTCCAGCGACAGCAGGCCGGCACCGCATCCGACCTCGAGCACCTCGGTGCCCGGGGCGAGCCGGAGGTCGTCGACCCATTGCAGTGCGGTGGCCATCCGGCCTCGGTAGACGAGGCCGCTCACGCCCGAGTCGGCATACACCTCCTGCCAGAAGTCGGGACTGGCGTCGAACTGGCGCTCGACGACGCTGGCGGCACCGCCGCTGCTGCCTGCGGCGGCGCTCACCGGGATCTCCGCCCCGAGCTGGCCGCGTCGAATCCACGGGAGATCGACCTCCGGGCGGCGTGCGCCACGAGCCGCACCGCCATGCCTGCGAACGGCGCGGGGTCGTCCGCGGCCCACCATGCGGCCTCGTCGACGTCGCGGACCGACTTCGACCACGAGGCAGGACCGAGGCTGCGCTTTGCGAACAGGTGCAGGGACGCGGCGAGATCGCCGCGCTCGTCGATCCAGGTGCGGCCATCCGGCGTCGTCGAAGCCGGCACCTTCCGTCCGGTGAGGTCGAGATGCATCGCACGCACGACATCCACGCCGTTGCGAGCCGCGAACAGCCGGAACGTGCTGCCCAGCCGCGGGTTCACGTCGAGCAGCTTGTAGCTGCCATCCCGGCGGTCGTGGCGGAAGCCCATGTCGACGATCCCGCGGTAGCCGAGGTCGTGCATCAGCCGGCGCGCCGACTCGTCCACATCGACGTTGTCGGCCGCAAGGCCGAGGCTCGTCGGCCCGGTCCCGCGCCCGCACTGGCGCAGCTTGCGACCGGTGAAGCCACACAGCGCGTGGCTGCCGTCGCCGAAGTAGCCGTTGAACATCCAGATCGAATCGGAACCGCCCGGAACGTACTCCTGCAGCATCACCTGCGGCGCCGTGTCGGACTCCATCCGCGCGTAGGCGGCGAGCAGCTCCGCCCGGTCGCGGACGATCGCGACGCTGGGGGCGTGCGGGTCGCGGGGCGCGAGCCACGGCTCGGCTCGCTTGACCACGACGGGGAAGCCGTGCTCGGCCGCCTGCTCGAGCAGCTCCGCCTCGGATTCGGGGAAGCTCGAGCGCGGGGTCGGCAGCCGGAGCCGCTCGCACAGTGCGAACAGCTCGCGCTTCGACGCCAGCCGTCGCTGGATTCCGGGGGGCTGGCGCGGAAGCCGGAAGCGGTCGAGCAGCGCCTCCTGATGGTCGCCGACCGCGACCGCGGCGAGGTCGTCGATCGCCAGCAGGACCGCGCCGTCGAACCGCGCCGGCAACTCGAGCAGGTGCCGGGCCCAGCGGTCCCCGTCGTCGTCCACCAGCAGATCGAGCGCGCCGGCGAGGTAGCGCGAGCTCGTCGCCGGCTCGCGCGGGTGCGCGCGCACGGCGTAGACCGGCACCCCCAGCCGGCCCAGCGTGCGGGCGACGCCGAGCACGCAGTGCTGGAAGGACCCGAGCGCGCGTCGCAGCACGAGCACCGGGACCGAGCGATCCAGCAGGCCGTCGAGGGCGTCCGGACGGAGCGCGGTCATGCCGGAGAGCTCGCGACGAGCTCTCCGTCGCGCATCTCGTACACGGCGTCGAGATCGTCGATGTGATCGAGCACGAACTGTGCGTCGTGCAGCTGGCCGCTCGCGGCCAGATACTGGACGCTGTGGCCGTCCATGAACGCGTCGTCGGCTGCATCGCCCCACTGCCTGACGATCTCCTCGACGAGCACGTCGCGCGGCTCGTAGCCGGCGTCGAGCAGGCCCCGGGCCAGACGCCCGCAGCAGAGCCGGTCCTCCTCTCGGAACTCGCCTCGGCTCTCGCCGGCCAGCAGCAGCACGCGGTCGTGACGTCCGACCAGCCACCGTACCTGGGCGCGTACGTTCCGCAGGCACGCGGCGTAGGTGCGAGCCCGCCTCGAGGCCGCGCACAGCAGTGCGGTGCCGGATGTCGAGAGCAGGATCACCGGACGCTCGAGCTGAGAGCGCCGGTTCATCTCGGCAGGGCTGTTCTGGAGGTGGAACCCGAACGGCATGTTGCCGCCGAGCTCGCCGACCAGCAGCGGGTTGTCGAGTCGTGCGGCCAACGGCACCGCCTCCTCGAGCGAGGCCACCGGAAAGCACCGGCGGCCGGCCGCCACGGCGCTGATGGCGGTCGTCGTCGCGCGAATCACGTCGATCCCGACGACCGCCCAGCTGTCGCCGACATCACCGAGGCTGGGGTAGCGGGCGATCCCGACGATCGGCGTCACGAAGGCGGCGCCGGTCGCAAGCGGGGGTTGGCGAACGCGTCCGAGTGCAGCCCGCGCCGGTAGATCTCGACCCGCAACAGCTCGTCGAGCCTGACGTTGCCGAGCCGTACGTCCGCTCCGAAGTGGTCCAGCAGCGCGAACTGGCTCGGCTTGGTCGGCGCCTCGAACACGAGCTGCTCCAGCCCCAGCGCCTCCGCCAGCCGATCGGCCAGCATCATGTCGGGCCTGCCTGCGTCGTCGAACAGGCCGACCCCCTGGGCGCTCTCTCGCGCCTCGACGACGAGGCGGTGGGCACCGGCGTCCAGCCAGCGGCGGCCGACGTCGACGAGCTCCGTGACGGCGGCCGCGTCGAACGCTCCGCCGTGCTTGGACCCGAGCTCGTATTCGACGCGCAGGCCCCTGGCGCTCGCCAGTGCGACGATCTGGCTCGGCTCGATTCCCGGATCGGTGAAGCCAGACCCGCACTCGATCCCGCCGAAGCCGATCTCCGCGCACAGATCGAGGTACTGATGCAGGCGCCGTTGCGCGACGGCCACCTCGTAGGGACCGCCACCGGCGTTCGCCTGCACGCCCGCCGCGCGCGCCGCGGCAAGCTTGGCCTCCGTCGCAGCGCGGTCGGCCACCTGCCAGCAGGCCATCGAGATCTTGAGGCCCAGCATCAGATGCGAGCTCTGCGCCAGGTGGCTCTCGAGCACGACCGGCGCCACGCCCGGATCGAACGGGCACGTGGCTGGCGCCAGCGCCCGCACGCCGAGTCCTTCCAGGTAGTCGTCAAAGCCCCGTGGCACGCGGCGGTAAGCGTAGCCGGTGACGCTCCTGCCGGCCGTTCGAAAACCCCTGGTAGCTTGACGAGTCGCCGATGGCCCGCACACGCAGATGGGACCTGTCAGAAGAGGAGCTCGAGCGGATCGCGCTGGCTCGGAAGGGGACGATCACGGCCGGCGCCGCGGTGCGAGCCCTGCTGCGCAACCCCCGACTCGCGGGCGAGGCGGCTCGAATCGTGGCGGACTCGGTCCGCAACGGCCTGACGACGAGCAATTCGCTGTCGTCGCTGATCACGGCCGAGCGGGCGCGGGCGGTTGTGCCGGACGCGGCGACGGGCGTCGGCTGGTACGACGAGCAGCCGTTCCTGGATGCGCTCGCGCCGTGGACGCGACCCGCTGCCAGAGCGCTCGAGCTCGGCTGCGGGGCCGGGCGGATCTCGCGCCACGTCGCGCCGCTCGTGGCGGAGCTGATCTGCACCGACATGTCCGCGGCGATGATCGCGGAGGCGCGCGAGAACCTGCGCATGTTCGCGAATGCGAAGGCGCAGACGACGGACGGCTGGACGCTGTCGGAGTTCGATGAGAAGTCTTTCGACATCGTCCTCGGCCAGGGGGTCCTCGGCTACCTTGGCCTGAACCACCTGCTCGCGCTCCTCGCCGAGATCCGCCGCGTCCTGCGCCCCGGCGGTGTGACCGTGTTCAACTTCATGACGATCGACGACCCGCTCGACGCCGCCCAGCACCTGGAGGCGGTGCTGAAGATGGCCCGCCGCCGCCGCCCGCACGGCGGGGTCGATCAGGCGTACACACGCGCTCAGCTCGACGCGATGCACACGCTCGCCGGCCTGGACGTGGTCGCGCCCGAGCGACGCGAGCCGGGCGAGCGGGGTCGGATCGTGATCGTCGGCCGGCGCACGAAGCAGTGAGCTCCAGGTTCGGCACGCGAAGTCGACTCGGATCGGCGCTGGCGCTGGCGGTGGCATCCGCGGCGCTGCTACTGGCGAGCGCCGCCGGGGGTCAGGCGCGCGGCGCGTCGACCCGCGCGAGGTCATCCGGGCAGGCGACCGTCGCGACGTCGCCTCCCTCGATCGCCTCGCAGCGGGGCACGCGCGACGACGAGTACGTGTTCGTCGACAACGAGGCGTACGTGTACGACATGGGCGCAGGCATGAAGCTGGTGCAGACCCTGTCGCTCCCCGGGATCACCAGCGTCCGCGGT
>DAHUYL010000173.1 GCA_027315255.1 Solirubrobacterales bacterium | reverse complement strand
CCAGCTCGAGCGCGAGCGCCAGGTCGGACTCGTACAGCACGCCCACACAGCATTGCGCGTCGGCGCTGGCGCCGGCCCGCGCGTAGACTCCGGCGCCCCCGGCGAGCAGAGGTCGGAGCGTGCGGATCGCGATCGTCGATGTCGGTACCAACACAACGCGACTGTTCGTCGCCGACGTCGAGGATGGGCGGATCGCCCGCGAGCTGTGCCGGATCAGCCGTGTCACGCGCCTCGGTGCCGGCGTCGACGCCAGCGGACGGCTCGCCGCAGACGCGGTCGAGCGCGAGCTTGCCGTGCTCGACGAGTACCGCGGGCTGCTCGACGGGCAGGGCGCGCAGCGTCGCGTGGCGGTGATGACGAGCGCCGTACGCGATGCGGCCAACGGCAGGGCATTCGCGGACACGGTCGCCGCCCGGTACGGGCTCGAGGTCCACGTCCTCGGCGGCGACGAGGAGGCCCGGTTGACCTACCTCGGCGCGACCGACGAGCTCGACGCCAACGCGGCCCGGGAACCGATCCTGGTGCTCGACATCGGCGGAGGCTCGACCGAGCTGGTGCTGGGTCACGGCCGGACCGTCGACTTCCACGTCTCGACGCAGGCGGGCGTCGTGCGTCAGGCAGACCGTCACGTCGCCCACGACCCGCCGACCCCGGCCGAGCTCGACGCCCTCGCCCGCGACGTCCGCGCAGTGCTCGCCGCAGCGGTCCCGCCTGCGCGCCGGCGGGGCGTCAGGCGCGCGATCGCCGTCGCCGGGACGCCGACGTCGCTGGCCGCCATCGCCCAGGAGCTCGAGCCGTATGACCCGAGCCGCGTGCACGGCTTCCGCCTCACGGCCGCCTGCCGCGACCGGCTGCGCGACCGGCTCGAGCCGCTGACCAACGAGCAACGGCGCCAGGTCCGGGGCCTGCACCCCGACCGGGCGCTCGCGATCATCCCGGGAATCGTGATCCTCACCGAGGTGATGGCGCTGTTCGGACTGGACGCCGTCGAGGCGTCCGAGCACGACATCCTGCGTGGTGCGGCACTCGCCTACGCGACGACGCGATCGGAATCCGTTTCCCGTCGCCGGCGAATCTGAAACGCCGATCCGACCGAATTGGTTCCGGCTGGACGAATGTTCGATTGCCGCCGGGGGTCCCTGGCGTAAGTATTCGCGGTGGGCACAGGCTCGCTCGGCGATGCCGAAAGCCCAAACATAGGCTCGGACGAAAGCCGCAGACATCGGCGCCTCCCGCCGTCCGAGCCAAACAACCGGCCCATTCTGGCACGTACCCCTGCCCGTCCCGATTGGGCCACACCTGGATCGGAAGCCGCCCGCAGAAATGCGGGCGGTTTTCGTGTTCGGGGCCGCGACGGACTCAGGCGAGGTTCGCCCGGCGCGGGTAGGCGACGTCCGGGTCGGTGAGCACGTTCACGAGCGACGGCCGTCCGTCGGCGAATGCGCGTTCGAGCGCCGGCCGCAGCTCGCCCGGATCGCGCACGAGCTCGCCGTGACCGCCGAGCACCTCGACGATCTGGTCGTAGCGCGTCTCCGGCCGCAGGTCGGCGACGACGCTGTAGCCGTAGAGCTGCTCCATCGGATGCTTCTCGAGCCCCCAGATGCCGTTGTTTCCCACGACCGCGACGATCCCGACTCCGTGCCGCGCGAGCGTGTCGAACTCGAGCCCGGCGAACCCGAATGCGCCGTCTCCCAGCAGCAGCACGACCTGCCGGTCCGGGCGCGCGAGCTTGGCCGCCAGCGCGTAGCCCGGACCGGACCCGAGGCATCCGTACGGCCCCGGATCGAGCCAGCAGCCGGGCTCGTAGGAGTCGATCAGCCGGCCGGCGAAGGAGACGAAGTCGCCGCCGTCGCCGATCACGATCGCATCGCGATCGAGCATCTGGAGCAGCTCGCCGTAGACGCGCATCGGGTGCAGCGGGCCACGGGCGTCGCCGAGTCCCGCGGCCTCCTTGGCGCGGGCTTCGGCTTCGAGCTCACGCAGCGACCCGAGCCAGCGCTCGCGTTCGGCGGCGGCGCCGTCGCCCGATGCGGACCGCAGCGCCGTCAACGTCGCCGGGAGCGCGCCGTAGCACTCGGCCGCCACCGCCCGAGGGTGGCTTCGATCGGGCTCCACGCAGTCGACCACGATCAGGTGGGCATCCGACGCGAACGCGTCGCCGAAGGCGAGCCGGAAGTCGAGCGGCACTCCGGCGACGATCGCGACGTCGGCCTGTTTCAGGGCGGTGCCGCGTGCCCGGGCGAACGCGAGCTCGTGATCGGCGGGGATGCACCCGCGGCCGAGCCCGTTGACGAACACGGGTGCGCGCAGCGTCTCGGCGAGCTCGACCAGGTGGCGCTCGCCGTGTCCCCAGTAGAGGCCGCTGCCCGCCATGATCACTGGTCGCTCCGCGTCGCGCAGCAGTGCAGCCGCCCGCTCGACCGCGTCGGAGCCGGCACCCGGGCCCAGCCACGGCTCGACCGCGCGGACCTCAGCGTTGTCCTCCGCCGCCGGGGAGAACACGACGTCGAGCGGGAAGTCGATGAACGCCGGGCCGCAGCGGGGGCTGAGCGCGGCCGTCACGGCATCGTCGATCAGCCCCTGGATCTCGCCGGGCGCAGTCGCGGTGACGGCGAACTTCGCGAGCGGCCGGACGAACGGGATGTGATCGATCTCCTGCAACGACCCCTGCCCCCAGCGCCACGCCGGCGCCCGCCCGCCGAGCACGAGCATCGGCGAGCCGTTCTGCGACGCGGAGGCGATCGCGCTCAGCCCGTTGGTCACGCCGGGACCGGCCGTGAGCGCGCACACCCCGAGCTCGCGCGTGACCTTCGACCACCCCTCGGCGGCGAACGCGGCCGTCTGCTCGTGGCGTGTGTCGACCAGCTCGATCCCCTCGGCGCGGCAACCGTCGTAGATCGAGAACAGGTGCCCGCCCGACAGCGTGAACAGCTTGCTGACGCCGTGAGCGCGCAGGCGGCGGGCGAGGAGTCGTCCGCCGTGCAGTTCCTGCTCGGTCATGCCTCGGCAACCTAACAGGCTCGCCGGGCTCCTTTCGCCGTGGCGTCAGCCGGCCGGGTGCAGAACGGCCACGTACGGCACGCGGCTCGCGGCGAACCTGCTGGCGCCGAGCAGCGCGTCGATCCCGGCGAACCAGCGCCCGCCCAGCGCGATCGCGGGGGACTCGACTCCGGCGCGCGCGAGCACCCCGCGGGTCGTCGCCTCGAGGACGCCGTCGTAGCTCAAATCCTGTGCCGCCGCCAGGGCCTCGTCGGGCGCCAGCGCCGCCGCGTGCGCGGCATCGGCGATCGTGTCCGGGTCGGCGAGGTCGAAGCCGCCGCAGAAGGCGAGCCGCGCCGCTGCCAGCGCGAACGCCAGCGCCGCCCCCCGCTCGGCGGCGAACAGGGCCGCACGAGCGACCGGGCGCAGATCGGGGAGCGGATAGCGATCGGGCTCGACGAGCGGCAGGCGCAGCGACTGGGCCTCCCGCGCCGCCAGCGCCAGGCGCTTGCGCGGCTCCTGACGGCGGCCTGCTGCCGGCAGCGATCCGGAGCCGAGCTCCTGTGCCGGCAGCACGGGCAGCCAGTCGATCTCGCCGAGCACGCGCTCGACCCGCTCGCCGACCAGATACGAGATCGGACAATCCAATGCGAAGAAGAACGCCGCCGGAGCTCGTGCGACGCTGGCGCGATCGGCCCGCGCCGCGGCGATCCTGGCGCGACCGGCCCGGGCTGCGGCAAGATCGATCAGCTGTCCCACACGGCAGTTCTCGACCCCCGGCCGCGGGATTGCCAACGTGTCCGGCGCCGCTCATACATTTGTCTGTTGCGAGGCACGTCCAGACCGTTAGACTCGATCTTGGTAGGCACCGTCAGTACTGTGGAGGCAGGTTTGCCCGAGGTTCCCCCGCCCAAGCGGCACCCTTACGACCAGTGGTCGCCGGACGCACGCGCCCTCGATCTCGTGGGCGACCAGTGGACGCTGCTCATCGTCCGTGACCTCGCCTCGGGACCGCGGCGCTTCGTCGAGCTACAGCGGGTGCTGCCCGGGATCTCGACCGAGCAGCTGCGCTCGCGGCTCAACCGGATGGTCGCCGACGGCATGCTGACCCGCAAGCGCTACCGCGAGGTGCCGCCCAGGGTCGACTACGAGCTGACCGAGCGCGCGCGAGACCTGATGCCCGTGCTCGCCGAGCTCGCGCGGTGGGGCTACCACTGGAGCTGGAGCGCCCCGCGGAGCAGCGAGCGGGTCGACCTCGGCGCGATCTTCCGGCTCGCGCCCGGCCTCGTCCATCCCAACGGACGCACCGGCGAGGTCGAGCTGCGAGTCACCGACGGGCACCGGGACGGCGGCCAGGCGACCTACACGGTGACGGTTGGCTGCGATCGCGTCGAGATCGTCGAGCGGGCCGGCGACCGGCCGGCCGCCCGGATCTCGGGCGACTCCGCCGCGTGGGTCAGAGCGTTCGCTCCCGACCCCGACCCGGCCGGGCTCGCAATCGACGGCGACCGATCGCTCGCCGAGTCGCTGATCGGCGCGCTCGCCCTGCGCGACGAGCACGCTGCTGCCCCGGCCGGGCGTCGCGTCGCCTGAGTGGTCCCCACCGGAAACCGCTGACCGGCGCGGCTCATGCCGTCGCAGCCGATCCCGTGCGTGTTCGACGGTCACAACGACTCGCTGATCCACGCTGATCACAGGCTGTTCGTCGCGGGCGGGATGGGCGGACACATGGACCTGCCGCGGATGCGGGAGGGCGGGATGCGCGGCGGCCTCTTCGCCGTGTGCACCGGCTCCCCCGACGGCATGGGCGCCCGCGTTCCGCGGTCCGACGACGTGCTCGAGTTCGAGCTGCCTCAGCCCGTCGATCAGCCGACCGCCTCGGGCCACGCCACGCGGGTGGCGGGCAGGCTGCTCGCGCTCGCGCGCGACGGGCACGTCCGGCTCGGCCGCTCGACCGCCGACCTCGACGCCACCGCAGCCGATCGGCAGGGGCCGCCCGTCGCGGTCCTGCACCTCGAGGGGGCCGAGGCGATCGATCCGGGACTCGAAGCCCTCGACGCCTGGTACGCATCGGGCCTGCGCTCGCTCGGCCCCGTCTGGAGCCGTGCGAACGCGTTCGGCTCGGGCGTCCCGTTCGTGTTCCCTTCGTCGCCCGACACGGGTCCGGGACTCACGAAGGCCGGCCGGGCCCTGGTTGGCCGCTGCGCCTCGCTCGGCATCCTCGTCGACCTCAGCCACCTCAACGAAGCGGGCTTCTGGGACGTCGCCTCGCTCGATCCCGGCCCGCTCGTCGCCTCCCACGCAGGCGCGCACGCGCTGGCCCCGTGCTCGCGCAACCTCACCGATGCCCAGCTCGATGCGATCGCCGCGAGCGACGGCCTCGTCGGCATCGTGTTCGCCTCGTCGTTCCTGCGGTCCGACTTCGAGGACACCGCCGACACGCCGATGCACGAGATCGTGCGACACGCCCGTTACGTGGCCGACCGGATCGGCGTCGACCACGTCGCGTTCGGCTCCGACTTCGACGGGACGACGATTCCGGCGGAGCTCGGCGACGTGACCGGCCTGCCGCGACTGCTCGACGCGCTCCGTGCCGACGGCTTCACCGATGCGGAGCTCGAGCAGATCGCCTGGACCAACTGGCGCCGGGTGCTGGCGGCGTGGTGGAAGGATGCGGCCAGCGAGCGAGCGAGCGATAGATATACCCGGGGCGGGGATCGAACCCGCAGTGCTCTTCCGAGCAGCGCTTTTTAAGAGCGCCGACTTTGCCAGTTTGTCCACCCGGGCTGGTCGCCGCGATCTTACGGCGCCGCGCGAACGACACCGAACCCCGCAACTTTTCGCGCCCTGAAGCTGTTCTGAAGGGTTGAGGACGTTGTACGCCAGCGGATGGAAGTCTCTGCGCTCAAATATTCCGGAGGGATCGGGCTGTACGGGCGGTCGCCACTGTTGCGCCTGCAGTCCGACGAGCGTCTGGTCGTGCTCGTCAGACGCGGCAACACTGCGGCATTCGAGGTCCTGGTCGGCCGCTATCAGGTGCGCCTGCTCGCGTTCTGCCGCCACATGCTCAGCTCCCGCGAGGATGCCGAGGATGTCCTGCAAGACGTGCTCGCCGCCGCCTACAACGCGGTCCGCGCGGACGAGCGCCCGATCAACGTACGGCCGTGGCTGTACCGGATCGCGCGCAACCGTTGCCTCAATCAAATGCGCCGGGTGCAGGCGGTCGGCGTCGACTCGATGGACGTCCACCTGTTCGACCACGGAGCAACGACTGCCGACAGGGTCAGCGAGCGCGAGGACTTCCGCCTGCTGATCGGGGACATCCGAGGACTTCCGGAGACCCAGCGCACAGCGCTCGTCCTGCGGGAGATGGATGCGCTCTCTTACGAGCAGATCGCGGAGGCGATGGAGACGACAGTCCCGAGCGTCAAGTCGCTGCTCGTCCGCGCGCGCGTGTCGCTGGCCGAGGCGGCCGAAGCGCGGCTGCTCACCTGCGACGAGGTTCGGATCCAGCTCGGCGAGCTCGCGGAGGGGCTCGTCCGCAGGCCGAGTCCCGCCGTGCGCAGGCATCTGAAGGCCTGCGAGCGCTGCGCAACCTTCCAGTCGCAGATGCGGCGGACGAGCAGGGCGCTGGCGGCGCTGCTGCCGATCGGACCGCTGGTCGTGCTCCGCCAGCTTGCGTTCACCCACCTCGGCCACTCGGCCGGCACCGGCGCCACCGCAGCTGGATCGAGCGCCGGAGCGGGCGGAGCCGGGGCCGCCGGAGCCGGCGTCGCCGGAGCCGGAGCCGCCGGGGCCGGAGCCGGCGTCGCCGGAGCCGGGGCCGCCGCCGCATCCAGCACCGGAGGACTGCTGACGGCCGGCCTCGGCGCCCTTGCGACGAAGACCGCAGCAGGCCTGGCGGCGGCCGCGCTGGTGACAGCGGGCGCCGTCGAGGTCGCCCACCACGCCCACGCTCCCCTGTCCCCCGCCCAGATCGCCGCGCGCTCGGCGGCGGCCGCGGCCTCGGTCAACGACGGCGTCTACCAGGCCGCGGTTCAGCAACCTCGGCTCGCCGCTCCGGTCGCCGCGCCCGAGGCGGCGCCCGCGCCGGCGACCGCGGCGCCGGCCGGCTACCACCGCCTCGCTGGGCGCACGATGCGGGCGGGCCGGGTTCGCGCCGCCACGCACGTCGAGTTGCGGCTGGCGCCGACGACGACCCCGGCCGTCACCGGCACGGGCGCGACCCCGCCGGCCGCGACGACCACGCCATCCACGGCGCCGACCGCGTCCACCACCCCGGGTGCGACGTCCACGCCGGCGGTGACGACCACCGCGGCCGTCACCGCGCTTCCGGGCCGTACGGCGACGACCACCTCGCCGACCGTGCTGCCGCAGTCCGAGGCCGGCACGCCGGCGGCGGCCGCGACGACGCCGGCGCCGGCGCTGACGCCGACGACCTCGACGGGCACTCAGCAGGCATCGACCACGCCCGCGACGCCGAGCGGAACGACCTCGCTGCCGGTGTCGACCAACGCGACGACTACGGACACGATGGCGTTGACGACGGCGCAGACCACCACCACGTCGACCACGCCCACTGGCACCACGTCGACGACGCCGACGTCCACGACCCCCACGACCACGACGTCCACGACGTCCACGACCCCCACGACCACGTCGACCACGACGACGCCGACCACCACCACCCCCACGACGTCCACGACCCCCACGACCACGACGTCCACGACCCCCACGACCCCCACGACCACGTCGACCACGACGACGCCGACCACCACCACCACCACCACGACGCCCACTGGCACCACGTCGACGACGACCACGCCCACCACGTCGACGACGCCAGCGTCCGGCGAGACCAGCACCAACCACGCAGGACAGTAGCCGTCGGGAGCCGCCTCACCGGCCCCGGCGGGTGTCGGATGGCGTCGGCTGAGGTCATCTACACTCGCCGGCCGTGATCGACTTCGCCCAGTTCCTCGCGGTCGACATGCGCGTCGGCCGGGTGATCGCGGTCGACGATTTCCCCGAGGCCCGCAAGCCCGCGTGGAAGCTGACGATCGACTTCGGGCCCGAGCTCGGACACCGGCGCTCCTCCGCCCAGATCACGGACTACCCGCGTGAGCGGCTGCTCGACACGCTCGTCGTCGCGGTCGTCAACTTCCCGCCCCGCCAGATCGGTCCGTTCATGTCCGAGGTGCTCGTGCTCGGCGCGCTCGACGACACGCTCGGAGTGGTGCTGCTCCGACCCGACCAGGACGCCGCCCTCGGCTCGCGGATCGGCTGAACACGACCTGAATGCGGCACACCCCCCCGATCGCAGACGGGGGTTGCCGGATTGGGGCTCTCAGAGCGCCCGAATCCAACAACCCCCGCGATCGCATGGGGGGTGTGCCGCATTGAGGTCGTTGCGGGACCCGGGAGGGCAACTGAACGGATCGTGAGTCGCAGCCCCGGCGAGGGAACCCCGCACCGGCTGACCACGCAAGCGGAACCCCGCGCCGGCTAACCGCGCAAGCGGTACACGTCCAGCAGGCGCTCGAGGTATCGCCGCTCGCCGAACCGCTCCCGCCCTTCACGGAGCGCCGCCGACCCCGCCCGCAGGCGCGCCTGCGGATCGGCCCAGAGACCGCCGAGCGCCTCCGCCCATGCGTCGACGTCCCCCGCCGGAAGCGCGACCCCGCCTCCGCCCCCGACCAGCTCCGGCAGGCCGCCCCGGTCGGAGACGAGCACCGGCAGCCCCGACGCCAGCGCCTCGAGCGCCGAGTACGGGCACGCCTCCTCGCAGCGAGACGGAACCAGCTGCGCCGCCGCCCCGGCACGCAACCGCCCGAGCTCGAGCGCATCGACCCAGCCGGCGAACCGGACGTCGGCTCCGCCAGCCAGCCGACGCAGGCGCTCCTCGTCGGGCCCGCTGCCCGCAACCACCAGCGGCACCCCCGCGCGAACCGCGGCGAGCACCGCCGTGTCGAACCCCTTCTCCTCGACCAGCCGCCCGCTCGCGAGCGCGTACGCCCCATGACCCGCACGGCTCGCCGAGGCCCAGCCATCGTCGGCGATGAAGTTCGGCAGCACGCTCACGCGCTCCCGCGGGAGGCCGTGAACGTGCAGCAGCTCTCCGTGGGCCTCGCTCAACACGACGATCCGGTCGGCGTGCTCGAGCAGCCGCGGCTGCTGGCGCGCGAGCGCGACCGCATACACGGCCGCCTCGGGCACGGACCCGCGACAGCGGTGCACGAGCCCGGGGAGCGTGTTGCGAGCGCGGCAATCGTGGCACGGCCGGCCGTCCCGGTAGGCGACCCCGATCGCGCAGAACAGCCGGAAGTTGTGGAGCTGGAGGACCGTGCGGGCGCCGGCCGCGCGCGCCGCGGCGAGCGCCCGCCAGCCGAACAGCGGATGCAGGTTGTGCGCGTGGACGACCTCCGCCCCCGTCTCGAGCACCCGCCGGAAGACCCCATCCGGATCCGAGCCACCGCGCAGCAGCGCGCCGGCAGCGCGGCCGCTCGTGACCTCGCCGCTGTCGCGCTCGAGCAGCGCCACCGAAACGCCGTGCCGCGCCAGCAGTCGCTCGATCTCGCCGACCGCCCGCTCCTCCCCGCCGACTGCGCGATAGCGGTTGTGGAGCAGCAGGACGTGCATCGTGCGCCGCGATTCTGGCAACGTCCGGCGCCCACCGTGGCGATCGCGCTGCTCACAACCTACCTGGCCGGCTACCGGGCGCCGCTGTACGAGCGCCTCGCCCGCGACCACGACGTCGAGGTTCTGTGCTTCGGCGGCGGCGAGCGCTACGTGCCGGCGTGGATCAGCGCCGACCTCGATGCGCGGATCGCAACCGCCCCCTACCCGGCCCGGCGCATGACCCACGGCCCGCGCCAGGCATTCGCGCTGAGCACCCGCTACGACGCGGTGATCGCCCCGTATGCCGGCGGCGCGATCCTGCCCGCCGCCTACCTCGGAGCCCGCCGCCATCGCAAGCCGTTCATCCTGTGGGCGTCCGTCTGGGCGCAACCGTGGTCGCTCACAGGCGCCCTTGCGCTTCCGCTGACCCGCCGGATCTACCGCGACGCCGACGCGGTCGTCGCCTACGGCGAGCACGTGCGGCGGTTCGTCGCGCGGATCCGCGGCCGCGACGACGACGTGTTCGTCGCCCCCCAGTCGGTCGAGCCCGAGCTGTTCGCCCGCGACGTCGCGCCGGCCGAGATCGCCGCCTTCCGCGCCCGGCACGAGCTCCCGAACGACGTACCGCTCGTCCTGTACGCCGGCAGGCTCGTCCCCGAGAATGGCGTCGACGTGCTGCTCGAGGCGTGGCACCGGCCGGAGCTCCCGGCCCAGGCGACGCTCGTCCTGATCGGCGAAGGCCCGCTCGCCGAACGCGCGGCGAGCGCCGGGCCGGGCGTGCGCCTGCTCGCACCGCTGCCGCGCGAGCAGCTCCCGCCCGCGTATGCCGCCGCCGCCTTCACCGTGCTCGCGTCAGTCCCGAGCCGCCGCTTCCGCGAGCCGTGGGGGCTCGTCTGCAACGAGTCGATGCACCAGGCGAGGCCGGTCGTCGCGACTACCGCGGTCGGTGCGGTCGCCGGCGGGCTCGTAACACACCACCAGACCGGCCTCGTCGTCCCGCCCGCAGACCCGGCCGCACTCGCCGTCGCGCTGACGACCCTGATCCAGGACAGCGACCTCCGAACGCACCTCGGGAACAGGGCCCGAGAGGAAGTGGCCGCCTACAACTACGACGCGATGGCCGCTGCCTTCGACCAGGCCCTCAGCACCGCCTTCAACAGCCGGCGAGCGCGATCAGCCCGTCGCCGAGCGGTCCGCGGCTGAGCCGGTGCACCCCGCGCAGCAGCGGGTTGACGAGCAGCCGGCCGCCCAGGCCGGCTGCGGGAGGAAAGCAGCTGGCGATCCACTTCAGCTCGAACCCCGCACCGACCAGCGTTCGCTCGAGCGTTCGCGGGCTGTAGTAGACGCGGTGGTCGGGGTGGACGGACTCGATCCCCGCCACCGCCCGCACGCCGATCTTCGGGCAGCACGCGTTCGGCACGGTCACGCACAGCCGCCCGCCACCGCTGCCGAGCAGCGCCCGGCAGCCGCGCAGAAACCGATCGGCATCGGGGACGTGCTCCAGCACCTCGCCCGCGATCACGAGCGCGTACCGTCCCTGCTCGGCATCCGGCACACCCGCGGCCACATCCGCGACCACGAACCGCGCCGCGGGCAGCGCCGCCGCGACCAGCGCCACCGCGTCCGAGTCGACGTCGATCCCCGTCAGCTGCCCCGCCCGCGCGGCGCGTACCAGCCGCGCGTGCAGCAGCCCGCCGGCCTCGAGCAGCTCCGCGGTATACGGGCTGTCGGCGCAGCCGACGTGGGCGACCTCACCGCCCGTCCCGGCGGCCAGCCGCTCGAGCCACAGGTGCCGGTCCTCGATCAGTGGCATCCGGACGCGCGCGCCGCCGTGCATCTGGGCCGCGCACGAGGCGGCGGCGCGGCCGCTCACGCGGCGTGGACCTGCCCGGGATCGAGCACCACCACGTCCGAGCCGGTCGCCGACTCGACGTCCGACTTGAACTGGTGGGCGTCGGTCTCGATCGGGGGAAACGTGTTGTAGTGGCACGGGATCACCGTCTTGGCCCCGACGAGCGCTGCGGCCTCGATCGCGTCGACTCGATCCATCGTGTAGTGGCCGCCGATGCACATCAGCGCGTAGTCGATCGGGTGGCGCTTGCCGACCAGCTGCAGGTCGGAGAACAGGCACGTGTCGCCGAGGTGGTAGACGATCGTGTCCTTGAAGTTGATCAGCATGCCGGCCGGCGTGTTGACGGTCCCCTTCGGCGTCGTCGAGGTGTGCCACGCGGGGACGAGCTTGACCCAGCCCCAGTCGAACTTGACGGTACCGCCGAGGTTCGGGTCGCGAACGTCCACGCCCTCTTCACCGAGCTCGTTCGCCAGCTCGACGATCGCCACGACCTGCGCTCCCGTGCGCTTGGCGATCGCGACCGTGTCGCCGATGTGGTCGCCGTGCCCGTGGGTCAACAGGATCGTCGTCGCGGGGACGTCCTCGGCGGCGATCGCGGCCTTCGGGTTGCCGGTCAGGAACGGGTCGATCAGAACGGTCGTGTCGCCGTCCGACAGCGTGAACGCTGCGTGTCCGAGAAAGCGGATGTCCATTTCAGTCCTCCTGAGTGGTGTCTGGTTCGGGGTGCTCGGAGTCGAGCAGTTCGAAACCTAACTCGCGCGCGAGCTCGACGCCGACGGCGACGCCGACGAGCATCCCCAGCCGCGTCTCGTCGGCGAGCAGCATCCGCACGAGCGACAGCCGCTCGTGCGGGTCATCGGGCGCGACCGCGTCGCGGGCCGCTGCATTGTGCGCCGCATCGAACCAGCCGCCCTCCGACAGCGCGCCTTCCAGCACCCTCTGCAGCGACGGCGCCGCGCGCGCGACCAGCCGTTGCGCGGCGCGCATCCGCTCGGGCTCGCTGATCGCCGCGATCGCGGCCTCGAGCTGAGAGTCCTCCACGATCAGCGCTACACAGGGTGGATTCGCGCGAGCGGGTAGCCGATCAGCAGGCCGGCGCCGACTCCGACTGCATCCGACAGCCAGCTGGCGTCGGTCACCGCCAGCGGCATCAGCGCGATCACGGCCCCGAGCACCGCCGTCCCGACCAGATCGCCGTCGATCTCCCGCTGGGCGCGCAGCGCCAGCAGGTCTGGAATCGCCCATGCGACCAGCAGCGCCAGCCCGATCCCGTTGCCGCCGAACGCGACGTGATCTGACAGGCGTGCGGTCAGCGCCATCCCGCCGGCGCCGCCGAGCGCCGCCAGCGCCAGCACCGGGACCCACCCGTGACGGCGCTCGAGCAGCGTGCCGTACAGCGCCACGACCAGCAGCGCCACGAACGCGTAGCCGGTGTTGTCGTAGACGAACGGCGCGGTGAAGATCCGCCACCAGTGGTGACCGAGCCGACCGTGGACCCACAGCTGCGTGATGTCGACCGCCGCGGTGCGCCACACGAGGCATCCGGCGAATCCGAGCAGCACCAGCACGCCGGCCAGGTACGGGCGCGAGTCGTGACGGATCCCCGGGATCTCGCCACGGCGCAGCCGGCTCAGCTGAACGGGCTGGCGGCGTCCGAGCCGCTCCGCGATCCGTCCGTTGCGGTCGAGCTTCGGCGCGCGCTTGCGCAGGCGGTTGCCGCAGTACGGGCACTCGGTGATGTACGGGCTGACCTCGGATCCGCAGCTCTTGCAGATCACGAACAGATCAGGCCCACCAGTGCTCACGAACCGATTGTAGAGCGGCCAGTTGGCCAGATCCGCAGTGTTCGAGCGGTCCCGGGGCGCCCGCTGCGAGCCGCTGACCCGGCGTAGAATCGACGCATGGAAACCTGAAACCCGCACAAGCAAAGGATGTGGTCGATGTCACTCGGTTACGACGGAAAGCTCTACATACTCGCGTTCGACCACCGCGGCTCGTTCCAGAAGAAGATGTTCGGGATCGACGGGGAGCCGACGGCCGAGCAGACCGAGACCATCGCCGATGCCAAGCGGGTGATCTTCGAGGGGATGCTCGAGGCCGTCGAGCGCGGGGTCCAGGCGGACGCGACGGGCGTGCTCGTCGACGAGCAGTTCGGCTCCGACATCCCCGCGCGCTCGCGCGAGGGCGGGCTGAAGCTCGCGATGCCGGTCGAGAAGAGCGGCCAGAACGAGTTCGACTTCGACTACGGCGCCGACTTCGGCGCGCACATCGAGCGCTTCGATCCGGACTTCTCCAAGGTGCTCGTCCGCTTCAACCCCGACGACCCGGATACGGCGATGAACGAGCGCCAGCTCGGGCGGCTGAAGGAGCTCGCCGACTGGCTCCACGCCCACGATCGCAAGTTCCTGTTCGAACTGTTGGTGCCGGCGACCGACGCCCAGCTCGAGTCGGTCGGTGGCAGCTCGGAGCGCTACGACGCCGAGCTCCGCCCCGAGCTGATGCGCCGCGCGATCGAGCAGATCCAGGACTACGGGGTCGAGGTCGACGTGTGGAAGATCGAGGGCGTCGACGAGCGTTCCGACGCGCAGATGCTCGCCGAGCAGGCTCGCTCGGGCGATGGCCGCGAGGGCGTCACCTGCGTCCTGCTCGGCCGCGGCGCCTCGACCGAGAAGGTGGAGGAGTGGCTCGAGGCGGCAGCGCCGGTCGAGGGCTTCGTCGGCTTCGCGATCGGCCGCTCGATCTGGTGGGACGCGCTCAAGGGCTACCTCGACAAGTCGCTGACGCGCGAGCAGGCGGCCGCCCAGGTGGCCGACAACTACCTGCACTTCATCCGGGTCTACGAGGGCCAGCCGGTCAGCTGACGGCCGGGGTGTTCCCGCGGGTCTGGTGGCTTTGGGCACACCAGACCCGCGCTGGAGGCGTGCCCCAGGCCGCCTCCAGCGCGCATCGCGGACCGGCTGTGCAACGCAGCATGCAGGCTGGTAGGCTCGCGACGTGGCCCTGAAAATGCGACAGAGCCTCGCGCAGTTCGAGCAGGCGTTCCGTTACGAAGCCGAGCTCGACCAGCGCCGCCGCGAGCATCTGCGCCGCAAGGCGGTCGTCCGTTCACGCCGGCGACGCCAGCTACGGGAGCAGAAGCGCAGCTCGCTGCGGTTCTACGTGCTCGTGCTGACGCTGATCACCACCGCCGTCGTCGTCGCCGGGGCGATGTTCGCGACGCTCTACCTGCTGCTCTCCTGAGGGCTGAGCCCGGCGGTGTCGCGCCCGGGGACGCGACACTCACTCAGCGCGAGCCGCTCAGATCGCCGAGCGCGCGGTCGACCTCTTCCTGCCGGTCGGTCTCGGTGACCACGCGGTCGTTGCGAATCTCGGCGTAGACCTCTTTGCGGTACACGGGCACGTCGCGCGGGGCCTGGATCCCGATGCGCACCTTCTCGCCCATGATCGCCAGCACCGACACCTCGATGTCGTCGCCGATCATGATCGTTTGACTGCACTTCCTCGTCAGTACCAGCAATTGACTGCCTCCCTGCTCGTCGAGGTTCCCGAGGGAGGAGCCGCGCCTTTTCAGGCGCATAGCAAGCCGTCCCTACCGCCCAGCGAGCAGCATACCGGCCCCAGTCGTGCGCTGCCAATTTTCGCGCCGCTGCCGTCGCGCGGACTCGAGTCCGGTCGCTCGGGTAGTCTGACGGCTTCATGGCTAGAAAATCTTTACGACCTGAGCTGAACCGGATCCGGGCGTGGGTGCGCCAGGGCCGCACGGATGCCTGGATCGCGCATCAGCTCGAAGTCACCGTTCAGCAGATTCAGGCGTTCAAGCGGGAGCAGGCGCTCACCGCCGACGCCGACCCGGACGCGCCGGTCGCACTGTCGGACTACGACGACGAGATCGACCTTCGCGCCGAGGACGACGCCCTGGTTGCAGCCGAGCTCGAGGCCGCCGCCGCGAAGGCGGCCGCCGCTGCCGCCGCGAAGGCCGCCGACGCTGCCGCCGCGAAGGCGGCCGCCGCGGAGCGGGAGGCCGACGAAGAGGCCGAGGAGAAGCCCAAGCGGCGGCGTACGCGTCGCACGGGCCGCACGGCGACCCGCACGAAGCGCCGCGCGGGGACGCCGCTCGAGGCGACCTTCGACCACGGCGAGGAGGGGTACGGGCTGTGGCTCGACCCGGCGGTCCAGGACGACCCCGTGTACGCCGAGTACTGGGCGGGTCACCGTCCGGTCGAAGTGGTCATCGAGGAGGACCAGATCGTGATCCGGCGATCGGGAGGCGACGCCGAGGAGAGCGAGGACAGCGACGACGACTGACGGTCAGTCGTCGTCGTCGCCGAGCCGCCGCCGCCCGCCGCCGTAATCGCTCGCGGCGCGCACATAGCGGGCGAACGCTGCGCCGGCGACGGTCGTCAGGTCCCACGCCGCAGGGGTGTCGGGGGCGGTCCGGACGGCGATGTCGAAGCACCAGTCGGTCCCGTCCGCCAGGTACAGCCGCGCCAGTTCGCCGGTCGTGAACCCACCCCCGAGCCGCCGGCGGAGCTCTGCGACCAGCGCCTCGACAACGCGCTCGAGCATCCGGCGGTCGCCGGGGTCGGCCCGCTGCATGCGCCGCTGGCCCTCCTGCCAGAGGACCATCACGTCGTCGACGTCGCTCAATTATGCGGAAGGCCGGTGATCACGTACGCGCGCTCACCGGTGCGAACCATCCCGAGCGCGCGGGCGTCGCGGATGATCGTGGCAGGCTGCTGCAGCGCAGCAGCCTGCTGCGCGAGCGCGCGGTTCTCGCGACGAAGCGTCGCCACGAGCGACAGCTCCTGGCTCGCCTGCGTCCGCGCATGCATCATCGACAGAACGCCACGCACCCCCATCCACCCCACCAGCGCGAGCACCGCCAGCATCACCATGCGCAGCTTGCGATCCCAGCGCACGCGCGAGACCGGCAGTCCCGACTGCACCCCGGTCGGTCGGTCGGCGCGCGAACGCGCGGTTGGGCTGGCGGCACGGGCGGACGGCATCCGGTAGGCACGTGGTTCGCCGCCGCCCGCGACGTTCCTGCCCGGTCACGCCCGGAACGCCCGGCGCCCGAGGTACTCGGCCTCGTCGCCGAGCGCCTCCTCGATCCGCAGCAGCTGGTTGTACTTGGCGACGCGGTCGGTTCGCGACGGCGCGCCCGTCTTGATCTGCCCGGCCCCGGTCGCGACCGCCAGGTCGGCGATCGTCACGTCCTCGGTCTCGCCGGAGCGGTGCGAGATGACTGCCGTGTAGCCCGCCTCGCGTGCCATCCGGATCGCCGCCAGCGTCTCGGTCAGCGTGCCGATCTGGTTGACCTTGATCAGGATCGAGTTGGCGACGCCCGAGTCGATCCCGCGCTTCAGGCGATCGGTGTTGGTGACGAACAGATCGTCGCCCACCAACTGCAGGCCGGACCCGAGGCGATCGGTCAGCGTCTTCCAGCCACTCCAGTCCTCCTCCGCCATCCCGTCCTCGAGCGAGACGATCGGGTAGCGGCCGGCGAGCTCGGCCCAGTAGCTCGCGAGCTCGTCCGCCGACAGCGTCCGGTGCTCGTGCTCGAGCACGTACGCGCCTCCCTTGTACAGGCCCGAGACGGCCGGGTCGAGCGCGATCGCGACCTGCTCGCCGGGCACGTACCCCGCCGCCGAGATCCCCGCGACGAGCACTTCCAGCGCCGCCTCGTTGGACTCGAGGTCGGGGGCGAAGCCGCCCTCGTCGCCGACCGTCGTCCCGAGCCCGCGCGCGTGCAGCGTCGACTTCAGGTTGTGGAACACCTCGACGCCCATCTTCAGGCCCTGCGCGAAGCTGGTGGCGCCGACCGGGACGACCATGAACTCCTGGAAGTCGACGCGATTGTCGGCATGGGCACCGCCGTTGATCACGTTCATCATCGGCACCGGCAGCACGTGCGCGGTCTCACCGCCGAGATAGCGCCACAGCGGCTGGCGCTCCTCGGCCGCGGCCGCGTGGGCGGCCGCCAGCGACACGGCGAGGATCGCGTTGGCGCCGAGCCGCGACTTGTTCGGGGTCCCGTCGAGCTGGATCAGGGTGCGGTCGAGCGCCGCCTGGGCGGCGGCGTCGAGTCCCTGCACGGCCGTCGCGATCTCGCCGTTGACGTTCTCGACCGCCTTGCCGACCCCCTTGCCGAGCCAGTCCGAGCCCCCGTCGCGCAGCTCCGTCGCCTCGAACTCGCCGGTCGAGGCGCCCGACGGCACCGCGGCGCGCCCCCAGGCGCCCGAGCGCAGGCTCAGCTCGACTTCCACCGTCGGGTTGCCGCGACTGTCCAGAATCTGGCGCGCGTGGACGTGTTCGATCTGGCTCATCCTCGGTGGGTCTCCTTTGGTAGGTGGTTCGGGGTCCTCAGCCGGCGTCGGTGGCCGAGCGCAGGCGCGCGCGTACGTAGTACGCGAGCTGGTCCTCGGGACCGAGATCGTTCCAGTTCCGACCCTCCGATGCGGCCAGGTCGATCCCGGCGTCCACGCGGCCGCGGAAGCGGTCCGAGGCGGCCCGCAGCGCCAGTTCGGGGTCGACGTGCAGCTTGCGGGCGACGTTGACCGCTGCGAACAGGACGTCGCCGAGCTCGTGGAAGCGCTCCTCGGTGGTGCCCGCCGCCTTCAGCTCCTCCAGCTCGTCGGCGACGGACTGCAGCGGCTGCTCGACGCCGGGAAAGTCGAATCCGGTCGCTGCCGCGCGGCGCTGGAGCTTGCGCGCGTACAGCGGCGCCGGCAGATTGTCGGGCACCTCGCCGAACACGCCGGGTTCGCGTCCGGGTTCGGTGCGCTTGATCTGGTCCCAGTTGGCGAGCACGGCGCCGGCCGTGTTCGCCTCCACCTCCCCGAACACGTGCGGGTGGCGGCGGATCAGCTTCTGCGTCACGTGCTCGGCGACCCGGGCGAGGTCGCCGGCGCCGCGCTCCTCGAGCAGCATGCTGAGGAAGTGGACCTGGAACAGCACGTCGCCGAGCTCGTCGAGCAGCTTCGCATCGTCGCCCCTGTGTGCCGCGTCGGCCAGCTCGTACGCCTCCTCGACCGTGTGCGGGACGATCGAGCGGGCGTCCTGCTCGCGGTCCCACGGGCATTCGCGGCGGAGCCTGCGGGTCAGCTGATCGAGCCGCGCGAGCGCCTCGGGGATCTCCGGCCGGCCAGCGTCGGACGGGGGACTCACGTCGACGGTCTGCCGCCCGGCTACTTCTTCTTGGCCGAGCCGGTCGTGGTCGTCGGCGTCGTCGTGGACGTCGTCGCCGTCGGGGTGGTAGTCGTCGCCGTCGGGGTCGGCGTCGTGGTCGTGCTCGGTGCCTTGTACCCGTGGCAGTAGGTGATCGAGTACGCCGAACGGCACAGGGTCTGGCTGCCCCAGTTCTTCTGCGAGAGCTTCGTCACGGCCGTCTGAGCCGCGGTCTGGTAGTTGCTCGTCAGCAGCTGCTTGATCAGCGGCGTCGCCTGGGCCAGCGTCTGATGCGTCGCCTGCGTGATCTTCGTCACCTCGACGACGTACCAGCCGAACGTGCCGTGCACCGGCCCCTCGATCGTGTTCAGCGGCGCCGTGAACGCGGCCTGGTTGAGCGCGTGCTCCTCCTCGCCGTTGGTGACGTCGACCAGCTGGCCGCCGTTGTTCTTGGTGCCGGCGTCGACCGAGTACTGCTTCGCCACCGCAGACCAGCTCTGGCCCGCCTTGAGCGCGGCCAGCGCGGCGCTCGCCGGGCCCTCGGTGTTGGTGCGCACGATCCGGATGTTGCGCGTCTCCGGCGTGCCGAACTGCGACTGATGGTCGGCGTAGTACTTGCTGATCGCGGCTGGCGTCACCTTCTGGGTCTCGTGCGCGACGAGCTGCTTCTGCACCTGAGTGGTGCGGAACCGGTAGAGGATGTCGGCCTGGGTCTGGCCGGTCTGCGTCAGGTAGGTCTGGTAGGCGCTGTCGGTCGGGAACGCCTGCTTCTTCGCGGTCTCGAACTGCTTCTGGATCTCGGCGTCAGTGACCTTGATGTGCAGCTTCGCGGCGTCGGCCTGCCACCAGTACGACTGGATCAGGTACCCGAGCACCTCGCTGTTGAGCGACTGGAACAGGTTGGCGCAGTCGGCGCGGATGATCGTGTCCGAGGTCTTCGCCAGCGACGGGATCTGCGCCCGGACCTGCTTCAGGCAGCCGTCGAACTTCGGCGGGTCGGTCGGCACGATCACGGGCGCGCCCGGCGCCGAGGCGACGTTGCCCTTCTCGGCGACGTACATCCAGTGGTTCAGCGCCCTCGTCGTGATCGGGTTGCCGGCGACCGAGGCGACCGAATCGCCCGGGATCCCGCTGCCGCAGCCGGCGACGAGCGCCGCCGCTGCAAGCGCGGCGCCACCGACGGCGAGCCGTTTGGTCTTGTTCGAGAGCCGCACGGCGGCCGATGGTAGCGGCGTCGACTCCGCGGGGCGGTGCCGGTGGCGGAAGCTTATGAACATCTTCTGGTCGAGGATGGGGTTGGCGGCTACACCGCGGCGGCCTCGGCCACCTCGCCCGCACGCACGAGCGACAGCAGCACCTCTGCCGCCCGCACGACCGCCGGGAACTGCTTCTGCGGGTCGTCCGGCACGCGCATCGACACCTGCGAGCGGCCCGACTCGTACAGCGCCTCCGGGATCTCCGCGCGCAGCCGCTTGGCCTGGCCCGAGTCGAGCTCGATCGGGGTCACCGCCAGCCGCCCGCCGCGGAACGAGACCGCGCTCGCCCCCGCCTGGCCGAGCTTGATCCGCGCGATCTGCAGCGAGATCAGGTTCTCGAGCGGCTGCGGCAGCTCGCCGAAGCGGTCGAGCAGCTCCTCGCGCAGCAGCATCAGGTCGGCGACCTCGCGCGCGCCCGCGATCCGCCGGTGGACGTCGACCTTCGCCTGCTCGTAGGGGATGTAGTCGGCCGGCACGTACGCGTCGACGCTGAGGTCGAGCCGCACCGGCTCCCACTCCTCCTCGGCCTCCCCGTCGGCGCCGGTGGAGGCCGCCGCGACCGCCTCGTCGAGCATCTGCATGTAGAGCTCGAATCCGAGCGCGGCGACGTGCCCCGACTGCTCGTCGCCGAGCAGGTTGCCCGCGCCCCGGATCTCCAGGTCGCGCATCGCGATCTTGAATCCTGCCCCCAGCTCCGTGTAGTCGCTCAGCGCCGACAGCCGCTGCGCTGCATCCGGCGTCAGCGCCGCCGCGCTCGGATACAGCAGGTAGGCGTACGCGCGCTCGCGCGAGCGGCCGACCCGCCCGCGAATCTGGTACAGCTGCGCGAGCCCGAACGTGTCGGCGCGCTCGACGATCAGCGTGTTCGCCTGCGGGATGTCGATCCCCGACTCGATGATGCTCGTGCTCACCAGCACGTCCGCGTCCCCTCGCAGGAACGACAGCATCCGCCGCTCCAGCTGGCCGTCGTCCATCTGCCCGTGGGCGACCTCGAATCGCAGCCCCGGGCACAGGCCGCGCAGCCGCTCGGCCGTCTCGTCGATCGACTCGACGCGGTTGTGCAGGAAGAACGCCTGCCCGCCGCGCGCCTGCTCGCGCAGCAGCGCCTGCCTGACGAGCTCCTCGTCGTACTCGCCGACGTACGTCTTGACCGGGCGGCGCCCCTCGGGCGGGGTCTCGATCACGCTGATGTCCCGGATCCCCGCGAGCGACATCTGCAGCGTTCGCGGGATCGGGGTCGCGCTCATCGCGATCACGTCGACCTTCAGCTTCAGCTGGCGCAACAGCTCCTTCTGCTTGACGCCGAAGCGCTGCTCCTCGTCGACGACCAGCAGCCCGAGGTCCTTCGCCCGCACATCGCGCGAGAGCAGCCGGTGGGTACCGATCAGGATGTCGACCTCGCCGCGCGAGAACCGCGCGACCGCCTCCTTCTGCGCCGCGACGGGGCGGAAGCGGGAGACGTGCTCGATCGTCACCGGATAGTCCTTCAGCCGCTCGGAGAACGTTCCGTAGTGCTGCTGGGCGAGGATCGTCGTCGGCACCAGCACCATCACCTGCTTGCCGTCCTGCACCGCCTTGAACGCCCCCCGCAGCGCCACCTCGGTCTTGCCGTAGCCGACGTCGCCGCAGATCAGCCGGTCCATCGGCCGCGCGGCCTCCATGTCGGCCTTGACGAACTCGATCGCGTCGCGCTGGTCGGGGGTCTCGGTATAGCCGAAGCTGTCCTCGAACTCGCGCTGCCAGTCGCTGTCGGGCGGGAACGCGTGCCCTTCCCGCCGCTTGCGCTCGGCGTACAGGTTGAGCAGCTCGCCGGCCAGCTCCTGGGCGGCCCGCCGGGCGCGCGCCTTGAGTGTCTCCCAGCGCGTCCCTCCGAGCTTCGACAGCGGCGGATGCTCGCCGCCGGCGCCGACGTAGCGGCTGATCTTGGCGAGCTGGTCGACGGGCATGAACACCCGGTCCGAGCCGGCGTACTCGAGCTTCAGGTAGTCGCGCGTGACCCCGGCGACCGTCTTGGTGTCGAACCCGGCGAAGCGCGCGACGCCGTGGTCCTCGTGGACGACGATGTCGCCCGTCCGCAGCTCCGCGAACGACCGCAGCACACCCCTGCGCCCCACCCTGGCGGGCCGGTCGGGCGCGCGCCGGCGCCGGAACAGCTTGTGATCGGGGATCACCGCCAGACGGAACTGGGGCGCGATGAAGCCCTCTCGAAGTCGCGCATGCGCGAAGATCAGGCCCGAGTTGCGGTTCTCCGCTGCTGGTGGCTGCACAGTGCCACCAGCAGCGCTGCCACCGTTCAGCCAGCCGACCTTCAGCCGACCGAGGTTGTACGCCGCCCGCTCGCCCTCGCCGCGGACCGCGAACGCGACGATCGTCCGGTAGCCCGACCTCGTCAGCTTTTCGAGTTCAGGTTCAGCTTCGCGGATGCCGCGGGCTGCGACCTCGGCGGCCTGCGCGCGGAACGCGAACGGCTGGTCCTGGTCGATGCTCGACAGCCGGATCCGCGCTCGCCTGTCGAGGGCCGCCGTGATCGACTCGGGGGCGACGTACAGCTGGTGCGCCTCCTCGTCGTGGAAGGCGGCGCACACGTCCTGCCAGTGATCGGCGAGCGCCGGTGCGACCTCCTCCTCGGCGGCGATCAGCACGCTCGCGTGCTCGTCGACGAGCTCGAGGAACGGTCGGAAGTCCTCGACGGGCAGGAGCTCGGCGATGTCGGGCCTGTCCTTGGCCTCCTCGAGCGCGGCGATCTCCGCCAGCTCGCGGTACTCCTGCGCGAGCTCGGCGGCCGGGGCCACCTCGACCTCCTCGGCGTCGCCGAGCGACCGCTGCGTGAACGTCGAGAACCAGCGCAGCGACTCGATCTCGTCGCCGAACAGGTCGACCCGGACGGCACGGTCCTCGGTCGCCGGGAACACGTCGAGTAGCCCGCCGCGGACCGCGAACTGGCCCCGGTCCTCGACCTGGTCGACCCGCTCGTATCCGGCTGCGACCAGGTCCATCGCGGTCTCGCCGAGGTCCATCAGCTCGCCGACACGCAGCGTGAACCCGTGCGGGCGAAGCGACGGGTCCGGCACCTTCTCGGACAGCGCGACCGCGCTGACCACGACGACCGGTGCGCGCCGGTCCTCCGCCGAGGCGTCGGACAGCAGCGCGTCGAGCGCCGCGATCCGCTGGCCGACGAGGTGCGGCGGCGGCGCCAGATGCGATTCGTAGGTGACGCCGCGAGTCGGGTAGTAGCGGACCGGTCGGGGCGCGAGCCACGTCTTCAGCGAGGCGGCGAGCTCGCGTGCGGACCGGTCGTCGCCGGCGACGACGATCGCAGGGCGATCGGGCTCGCGCGCGGCCAGCGCCGCCAGCAGGTACGGCCGCAGCGACACCGCCACGAACGCCCGACCACCCGCTTCTGCCAGGCGGGCGGTCTGCGGATCGTCGTCCGCGTGCTGAAGCAGGGAGGCGAGCATCGAGGGGCCGGGAGGCCGGGGCGGCCGGGTGGGGTCCAGTCTAGGAGGCGTCTGCGAGCACCTGCTCCGCCGCGTCGGCAGCCCGCTCGATCAGCTCCCGAACCTCAGCCGGCGGCTCTCGAAAGCGGCTCAGCACGTACGCGGCGACCCTGTCGGGGTCGGTCGTCGGCGGCCTCCCGACACCGACCCGGACGCGGTGGAACTCACCGCTTCCGAGCGCCGCCTTGATCGATTTGAGCCCGTTGTGGCCCGCGAGCCCGCCACCGAGGCGGACCCGGATCTCACCGAACGGCAGGTCGATCTCGTCGTGCACGACGAGGATGTGGTCGAGCGCGACGCGCAGTTCTCCGCGCGCAGGTCCGACCGAGCGGCCGGCTTCGTTCATGTACGTCTGCGGCTCGAGGATCGCGATCCGGATCCCGCGCACCCCACCGGCACCGGCCCTGCCCTCGCTGAAGCGGCCCCGGTAGCGCGCCTTGGGCTTGCCGAGCTCGAAGCGCCGCCGCAGCTCCTCGGTCACCGCAAAGCCGACGTTGTGGCGAGTGCCGGCGTACTCGGCGCCGGGGTTGCCGAGCCCGACGATCAGCCAGTCGGCGGGCGCCCCGCGCCGTCCGAGCGGCATCGGCTCGAGCCCGGGTCAGCCGGCGTCGGCGGCTGAACCTGCGCCCGCCGCCTCGGGGCCCGAGTCGGCATCTTCGCCATCGCTCGCCTCGGCGCCGCCGCCCCGCTCCTCGCCGACCCGCTGGGTCTCGGTCTCGATCTCATCGCCCTCGAGCGCCTGGATCCGCGGCGCGGAGATCGTCGCGATCAGGGTTTCGGGATCGCCGATGATCGTCGTGCCCGCGGGCGCCGCGATCGCCGCCAGCGTGAGCGTGTCGCCGATCTCCATCTCGGTGATGTCGTGCGTGATCGCATCCGGGATCGCGGTCGGGAGCGCCTCGACCGTCAGCTCGCGGATCGGCTGCTCGAGGATCCCGCCGAGCTTGACGCCCGCGGCCTCCTCGGTACCGATCAGCTCGAGCAGGACCTGGGCCTGGATCGCGACGTCGAGCCGGACGCGCAGCAGGTCGATGTGCGTGGTCTCGCCGCTGACCGGATGCCGGATCAGCTCCTTGAGCACGACCGGCGTGCCCTTGCCACCGTCGAGCTGCAGGTCGAGCACCGCGCCGGCGTCGGCGAGGGCGTGGCGCAGCTCGCGGGCGTCGACGGAGAACGAGACCGGTGCCTCGCCGCCGCCGTAGACGACGCCGGGCACCGCGCCGGTCCGGCGCAGCCGGCGGGCGGCACGCGATCCTGACGGCTCGCGGCGGGCTGCGGGCAGGGGCGTTGAAGTCGACTCGGCCATGTGCGGCGTCCGATGGTAGCGGCAGCTACGAGATTTGCGCTTCAGCGGTGCCCCAGCACTGGCGGATCCGGGTACCGTTAAGGCGTGTCCGAGCTTCAGCTGCTGCTCTGGATGTCAGTGATCCACGTGGTGGGGCTGATCGCAGTGGCGGTGCTGATGATCCCTGCACTGCGCGACGAGGAGCCTCCGGCCGAGCAGGAGGGCGGCAGCTCGGACGACGGCTGGGGCAACCTGCCGATCCGCCCGCCCGCCCCGAGCCGCTGGCCGGGTGGCGGGATCCCGCTCCCGGACGCCGAGCAGTCCCGGGTGCGGCTGCGCGGGCCCGGCCGGATCGCCGACCGGCTCAGCCACCCGCAGCGCCGGCGGGTTCGCGAGCCGGAACGCCAGCCGGTACGCGCGCGCTGACGGTTACGCGGCTTCGCTGAGCTCGAGGAAGCGCTCGACCGACGCCTCCTGATGCGCGAGTCGCTCCGCCACGCCTCGTGCATGCGCGGCCGAGACCTCGAGGAAGTCCTCGACGCACCGCTCCGGGTCGTCCGACAGCGGGTAGACGCGCGTGAAGTCCGGCTGCGAGCAGGCGATCCCGAGCGGCGGCCGGCCTTCGGCGAGCGTGCGGGCGCTGCACACGGGCGTGACGAACATCTGGGCGTCAGGGGCGACCAGCGCCGTCGGCAGCAGCCGCGGCACCGGCAGCCGCACGGGCGAATCGATCGAGTGCTCGACGGTCAGGGTGCGGCCGGCCAGCTCCTGCAGCGGCTCGCGCCAGACGTCGAGCACGATGTCGGCGCTGAGGAGCGCGTCGCGCAGCACCCGCGCCTGCTCGGCGTACAGCCGCTCGGCATCCTGACGGTCCTCCGCATCCGCGAGATCGAGATCGCACGGTACCCGCATCAGATCGCGGGCGGCGAGCCTGGCGCCGGCGCCGAAGCTGCCTGGCGTCAGGTAGGTCTGGAGCGTCCCGAGGTCCCTCCGCGCGTAGAAGATCACGGTCACGGCGTGGCTCACGGGAAGCCCGTCGATCCGCAGCGACACGGTGACGGCCGAGGCTTCGTCGAGCAGCGCCCGCCGCAGCAGCTCCTCGGAATCGGCTGGATCTGTTGTGAAGTCTTCCTCGTGCATCTGAGTTCCTGCTGATCGTCCTTCTCTACCCGGTGATCGTCACGTTCCGCCCGTTATTTATCCCATCTCGTGCGGCGGTCGACCATCGACAGATGGCGAACGTCGGCGGCCGCCGTCTGGCCACCCGCACAGATTCGCCCGGGAACCCGCCACCCGCACTCTCACCGGATAGCCTCTCAGGCGCTATGAAGCTCCTCTACAAGCCGTTCTCGATGTTCGCCGGCCAGTTCGCGACGCGTCTCGGCAGGAGCGCATTCGCCGCGATGTGGGCGAAGGTCGGCGAGGGTGAGCACCCCCCACAGCCGGCCGCCGGCCGGCGCAACCTCGCTGCCGTCGCCGGCTCCGCCGCGCTCGAGGCGGCGACGATGGCAGCCGCCGCCGCCGTGGTGGACCAGCTCGCAGCGCGGGCGTTCCATCACCTGCTCGGTGCCTGGCCGGTCAAGCCTCCCGAAGCCGAGTAGCTCGGGACGGCGCGGGTCCGCCCGCGCCCGCAGCGCTCAGAACAGCTCGCGCCAGCTGAACGTGGGCGCGTAGCCCAGGACCCTGCGCGCCTTCGAGATGTCCAGCAGCGTGTCGTGCCCGTCGACGTGGTCGGCCACCGGCACACCCGGGAACACCTCGGCCATCAACTCGCGGCTGGGGCGTTGCATGACGGTGTCGGCGGCAGCGATGATGAAGCTGTCGGCGCCTTCGATCTCTGCCTCGAGCGCGAGCCTCACGCTCTGCGCGACATGGCTCTCGTCGACGTACCCCCACAGGTTCCACCTGCGCAGCTGCGGATCGCCCCAATAGCTCGGAAAGCGCTCGTAGTCTGCGCGGACCATGATGTTGGAGAACCGCAGTCCGACGATCGTGGTCCCGTACCAGCGGTGCGCCTGACGCGCCATCTCCTCGCCCAGCACCTTGGACAGCGCGTAGCTCGTCTCGGGGTAGACGTGAGCCTCGTCGACCGGCGCGTAGTCGGGCGGCCGCTCGAACGGCAGCCCGAGCATCGTCTCGCTCGACGCCCACACGACGCGCGGCAGGCCCATCCGACCCGCTGCAGTCAGGACCGTGTAGGTGCTGGTGATGTTGGTGCGGAACACCTGGTCGGCGGTCGCGTGCACGGGCGAGGGAATCGCCGCGAGGTGGACCACCAGCTCGATCCCGGGCAGCGTCTCGCCGCCGCTCAGCGCCTCGAGCGTCTGGCCGAAGTCCGTCAGGTCGGCGCGCAGGAACGGGATCGGCGACTCGGGCCCCTGCGATTCCGGCGAGGGCACGAGGTCGATGTTCAGCACCTGGTGCCCGTGCGCGTGGAGATCGCGCGCGATCACCCGCCCGGCCTTGCCGCTGCCTCCCGTCACCGCGATCTTCGCCACAGACGGAGGTTTACCGACTCGGCGCCGCGGACGACGCGCGACTCCGAGTACTGACCCCGTCGCCGTAGCTCGAACGGATGCGCTACGGGTGGCGCTGGCGCAGACTTACCCCTGGGCGCGGCCCACGACCTCAGGAGCAGAGATGCCAACTCTTCGCGATGCCGCAACCGACTTCCTCGCCCAGCGGAGGATCGCCGTCGCCGGCGTCTCGCGCGACGGCAGGCAGCCCGCCAACCTCATCTACCGGCGGCTTCGGGACACCGGCCACGAGGTGTTCGCGGTCAATCCGAACGCGGACCAGGTCGAGGGCGAGCCGAGCTACGCATCCGTGACCGCGATCCCCGGCGCCCTCGACGGCGTCGTGATCGCGACGCCGGCGCAGGCTGCCCTCGACGTCGCCGGCGACCGTGCCGCGGCCGGCGTTCCGCGCGTGTGGCTGCACCGCGGACTCGGACCTGGAAGCAGCTCGGACGCCGCCGTCGAGTTCTGCCGCGCGCACGGGATCGCGACGATCCCGGCCGGCTGCCCGTGCATGTTCGGCGAGACCGCCGACCCGGGCCACCGGTGCCTGCTGGCGATGCTGCGCGTGACGGGAAAGGTGCCGCGGACGCTCTGAGAACGCGCCGCGCGTCCTCTAGAACAGCTGGTTCTCGCCGCCGAACACGCCGCTGACCGATCCGTCCGTGAAGATCTGGCGGATCGAGCTGGTCAGCAGGTCGGCGCACGACAGCACCTGGACGTTGCCCGGCGCGCCGGCCGGCACCGGGACCGTGTCGGTCACGACGACCTGCTCGAAGCCGGCGGCTTCGAGGTTCTCCCACGCATTGCCGGAGAACAGGCCGTGCGTGGCCGCCGCGTAGATGCGGCGAGCGCCCGCGTCTCGCACCGCCTCGGCGGCGGCGCGAAGCGTCCCGGCCGTGTCGATCAGATCGTCGACGAGCAGCGCCGTCTTGCCGCGGACGTCGCCGATCACGTAGTTGATCGCCGCCACCTGCTGCGCCGGGCGCTCCTTGTTGAGGATCGCCAGATCGGCCCCCATCTTCGATGCGAACAGCTTGTTGAGCTTGACCCTGCCCGCATCGGGGGCGACGACCACGATGTCCTCGAGCCCGAGGTCGTTGAAGTACTGCGTGAGGATGAACAGCGCTGTCATGTGGTCGCACGGCTTCTGGAAGAAGCCCTGGATCTGCCCCGAATGCAGGTCCATCGTCAGGATCCGGTCGATCCCGGCCGACTCCAGCATGCGCGCGACCAGCCGCGCGCTGATCGGCTCCCGCGGCGCCGACTTCTTGTCCTGGCGCGAGTAGCCGTACCACGGCGTGACCGCGATCACCCGGTGCGCCGAGCCGCCGACCGCCCCGTCGACCATCATCAGCAGCTCCATCAGCGCGTCGTTGGCCGTCAGGCGCTCCTGCTCGTTGCCACAGGTCGGCTGCACGATGAACACGTCGGCCCCGCGCACCGACTCGTCGTAGCGGCAGTAGACCTCGCCGTTCGCGAACGTCTTGGTGGTGACGGGCGCCAGCGAGACGCCGAGCTTGTCCGCGATCCTCGCGGCCAGCTCCCGGTTGGCACGGCCCGAGACGAGCATCAGCCGCTTGGCGTACTCGTAGCGGAGCTCGCTCGACGAAGACGGCACCTCAAGCACGCTCATCGGAGGGAACATGGTAGGAGGAGTGCTCGACGTGATGTTCCGCGCGGCAGGCCGATGCCGCAACGAGCGGTCGTCCGATCACTCCTGCGCCTGTGTCCGGCGCCGCTCGGCGTAGCCCTCGACGTTGCGCTGCTGCGAGCGGGCGACGCCGGGCGAGCCGGCGAGCGCGCCGGGCGGCACGTCCTGCCCGATCACCGACCCCGCCGCCGTCCACGCATCGTCGCCGACCGTCACCGGCGCGACGAAGCTCGTGTCGACGCCTCCCTTCACCCGCGAGCCGATCCGGGTGCGGTGCTTGTGCTGGCCGTCGTAGTTGGCCGTGATCGTGCCGGCGCCGAGGTTCGTGTCCTCGCCGATGTCAGCATCGCCGATGTAGCTGAGGTGGGGCACCTTCGTGCGCGCCCCGACGACCGAGTTCTTGATCTCGACGAACGTCCCGGCCTTGGCGCCCTCGCGCAGAACGGCGCCCGGCCGCAGGTATGCGAACGGGCCGACGCTGACCCCGTCGCCCACGTCGGCGCTCTTCAGGTACGAGTGCACGACGCTCGCGCCGTCGCCGACACGCGTGTCGATCAGCGTCGACTGGGGCCCGATCGTCGACCTCGCGCCGACGCTCGTGGTCCCGTGCAGGCTCGTGAACGGGGCGATCACCGTGTCCTGTCCCAGCGTGACGTCGACGTCGATCGAGGTGGCGCTCGGATCGACGACGGTCACGCCCGAGAGCTGATGGCGCTCGATGATCCGGCGCTGTGCCTCCGCCCTCACGGCCGCGAGCTGGACGCGATCGTTGATCTGCAGCGTCTCCGCCGGGTCCGCGAGCTGGCACGCGTGCACTGGCTGACCATGTGCGCGGAGCACCGGCAGCACGTCCGGCAGGTAGAACTCGCCCTGGGCGTTGTCGGCCCGCACCTCCGCCAGCGCGATCAGCAGTGCCGCGCCCGCGAACGCGAACACGCCTGTGTTGATCTCGTCGATCTCGCGCTCCGCCGCGGTCGCGTCGGCATCGACCTTGGTCTCGACGACCCGCTCGACCGAGCCGTCGGCCGCGCGGACGATCCGTCCAAAGCCGCGCGGATCGCGCAGCACCGCGGTCAGGATCGTCGCGGCCGCCGCAGTGCGGTTGTGCCGGTCGTGCAGGTCGGCGATCGTCGCTGCGGCGATCAGCGGCAGATCGCCGTTGAGCACGACGACGGTGTCCTCGGGCGCGATCATCCCGGCGGCGGCCCTGACCGCGTCCGCGGTCCCCCGCGGCTCAGCCTGGACGGCGATCTCGGCCCGGCCCGCCAGGTGCTGGCGCAGCGGCTCGCCGGGCGCGTCGACGACCACGATCCGGCTCGCGCCGGCATCGCGCGCCGCCGCCACCGACCACTCGATGATCGCCCGCCCGCACAGCGGGTGCAGGAGCTTGGGAACCGCTGAGCGCATCCGGGTTCCCTGTCCGGCGGCGAGAATCACGACTACCGGTGCGGACACGACGCTGCCATCGTAGGAGATCGCCCGGGCGCGCCGACCCGCGGCCTCAGCCGTCGCTTCACCCGCGGCCTGATCCGTCGGTTCACCCGCGGCCTGATCCGTCGGTTCACCCGCGGCCTGACCCCGGGCCATCGGGCGGCTGCCTCGCCGCCGCGTCCGTAGCGCCGCAGCCACTTGCGGACGGCGTCGTCGCCGCGAGCGGACCCGATTCGGCACGCGGAATCTGCCAACCCCCCGTCCGAGCGAGGGGTTGGCAGATTCAACCAGCTGTGAGGTGGGCTGAGCTGCCACCCCCCGCCACAGCCCGGGGGTTGGCAGAGTTGTCGTCCCCCGCGCCGCCCGCGCCCCGCCGCGCACCCATCGCCAGTGCGTCGATCGCTCCACCGGCGTGTCGGACGGAGCGTGCCGGCAGGAGCACGGCGGG
>DAHUYL010000171.1 GCA_027315255.1 Solirubrobacterales bacterium | reverse complement strand
CGCCACCGGCTGGGCCGCCGCCGCGGGCTGCGCCGCCGGCACGGCGCCGATCGCCGCGAGCATCGCCGCCCGCCCCGCCTCGAGCGCGGCCTCCTCGAGCGCGAGCTCGCGGAGACGCTGGTCGATCGCATGGCAAATCTGCTCGATATCGGGCATCGGTATCGATGCTACGGCGTTTGCGTGTTCTCCGCAGTTGGTCGTCCGCGGAGCGCCCGGCGCAGGCGGTGATCTCCGTGCCTCCGGTCTGGTGGACCGGAGGCACGGCGCCGGGCCACGACGCCCGCCGCCCCGAGCAGGAGCGCTGCCACCACGGTCCACGCGAGCGCGGTGGTCGGCATCCCGACGTACTTCAGGCCGGAGGCGAAGATCACGAGCGCGATCACGGGACGGATGAAGCGGTCGGGCACGCGCGAGGAGACCAGCGACCCGATCAGCACCCCGGGAACGCTGCCGATCACCAGCGACGTCGTCACGCCGAACTCGACGTGGCCGAACAGCAGCGCGCCGAACGCGGCGGCGAGCGTCAGCGGCACCGCCTGCGCGAGGTCGGTGCCGACCAGCTGCCCGGCGCCGATCGTCGGGTAGGCGAACAGCAGCAGCACGATCATCAGCGAGCCCGCCCCGACCGAGGTCATCCCGACCATGACCCCGCCGACGACGCCGATCGCGACCGTCGCCAGCGGTCTGGGCCGGATCGCCTCGAGCACGCCGGCGCGCGCCTGCCCGCTCCCGCGGTCGAGCGCGTAGCGGAGCGCCATCGCGCCCGCCCCCGTCAGCAGCGCGACGCCGAGCAGCGTCTTGACGTCGTCCCGTTCCGCGCTCGAGCTGCCGAGCAGGTGCAGCACGAACGCCCCGAGCACGGCCGCCGGGACCGAGCCTGCGGCCAGCAGCGCCACCAGCCGGCGGTGGACCGTCCCCGCGCGGAAGTGGACCGCCGCCCCGACGGGCCGCATCACCACCGCCGCCACGAGATCGCTCGAGATCGCCGCCCCGGGCGCCACCCCGAACACCAGGATCAGCATCGGCGTCATCAGCGCGCCGCCACCCGCGCCCGTCATCCCCACGAGCAGCCCGACCGCAGCGCTGCCGAGCACCATGTAGGCATCTAAATGCATTGATTAGGTCGAGATTGTGGCAAATGCGGCCGCGCGGCGCGCAGACGGCCCCGAGCCCGGTCAGGACGACCCGAGCCCGGTCAGGACGACCCGAGCCCGGTCAGGACTACCCGAGCCCGGTCAGGCGTGAGCCTGCGCCGGGGTGCCGGTCGGGGCTTCCGTGAGCGGCTCTGCGAGCTCGCCGCACATCGCCTCGGGCTGGACCTCGTGGCGCAGCGTGTTGCGCAGCTGCACGAACGCGACGCTGCCGAGCAGCGCCGGGATCCACAGCGAGATCGCGTGGTAGACGAGCACCGCCGCGGCGGTCTGCGTGAGCGGCTGGTGGTAGAGCGCGAACACGCCGATCAGGCCACCGTCGATCCCGCCGATCCCGCCCGGAAGCGGGATGTTCCCGCCGAGCTGGCCGATCAGGTAGCCGAGCACCAGCACCCCGAACGGCGGGTTGTGCCCGAACGCGTCGAACGTCGCCCCCAGCACCGCCAGGTCGAACGCCATCGTCCCGATCGAGCCGGCCAGCACCGGCACCGGGCGGCGGCGCACGAGCGACAGGGCGTCGGGGATCCCCTGGCCGAGCGACACCCGGACGAATCGCAGCACGGCGGCGCGGCGGCCCTCGCGCGGGCCTGCCGCCCGCTGCTGGTCGCGGCCGCGCAGCAGCCTCGGCAGCGCCAGCACGAACAGCGTCGCGAGCAGTGCCGCAGCACCGAACACGTACGTGAGCGCGGGATCGCGGTCGCCGTCGAGCACGCCCGCCAGGAACAGGAGCGCGAACACGATCACGCCGCCGACGTTCGCCAGGCTCGTGAGGAAGAAGAACGCGACCGAGCGCCGGCCGATGTGCTCGGTGCTCATGCCGCCGCGCCGTAGCGCCCAGGCGCCGAGCGCGAGCCCGCCGGCGCCGCTCGCCGGCAGCACCGAGTTGGCCGCCTGCTCGGACATCGCGATCTCGTAGCTCAGCCGCCAGCTCATGTGGGCGCAGAACACGGCCCGGAAGATCACGACGAACGCCGCCACCGAGAGCAGCTCGAATCCGACGCCTGCGGCCACCCACCCCGGGGTGGCGTCCCCGAGCTGGTCGCGGAGCTTGCCCAGCCCCGGCCCGAGCACGACGACGACGACCACGATCGCGACCACCCCCGCGATCTGAAGCAGCCGCCGGCGCCAGTGTCGCGGGCTGAACTCGTCCGGCATCCGTTGGGTAGCGGTAGTCGCGCTCATCTCCTAAGCCTGCCGTAAACCCATCGTAGCAAAGATAGTTTGGTACTCAACTATCCGGCGCCATACGATTTCCGGCGACACCGCGAACGGTGCGAACCGATCGAGGAATGGTAGAAAACACGCGTGGAGCTGACGCGCCTCCGGGAGCTCGGTGACGAGCCGGCGCTGACGCTCGGGCAGCGCACGCTCAGCTACGCCGAGCTGCGCGGAGCCGCCGGCGCGCTCGCCGCCCGCTGGGGCGGCGCGACCCGCGTCGCGGTGCAGGCGGACAGCACGCTCGAGGCGTTCGTGGCGATCGTGGCGGCGATCGAGTCCGGCGTCGAGCTCGTGCCGCTCAACCCGTTGCTCGGATCCGCCGAGCTGGCGCACGTCCTCGCGGACGCCCGGCCGCAGGTGGTCGTCGGCAGCACGCCTGCCGATGGGACCGCCGGCACACAAGCCGGCGGTCCCCGCATGCTGGCGGTCGAGCTCGACGCCCGCGCGGGGCTGCCGCCGCCGGGCGACCCCGAACGCACCGCGCTCGTGATCTACACCTCGGGGACGACCGGCCACCCGAAGGGGGTGCTGCTGTCGGCGCGCGCGGTTGCGGCGAACCTCGATGCGCTCGCCGACGCGTGGGCGTGGACCGCGGAGGACCGGGTCGTGCACGGGTTGCCGGCCTTCCACGTCCACGGGCTCGTGCTCGGGCTGCTCGGGCCGCTGCGGCGGGGCGGCGCGCTGCACCATCTCGGACGGTTCTCGCCGGGCACGGCGGCGGCTGCGCTCGCCGCCGGTGGGACGGTCCTGTTCGGCGTGCCGACCATGTACCACCGGCTCGCCGAGGCCGCCGAGCGCGACCCCGACGTGGCCGCCGCGCTCGCGCGGGCGCGGCTGCTCGTGTCGGGCTCGGCACCGCTGCCGGCGCGGACGTTCGACCGGATACGGCGCGCCAGCGGGCAGCTGATCGCCGAGCGCTACGGACTCACCGAGACGCTGATCAACACGGCCGTGCGGGCGGACGGCGAGCGACGCCCGGGCGAGGTCGGCCCGCCCGTGACAGGGGTCACGCTGCGACTCGTGGCCGACGACGGTCGCGAGACGCCGACGGACGGCCACACGATCGGCGAGGTCGCGGTGCGCGGTCCGAGCCTGTTCAGCGGCTACCTGAACCGCCCCGACGCGACCGCCGAGGTGATGCGCGACGGCTGGTTTCAGACCGGCGACCTCGCGACCCGCGCGCCCGACGGCTACCTGCGGATCGTCGGGCGCCGCGCGACCGACCTGGTCAAGACCGGCGGCTTCAAGGTCGGCGCCGGCGAGGTCGAGGGAGCGCTGCTCGAGCACGCCGCGGTCCGCGAGGCGGCGGTCCTCGGCGTCGCCGACGAGGATCTCGGCGAGCGGATCGTCGCCTGGGTGGTGCTCGAGCCGGGCGCCGAGCCGCCGTCGGCGGCGGCGCTGGCCGCCCACGTGGCGGCGCTGCTGGCGCCGCACAAGCGCCCGCGCGAGGTTCACCTCGTCGAGTCGCTGCCGCGCAACGCGATGGGAAAGGTGCTCAAGCAACAGCTGCGCGCGCGGGTAGGCTCGCGGTAGGCGATGACGCAGGCGCTCCTGATCGTCGACTTCCAGCGCGACTTCACCCCGCCGGACGGCGCACTCGCCGTCCCCGGAGGCGACGCGATCGCGCCGCGGCTGAACGAGCTCGCGGCCGATGCGCGCTACGACATCGTGATCGCGACGCGCGACTGGCATCCGCCCGATCACGGCTCGTTTCGCGCGCACGGCGGGCCGTGGCCCGAGCATTGCGTGCGTGACACCGAAGGCGCACAGCTTCACCCCGCGCTCGACCGGGCGCGGATCGACGCGGTGATCGACAAGGGCCAGCGACGGGACACCGAGGGGTACTCGGCGTTCGAGAATCCCGAGCTGGGGCAGCGGCTGCGGGAGAACGGGGTGACGGCGGTGACGGTCGTCGGGCTCGCGACCGACTACTGCGTGCTGAACACCGCCCGCGACGCGCTGCGCGAGGGGCTCGCGGTGACCGTCGACACCTCTGCCACACGCGCGGTCGACGCCGGGCCGGGCGACGGCGAGCGAGCGCTGTCCGAGCTGCGCGGCCTCGGCGCGATCGTCGCCGATCTCACCCGCGGCTAGCAGTGCTCTGTCAGGTGGAGCGCTCGTCGCCAAAGGCAGTGGGTGCACGGCGCAGCGCCAGACCGGCGTCGACGAGCTCGCCCCAGCCGCCGACCGGCACAACCGCACCAGCACCGGCCCCGCGACCACACCGCGCGCACCCACGCCCCCATGCGCAGCCGATCCGCACCACCCCAACCGCAAACCTCGGTGCTGTCGAGCTTATGCCGTTTCCACGCGACCCACCGACCGTGACCCGCACCCACAGCCGGCAGCGCCCGACCGCGCGCACCTCCTCACCCCCGCAGGACAAAACCCGCAAGCGACCCCGCGAATCCAGCTGTGCCCGGATCGCGCGCACCCAATCCCGACCGCCCGAGTGCGGCGACGCGCTCGCCCCGAGCGTCGCAGACCGCCCGACGACGACAAGCTGCTCGACGCGGCGCGCGAGGGAGACCAGGTCCGCTTCTCGATCAGCGCGGCCGGCTGACCGGCTCGCCGCCGCGGGTCAGCCCGCGGCGGCGGGGAGCACCAGCTCGAGCTCGAGCTCGTCGTGGATCGGGATCCCGTGGTCGCCGACCTCCGGGATCTCGGGCTTCAGCCTGCGCGCCGCGTCGATCGCGCCGCGATGGACCGCGACGAGCCGCAGCCCGCGACGCTGGTAGAAGCGCAGCGCGTCGAGGTTGTCGTTGGAGGTGATCAACCACAGCCGATGACACCGCTGCGCGGCCGCCTCGCTCGCGACCCGGTGAAGCAGCGCGGTGCCGACCCCTTCGCCGCGGCGGAACGCGTCGAGCGTCACGAGCTCGCATTCGGCGGCTTCGATCCGGTAGGTCGCGAGGCCGACGGGCTCGGCGCCGCTCGAGGCGACGAAGGCCGGCAGCTCCGAGGCGTCGTGGGTCCAGCCGCGGCTGACGACGGTGGTCGAGGCCCACAGCTCGTTCAGGCGTTGGGCGACCCACGCCCGCTCGTCGGCGCTCGCCGGGTGGATCTCGGTCATACGAGGCGGTAGCGATGCTCCGGCCGGCCGGTCGTCCCGTACTGGAGGCGCAGCTCGGCCTTGCCCTGGCTGACGAGGTCGCTCAGGTAGCGCTGCGCGGTCGAGCGGCTGATCCCGATCTGCTCGGCGATCTCGGCGGCGGAGCGCTCGCCGGCCCCCGTCAGCAGCTCGCTGACGCGCGCCATCGTCGGACCGACCTGGCTCTTCGACGGCGACGCGGGCCCGCGCAGCAGGCCGTACAGCGCGTCGACCTCGTCCTGCTCGGCCTCCTGGATCCGCTCGAGTCGCCGCCGCAGGTCGCGGTAGGCGAGCAGCCGCTGCTCGAGCTGGGCGTAGGTGAACGGCTTCACGAGGTAGTGGACCGCGCCGAGCTGCATCGCCTGGCGCACGCTCTTCATGTCTCGGGCGGCGGTGATCACCAGGAAATCTGGCCGGTATCCGTCACGCCGGCGGGCCTCGCGCAGCAGGTCGAGACCGTGCCCGTCGGGGAGGTACAGATCGAGCAGGATCAGAGCCGGCTCCAGCCGGCGCGTCTGCGCGCGCGCGCTCTCGAGCGTCGCCGCGTGGCCCGCGAGCGAGAAGCCGTGGACGCGCTGGACGTAGGCGCCGTGAATCGATGCGACGTGGAAGTCGTCGTCGACGATCAGCGTGTCGATCACGCCGCGACTCCGGACCGGGGGACCGCGCCGGCCCCCCGCGGGCGCCCCGCGACGGGGAGCTTCACCGTGAACACGGTCACGCCGTCGCAGCGGACGGCGATCGTGCCTCCCGCCTGGGACACGAGGCGGTGCACGAGCGCGAGCCCGATCCCTCGGTGGCGCTCGCCCGCGGCGGGCTTGGTCGTGAAGCCGTCGGCGAAGATCTCCTCCGAGAGCTCGGGCGGCACGCCGTCGCCCGTGTCGGTCACCTCGATGACCACGTCGTCGGCTCGGTCGCGATCGAGGCGGACCCACACGCGCGCGGGCGCCGGCCCGGATGCGGCGGCGTCGATCGCGTTGTCGATCAGGTTGCCGACGATCGTCAGCACCCCGCTGGTGTCGACGCCCTCGCCGGCGAGCTGCGAGTCCTCGGTCAGGACGAGCTCGACGCCGTGCTCGGCCGCGACCGTCGTCTTCGCCAGCAGCATCGCCGCGATCTCGGGGCGCTCGATCTGCTCGCGGATCTGCTCGGCGAGGCCGCCGCTGGCACGCGAGACGTCGAGCGCGTAGCTGGCGGCGGCGGCATGGTCGCCGAGCTCGATCAGCCCGGCGAGCGTGTGCATGCGGTTCGAGAACTCGTGCTGCTGGGCCCGCAGCGCCTCGGTCAGCGCGTCGACGCTGTCGAGCTCGCGCAGCAGCGCCTCGAGCTCGGTGCGGTCGCGCAGCGTCACGACTGCTCCGAGTGCGCGTCCCTTGCGCGAGACCGGCATCCGGTTGACGACGAGCACGTGCTCGTCGGTAAGCACCACCTGGTCCTGACCGACGACCGCGCCGGTCAGCAGATCGCGCAGCCGCCCGGGCGCGACGAGCTGCTCGATCGGCTGCCCGACGGCCGTCGGGCCGACCGGGACCAGCCTCCGGGCCTCGTCGTTGATCAGCGTCACCCGCCCATGGCGATCGAGCGTGATCACGCCCTCGCGGATGTTGTGGAGCATCGCCTCGCGCTCCTGCACGAGCGCCGCGATCTCGTCCAGCTCGAGTCCGAACGTGCTGCGCTTGAGCCGCCGCGCGAGCGTCAGCGAGGCGACCAGCCCGATCCCGAGCGCGCACGCGAAGTACAGGATCAGCGTCGGCAGCCCGCGCAGCAGCTGCGACGAGATCGCGGTCTCCTCGATGCCCGCCGAGACCTCGCCGATGATCTGGCCGTCGGGCGCGCGCAGCGGCGTCTTGGCGTTGGCCGAGACGCCGAGGTTGCCGTGGTCGATGCCGAGGTGGTTGCGGCCGTCGAGCGCGATCACCGGCTCGCTGACACGCTTGCCGATCAACGACCGGTCGGGGTGGGAGAAGCGCACGCCGTGGCGGTCGATCACGACGATGTAGCTCGCGCCGGTCTCGCGGCGCACCTGCTCGGCGAGCGACTGGATCAGCCGCCGGTCGTTCGCGTCGTGGCGCCACAGTGCCTCGCGGATCGTCGGCATCGCCGCGAACGTCTCGGCGATCCCGAGCGCCCGGCGCTGGTACTGGCTGACCAGCATCGTCCTGCGGCTCAGGGTGTCGAGCGCGAACCCGACCGCAGTGCTGGCAACCAGGATCGCGACCACGCTCGCCAGAATCCGGTTTGACAGCAGGCGCCGGCGTCTCATCCTCTCTCCTTCCCGGAGGAGTCTACTTCGCCGGTTCAGGCTTCCAGCTTCGGCAGGATCCGGTCGAGCCACGCCGGAATCCACCAGTTCGCCCGGTCGAACAGGAACATCAGGGCGGGAACGATCACCATCCGGATCACGGTCGCATCGAGCAGGACGCTGGCGCCGAGCCCGAGCGCGAGCATCTTCACCGTCACGCTGGTCGACAGCAGGAACGAGAAGAACACGCACGCGAGGATCAGCGCGGCGCACGTGATCACGCGTGCGGTCTCGGCCAGGCCGTTCGCGACCGACTCCTGGTTGCTCGCGCCGGCGAGCCAGTGCTCGCGGATCCGCGAGATCAGGAAGACCTCGTAGTCCATCGACAGGCCGAACACGATCGCGAACACGATCATCGGGACATACGACTCGATCGGGACCTTGCCTGCGACGCCGAGCAGGCTCGTCGCCCAGCCCCACTGGAACGCGGCGACGATCACGCCGAGGGCGGCCGCGATCGAGACGAGGTTGAGCAGCGCCGCCTTGATCGCGACGACGACCGATCTGAACGATGCGAGCAGCAGCACGAACGCGGCCAGGATCACGACGCCGATGATCAGCGGCAGCCGGTTCGAGACGGTCTGCTCGAAGTCGATCGTCGCCGCGGTCGTGCCGCTGACGTAAGCGGTCGCGTGCGACCCGCGCAGCGCCGCTGGCAGGACCGTGTCCTGGAGGCGCTGCACGAGCGTCCTGGTGGAGTCGGCCGTCGGACCGCTCGCCGGGATCGCGCTGCCGACGAGGATCGCCTGATCGGGCGAGGGCTTCAGCGGCCCGGCGCTCCGCACGCCCTTGGTCTGCGCGATCGTGCTCTGCAGCTTCGTCGCGAGCGCCGCGGCCTGCTGCGCGCCGGTCCCGCGGGGCAGCGCCACGACGATCGTGAGCGGGCCGTTGGCGCCGGCGCCGAAGCCCCGGCTGATCGCGTCGTAGGCCTGGCGCTCGGAGTAGCTCTTCGGCTCCGAACCGGGGCCGACGTGCCCGAGGTCGATCGACAGCGTCGGGATCGCGATCACGAACAGGAGCGCGAGCCCGCCGAGCGCGAACCACCACGGGTGGCGGGCGACGGTGGCCGTGTAGCGGTGAAGCGGCGAGTCGAGGCTGCGTGGCTCGGCGATCGGCTTGCGCACGCGGAAGCGGTCGATCCGGCCGCGCGCGATCCCGAGCAGCGCCGGGGCCAGCGTGAGTCCGGACAGCATCGCCACCGCGACCGTGATCGCCGCCGCGAACCCGAGCTTGCCGATGAACGAGATTCCCGACGCGTACAACCCGAGCATCGCGATGATCACCGTCGAGCCCGCGATCAGGACCGAGCGGCCGCTGGCGGCCATCGTGCGGCGGATCGCGCGGTCGAAGTCCTCGCCGTCGATCAGCAGCTGGCGGTTGCGGGTCGTCAGGAACAGCGCGTAGTCGATCCCGACGCCGAGCCCCATCATCGTCGCCAGCGTCGGCGCGGCCGTGCCGAACGCGACCGAAGCCGCCACCACCCCGAGGATCCCGATCCCGGTGATGACCGCCAGCAGCGCAGCCAGCAGCGGCGCGAAAGCGGCGAGCACGCTGCCGAATGCGACCAGCAGGGTGAGCAGCGCGATCCCGAGCCCGATCGCCTCCGAGGTGATGTCGTTTGCCTTCGGCGCCGCCGCCTGGCCCAGCTGACCGCCGTAGGTGACCTCGACCCCGGCTCGGCGTGCGGGCGCGACGGCTTCGTCGACAGCTGTCACATAGGCGCTGCCGAGCTGCTGCGGGTTGGTGTCGAAGTGAACGGTCGAATAGGCGGTCCGCCCGTCCTTGGACATGGTCTGAGCCGACAGCGGGTCGGCCGCCGACAGCACGTGCGCGAGCTTCCTGACGTTGGCGACCGACTGCTCGACGGCCGCAGCGGCGGAGCTGAGCTTGCCGTGGCCGTCGACGAACACGACCTGGCCGCTCTGCCCGCCGATCGTCGGTTCGTGCGCGCGCAGCACGGCGAGCCCGGCCTGGGCCTTCGAGCCCGGGATCGTCAGCGAGTCGCTGTAGGTGCTGCCGGCCGCGCGGTGCGCGAGCGTCGCCGCCACCAGCACGAGCACCCACGCTCCTGCGACCAGCGAGCCTCGACGGGCCGCCCAGGCGCCGATCGCGGCGACCAGCCCCCTTGTCGCGGCGGGTTCGACCGCGGTGGGTTCGACCGAGGCAGGCGACTCGGCGCTGTCCGTGGCTGTCGGCTCGCTCACCTTGGGCGCGATCCTAGACGCGGCGTGGTGCCTACGGGCGACGGAGCTGGCCGCCGTCGTAGCGACGCCGGTCGCGCTTGGTCGGCCTCGGGCCGTGCGCGACCGGTCCCGCCAGCCGGCGTGCCTCCGCCTGGCGCTCGCGCTCGGCGATGCTCTCCGCCGTCTCCTCGTAGAGGGAGGCGACGGCCGCGGCGGACACACGCCGCTCGGCGGCGCCGCGCACGATCACCGTCCGGCGCGTCGGGCCGACCGTGATCTCGAGCTCGTCGCCGGCCACGAGATCGCGGCTCGGCTTGACCGCGACGCCGTTGACGTGCACCCGGCCACCGGTGACGGCCTCGGCCGCGAGCGTCCGCGATCTGAACAGTCGCGCCGCCCATAACCACCGGTCGATCCGCATCGGCGTCCCGGCAAGTATCGCGCGCGGGCGAGCGGCGTCCCGGGACGATGCGGCTCAGCTCAGCCGGTTCCGCGCGCGACGAAGTGCGGGTTCTCGAAGCCGGGCTTGCCGTATGTCAGAACGTGGCCGGCGAGGTCGACGACCGAACCTCCCGCCGCGCGCACGATCGCGTCGCCCGCGGCGGTGTCCCACTCCATCGTGCGCCCGAGCCGCGGATAGAGATCGGCCTCCCCCGCCGCGACCAGGCAGAACTTGAGCGAGGACCCGGCGGTCAGGGTCCGCGCGACCGCGCGCCCGCGGAGGAACGCGGCCAGCGCGGCGGGGTCGCCGTGCGAGCGGCTCGAGGCGACGGTCAGCCCCCGGGGCGGCGCGCGGCGGCAGGCGATCGGCCGCCGCGTGCCGCCGTCCTCGACGAACGCGCCGGCGCCGGCCGCGCCGGCGTACAGTCGCCCGAGTGCCGGGGCGAGCACGATGCCGAGGACGGGTTGGTGGTCGTGGATCAGCGCGATGTTGACGGTGAACTCGCCGTTGCGGGCGATGAACTCCTTCGTGCCGTCGAGCGGATCGACGAGCCAGAAGCTGCCCGCCGGGGGAGTGTCGCGCGCCGCGGCGGCCTCCTCGGAGACGATCGGGGTCTGGCGGTCGAGCTCGTGCAGTCCCGCGAGGATGATCGCCTCGGCGCGGGCGTCGGCCTCCGTCACGGGAGAGCCGTCGGCCTTGTCCCGGACGGCGAAATCGGTGCGGTACACCTCCAGGATCGCCTCGCCGGCGGCGCGGGCGAGCGACGCGAGCGGATCCAGCAGCCCCCCGGGCGCGGCGCTGGTAGCCTGCGACATCAGGTCGAGCCTACCAGGGAAGTAGACCAGGTCAGATGGGGACAGCGCTTCCGAAGCGGCTCACGCACCTCGAGCGTCTCGAGACCGAGGCGATCCAGATCATGCGCGACGTCGTCGCCGATGCGGACAGGCCGGTGATGCTGTACTCGATCGGCAAGGACAGTGCGGTGATGCTGCATCTTGCCCGCCGCGCGTTTCACCCGGCGCCGCCGCCGTTCCCGCTGTTGCACATCGACACCACCTGGAAGTTCCGTGACATGTACGCGATGCGCGAGCGGATGGCACGGGACAGTGGCATGGAGCTGATCGTGTACGTGAACCGGGAGGGGCTCGGACAGGGCATCTCGCCGTTCACGCACGGATCGGCGGTGTACACCGACGTGATGAAGACGCAGGCACTGCGCCAGGCGCTCGACGCGCACGGGTTCGACGCGGCCTTCGGCGGTGCGCGGCGCGACGAGGAGCAGTCGCGCGCGAAGGAGCGGATCCTGTCGTTTCGCACTGCGCAGCACCGCTGGGATCCGAAGAACCAGCGACCCGAGCTGTGGGCGCTGTACAACACGCGCAAGCGCAAGGGCGAGTCGCTCCGCGCGTTCCCGCTGTCGAACTGGACCGAGCTCGACGTGTGGCAGTACATCCACGTGCACGAGGTTCCGATCGTGCCGCTGTACCTGGCCGCGCCGCGACCGGTGGTCGAGCGCGACGGGACGCTGATCATGGTCGACGACGGGCGAATGCCGCTCGATCCCGGCGAGCAGCCGCAGCTGCGGCGCGTGCGCTTCCGCACGCTCGGGTGCTATCCGCTGTCGGGCGCGATCGAGAGCGAGGCGGACAGCGTGCCGGCGATCATCGAGGAGATGCTGCGCGCCACCACGTCGGAGCGCCATGGCCGGCTGATCGATCGCGACACGCCCGCCTCGATGGAGCGCAAGAAGCAGGAGGGGTACTTCTGATGGAGTCCTGCGCCCCGCGCGTGCAGGGACAGACGTTCGCCGAGTACCTGCACGGGCAGGAGCGCAAGACGCTCTTGCGGTTCATCGCCTGCGGCAGCGTCGACGACGGCAAGAGCACGCTGATCGGCCGGCTCCTGTACGAGTGCCAGACGCTGTTCGACGACCAGCTCGCGGCGCTGGCCGCCGACTCGCGCAGGCACGGCACGCAGGGGGCCGCGCTCGACTTCGCGCTGCTGCTCGACGGCCTGTCGGCCGAGCGCGAGCAGGGGATCACGATCGACGTCGCCTACCGCCAGTTCGCGACCGACAAGCGGCGGTTCATCGTCGCCGACGCGCCGGGCCACGAGCAGTACACCCGCAACATGGTGACCGGCGCCTCGACCGCGGATTGCGCGGTGATCCTCGTCGACGCGCGCAAGGGGGTGCTCACGCAGACCCGCCGTCACAGTTACCTCGCGTCGCTGGTCGGGATCAGGAGCGTGGCGCTGGTCGTCAACAAGATGGACCTGGTAGCGCACGCGGAGCCTGCGTTCAGGGCGATCGACGAGGAGTACCGCGCGTTTGCGACGACGCTCGGGCTCGACGGGGTCACCTGCATCCCCGTGTCGGCGCTCGAGGGCGACAACGTCCGTGTACACAGCGAGCGGATGCCGTGGTACACGGGACCGACGCTGCTCGAGTACCTGGAGACCGTCGCGACCCCGGAGGAGTCGCGGCAGCTGGCGCCGTTCCGGCTGCCGGTGCAGTGGGTGAACCGCCCGGCGCTCGACTTCCGTGGCTTCGCCGGCACGGTGCTCAGCGGCTCCGTCCGTCCTGGGGACCGGGTCCGCGTGCTGCCATCGGGGCACACGACCGCGGTGTCGCGGATCGTCACCGCCGACGGAGATCTCGACGTCGCCGTCGCGGGTCAGGCGGTGACGCTGACGCTGGCCGACGAGATCGACATCAGCCGCGGCGATGTGATCGCGCAAGCCGATGCCCCCGCCGGCGTCGCCGATCAGTTCCAGGCCACGGTCGTCTGGATGGGAGCCGAGCCGATGCTGCGCGGACGCAGCTACCTGATGCGGATCGGCTGCAAGTGGGTGACCGCGACGATCGCCCCGCTCAAGTACCGGATCGACGTGAGCTCGCTCGAGCACGTCGCAGCGACGAAGCTCGAGCTGAACGAGATCGGCGTGTGCGCGATCGAGCTCGACCAGGCGGTCGCGTTCGACCCATACGACGAGAACCGCGAGATGGGCGCTTTCATCCTGGTCGACCGGATCACCAACCACACGGTCGGCGCGGGGATGCTGCACTTCGCGCTGCGCCGGTCGCAGAACGTCCACTGGCAGCAGCTCGACGTCGACAAGCAGGCACGGGCCAGCCTCAAGCACCAGCGGCCCGCCGTGCTGTGGCTGACCGGGCTGTCCGGGGCCGGCAAGTCGACGATCTCGAACCTGGTCGAGCGCGAGCTCCACCGGCTCGGCCGCCACACGTACGTGCTCGACGGCGACAACGTCCGCCACGGCCTCAACAAGGACCTCGGCTTCACCGACGCCGACCGCGTCGAGAACATCCGCCGCGTCGCCGAGGTCGCGCGGCTGATGGTCGACGCGGGGCTGATCGTGATCGTCTCGTTCATCTCGCCGTTCCGCAGCGAGCGCCAGATGGCCCGCGGCCTGTTCGCCGCGGGCGAGTTCCTCGAGGTGCACGTCGACGCGCCGCTCGCCGTGGTCGAGGAGCGCGACCCCAAGGGCCTCTACCGCAAGGCGCGGGCGGGCGAGCTTCAGAACTTCACGGGGATCGACGCGCCGTACGAGCCGCCGGTGGCGCCCGAGCTGCGGCTCGACACGGCCGTGACGACGCCTGCCCAGGCAGCCGCAGCGGTGCTCGAGCTGCTCGAGCTCAACGGCGTGCTCGGACCGTAGCGCCCGCTGCCCCGGCGGCGGCGACCATCGCCGCGGCGATCTGCTCGAGCTCGGACTCGGTCACGATGTAGGGCGGCATCGCGTAGACGAGATCGCGGAACGGGCGCAGCCAGACGCCGCGCTCGACCGCGGCGCCGGTCGCGGCACGCACGTCGACCGGGCGCGCGAGCTGGATCACGCCGATCGCTCCGAGTACACGCACGTCGACGACCGCTTCGAGCTCTCGCGCAGGTTCGAGGAGATCGTTGAGCGAGCGCTCTATCTGCGCACCTCGGGTGCGCCAGGTCCCGTCCCGCAGGAGGCCGATCGACGCAAGGCCGGCGGCGCACGCGAGCGGGTTCGCCATGTACGTCGGGCCGTGCATCAGCGCGCCGCCGGGGCCGGCGCTGACCGCGCTTGCGACGGCGGGTGTGGTCAGCGTCGCCGCCAGCGTGATCGTGCCGCCGGTGAGCGCCTTGCCGACGCACATCACATCGGGCGCGACGCCGGCGTGCTCGCACGCGAACAGCTCGCCGGTGCGGCCGAACCCGGTCGCGATCTCGTCGAGCACGAGCAGCAGGCCGTGCCTGTCGCACAGCTCGCGCAGCAGGCTCACGATCGCCGGGCTGTAGAACCACATCCCGCCGGCGCCCTGGACGACCGGCTCGACGATCACGGCCGCTGCCTCGCTCGCGTGACGTCCGACCACCTCGGCCAGATGGGCCGCGTACGCCTCGTCGAGCGGAGCGCCGAAGCCGCCCGGCGGACGCTCGGCGAACACCTGCTCGGCGAGCGCACCGGTGAACATGTTGTGCATGCCGGTGACCGGGTCGCACACCGACATCGCGCCGAAGGTGTCACCGTGATAGCCGCCGCGGACGGTGATCAGTCGACGCCGCTCAGGTGCGCCGAGCGCGTGCTGATACTGGAGGCAGAGCTTGATTGCGACCTCGACCGCGACCGAGCCGGAGTCGGCGAAGAACACGTGCTCGAGCCCTTCCGGCGTGAGCTCGACCAGCGCCTGCGCCAGCGCTACGGCCGGCTCGTGCGTCAGGCCACCGAACATCACATGGGCCATCCGCCCGAGCTGTGCCGTGATCGCGCCGTCCAGAGCGGGGTGGCGATACCCGTGGATCGCACACCACCAGGACGACATCGCGTCGATCAGCTCGCGGCCGTCGGCGAGCAGCAGGCGGGCGCCCTGGGCGCTTCGCACCGGGAGCGGCGGGTCCGGCGCAGGCAGCGGCGCGTACGGATGCCACACGTGCCGGCGGTCGCGCTCGAGCAGGTCGGCGAGCGTGCCGGTCACGCGTCGCGTCGCTCCGGCGCGAGGAGCAGCTCGACGTACCCGTCCGCGATCTGCTCGGCGCTGAGGCGCCCGCGCGGCTGGTACCACTGCGGCGTGTGGTTGACCATCCCGAGCAGCGCGTGCAGCGCCAGATCCCGGTCGGCGAAGCGCCCGAGGCGCTCGGCCTCGACGCGCTCGAGCACGTCCGCGAGCAGCTGCTCGAACTGCTTGCGCCGGCGGCGGACGTGCTGCCACTGGCGACCCGACTCGAGCACGCGGCGCTCCTGCTGGAACACGAGCATGTGGTCGCGGTGGCGCTCGACATGGTCCATCCAGACACGCACGAGCTGGCGCAGCTGCCGGTCGGCGGACGCGTCCGACGCAGCGATCGCCTGCGCCTGAGCCAGCAGCGGCTCCATCAGCTCGTCGCAGATCGCCACCAGCAGCTGGTCCTTCGAGCCGATGTAGTGGTACAGCCCGCCGGCGGCCAGTCCGGTCGCGGCCGCGAGGTCCTGGATCGAGGTGGCGTGGAAACCGCGTGCAGCGAACACGCGGGCGGCCGTCGTCACCACCGCCTCCCGGCGGCGGTCGAAACGGCTGCGCAGCGCCGGACTGGTCGGGGGGGCAGCTGCCATCGTCGAGCGTGAGTTTATACCGGACGTTCGCTATAACTTCGAACGAGCATTCGGTATGATCGCGGCCGCGATGCTGTTCGAGCTCGACGACGACACCGAACTGCTGCGACGTACGGTCCGCGACTTCGCCGAGCGCGAGGTCGCGCCGGTCGCTGCCGAGCTCGACCGCGACAAGCGGTTCCCGTACGAGCTGGTCGCGAAGATGGGCGAGCTCGGCTGGATGGGGATCCCGTTCCCCGAGCGCGTCGGCGGCGCCGGCGGAACGACGCTGCAGTACGCGATCGCGGTCGAGGAACTGACCCGGGTCGACTCGTCGGTGGCGATCACGATGTGCGCGCACACGTCGCTCGGCACGCAGCCGATCTACCTGTTCGGTAGTGCCGACCAGCAGGAGCGGTTGCTCCCGGAGCTGACGAGCGGGCGCAGGCTCGGCGCGTTCGGGCTGACCGAGCCCGAGGCGGGAAGCGACGCGGGCAACACCAGGACCCGGGCCGTGCTGCGCGACGGCGAGTGGGTGATCGACGGCGCCAAGCAGTTCATCACCAACGCGGGCACGAGGATCTCCGGTGTGGTGGCGATCACCGCCGTGACGGGCGAAGCCGAGATCTCCAACCTGATCGTCGAGAACGGCACCCCCGGCTACGAGCAGGGCGAGCCGTACCGCAAGATGGGCTGGAACGCGTCCGACACGCGCCCGCTGACGTTCACCGAGTGTCGTGTTCCCGAGGAGAACCTGCTCGGCCCGCGCGGCGCCGGCTTCCGGCAGTTCCTCCAGATCCTCGACATCGGCCGGATCGGCGTGGCGGCGATGGGCGTCGGGCTGGCTCAGGGCGCGTTCGACGAGGCGCTCGCGTACGCCAGGCAGCGCCAGGCGTTCGGACGGCCGATCTCGAAGTTCCAGGCGATCCAGGCGAAGCTCGCCGACATCGCGACCGAGGTCGAGGCGGCCCGCCTGCTGACCTGCAAGGCGGCCGCGCTGAAGGACGCAGGGCGCAACTTCAGCCTATGCGCGGCGCAGGCGAAGCTCAAGTCCGGAAGGCTCGCCGTGCGCGCGACCGAGGAGGCGGTCCAGATCCACGGTGGCTACGGGTACATCGAGGAGTACCCGGTGTGTCGCATGTACCGCGACGCGAAGATCCTGACGATCGGCGAGGGGACCGACGAGGTTCAGCAGATGGTGATCGCGCGGGCGCTGGGGGCGTAGTGCTGCCCGCCCGCGTCTCGATCCGGGAGGTCGGACCGCGTGACGGTTTCCAGAACGAGCCCGAGGTGATCCCCACCGCCGAGAAGGTGCGGTTGATCGAGTTGCTCGCGCGAACCGGGGTGCCGCGGCTGGAGGTCACCTCGTTCGTGCGTCCCGACGTGATCCCGCAGCTGGCCGACGCGGAGGAGGTGCTCGCGCGGATCGACGTTCCGGACGGTGTCGCGTTGACCGTGCTGATCCCGAACGAGCGGGGACTCGACCGGGCCCTCGTTCACCGTGACCGCTTTCACGAGGTGAACTGCTTCCTGAGCGCGTCCGAGACACACAACCGCCACAACGTCGGCCGCACGGTCGAGGAGTCACTGCGCGGGCTCGACCGCGTGATCGTCCGCGCCCGCGGCGAGGGGTTGCGGGCCGAGGCGGTGATCAGCGTCGCGTTCGGGTGCCCGTACGAGGGGCCGGTGCCACGCGAGCGGGTGCTCGCGCTCGCCACCGCACTGGCTGCCTTCGGAGCCGAGGAGATCGGCTTCGGCGACACCACCGGAATGGCCAACCCGGTCCAGGTGGGCGAGTTCTTCGCCGCCGCCCGGGCGGTGCTGCCGGAGATCGAGCTGACCGCCCACTTCCACAACACACGCGGCCAGGGGCTCGCCAACGCGCTGGCGGCGCTCCAGGCGGGCTGCACGTCGTTCGAGTCGAGCTTCGGCGAGCTCGGCGGCTGCCCGGTCCCGCCCGGCGCCACCGGCAACATCGCGACCGAGGACCTGGTCGGCATGCTCCACGAGATGGGGGTGCAGACCGGGGTCGACCTGCCGGCGCTGCTCGAGGCAACCGCCGAGGTCCAGCGCACCCTTGGTCGCCGCCTCGGCTCGCACACGCTCGTCGCCGGCCCGGTGGACTGGCACCGTGGGTGAGTCGTCGCTGCTTGCGCTGTCGCCGGTCCTGATCGCCAACCGCGGCGAGATCGCGATCCGGATCGCCCGCACCCTGCACCGGCTCGGGCTGCGCAGCGTCGGCGTGTTCACCGATGCGGACGCCCGGTCCGGGGCGCTTCACATCGACCGGGTCGACGCCGCGGTGCGGATCGACTCCTACCTCGCGATCGAGGGCATCGTCGCCGCGGCCGCGCTGGCCGGCGCAGCCGCGGTTCACCCCGGGTACGGCTTCCTGTCCGAGAACGCGGCGTTCGCCGAAGCGGTGCAGGCAGCCGGCCTCGTCTGGATCGGCCCTCCGCCGAGCGCGATCACGCTGATGGGCGACAAGCAGCGGGCCAAAGCGGCCGCCGCTGCGGCGGGGGTGCCCGTGATCCCGGAGGCCGGGCCCGACGGGCCGTGGCCCGTGGTCGTGAAGGCGCTCGCCGGCGGCGGGGGGCGAGGCCTGCGCGTCGTGCGCAGCGCGGAGCAGCTCGAGCAGGCAACGGCCGCCGCCCGCCGCGAGGCGCTCGCCGCGTTCGGCGACGACCGGGTGCTGATCGAGTTGTGGATAGATCACTCAAGGCACGTCGAGGTGCAGGTCCTCGCCGACCGCCACGGTGGCGTCGTGCACCTCGGCGAGCGCGAGTGCTCGCTCCAGCGCCGCCTCCAGAAGGTGGTCGAGGAGGCGCCGTCGCCTGCGGTCGGAGCGGAGCTGCGTGCGCGGCTCGGCGCGGCAGCGGTCGCGCTCGCCCGGGCGTGCGGCTACGAGGGCGCCGGCACGGTCGAGTTCGTGGTGCCCGCGGGCACGCGGGACGGTGGCACCTGCGAGCCGGTTGCACCCGCCGGTGCCGGCACCCAAGCCGGCACCGGCGCGTTCCACTTCCTCGAGATGAACACGCGCCTGCAGGTGGAGCATCCGGTCACCGAGCTCGTGTTCGGCGTGGACCTGGTCGAGCAGCAGCTCCGGATCGCCGCCGGCGAGCCGCTCGCGCTGCGGCAGGAGCAGCTCGAATGCAGCGGCCACGCGATCGAGGCGCGGGTTTACGCCGAGGACCCCGCCGCCGGTTTCCTGCCGGCGGCGGGCACCGTGCGGCGCTACCGCGAACCCGCGGGCGCGAGGGTCGATTCGGGTGTCCGCGAGGGCGTCGAGGTGAGCACCCATTACGACCCGCTGCTGGCGAAGGTGATCGCCCACGCACCTGACCGCCCGCAGGCACTCGGGCGGCTCGACCGTGCGCTGGCCGAGCTCGAGCTGCTCGGAGTGCCGACGAGTGTCACTTTCACACGTACACTGCTCGCACACCCGGAGGTACAGCGCGGCGAGCTCGACACCGATCTGCTCGAGCGCGTGCTCGCGGCGTTCGACCCCGCCCCGCCGGGCGACCTCCTGCTCGCCGGCGCGCTGGCGCTCGCCGGCTCCTCGGAACCGCCGGGGCCGTGGCGGCGCGAGTTCGAGCAGGGAGCAGTGCGCGTCGCCGGCGGGCAGGTGCAGCACGGTGACACGGTTCACCCGGCTGTGGTGCGCCGCCTGGGTGAGGGGTGCTTCGCGATCGAGCTCGACGGCTTCGTGCGCCGGTACGCGGTCGCGACCGCCGGCGACTGCGCCTGGATCGGTCGCGACGGGTTCCAGCTGGAGCTGCGCCCGCGGCGCCGCGACCGCGTCGCGGGCACGGGCGGCCCCGAGTCGCTCGCGGCGCCGATGCCGGGCACCGTCGTCGAGGTGCGCGCCGGCGAAGGTGCGCGCGTATCAGCCGGAGACGTGCTGCTGGTGCTCGAATCGATGAAGATGGAGCACTCTATCCAGGCGCCCCACGACGGGCTGGTGACGGCGCTGGCACTGGCTCCCGGGGACCGGGTCGAGCGCGGTCAGCCGCTGGTCACGCTGACGCCGGAGGATCGCCGCGATGAGCTTCCGTGACGGCCACCTCGAGCTGATCGCCGAGCTCGAGCAGCGGCTCGCGCGGGTGCGGGCGGGAGGTGGCGAGCGCGCGCGCGAGCGCCATGTCGCACGCGGCAAGCTGCTCGTCCGCGACCGGATCGAGCGGCTGTGCGATCCGGGCGCGCCGTTCCTCGAGTGCTCGCCGCTGGCGGCCGAGGAGTGCTACGGCGGCGATGCGCCCGGGGCAGGACTCGTGAGCGGCGTCGGCGTCGTGTCCGGTCGCCGGTGCGTGATCGTCGCCAACGACGCAACCGTCAAGGGTGGCAGTTACTACCCGTTGACTGTCAAGAAGCACCTGCGCGCGCAGGAGGTCGCGCTGCACAACCGGCTGCCGGCGATCTACCTGGTCGACTCGGGCGGGGCGTTCCTGCCGCTCCAGGACGAGGTGTTCCCCGACCGCGAGCACTTCGGGCGGATCTTCTACAACCAGGCGACGATGTCGGCGCGCGGCATCCCCCAGGTCGCGTGCGTGATGGGGTCGTGCACGGCCGGCGGCGCGTACGTGCCGGCGATGAGCGACGAGACGGTGATCGTCCGCGGGCAGGGGACGATCTTCCTCGGCGGGCCGCCGCTGGTGAAGGCCGCGACGGGCGAGGAGGTGTCGGCCGAGGAGCTCGGCGGCGGCGACGTTCACGCGCGGGTGTCGGGTGTCGTCGACCACCTCGCCGACGACGACGCGCACGCGCTGGAGCTCGTCCGCGGGATCGCGTCGACCCTGCCGCCGACGCCGGCGCCGGCGTGGGAGCGGCTGGCGCCGCGGGCGCCGCTCGAGGACCCCGACGGCCTGCTCGACGTGGTCCCGCTCGACGGCCGCACCCCGTACGACGTGCGCGTGGTGCTGCGGCGACTCGTCGACGCCTCGCAGCTGCACGAGTTCAAGCAGCTGTACGGCGACACGCTCGTGTGCGCGTTCGCCCACCTCGACGGGCATCCGGTGGGGATCCTGGCGAACAACGGGATCCTGTTCAGCGAGTCGGCGCTGAAGGGGGCGCACTTCATCGAGCTGTGCGACCGCCGCCGGATCCCGCTCGTGTTCCTCCAGAACATCACCGGGTTCATGGTCGGGAGGGCTTACGAGGCCGGCGGGATCGCCAAGGACGGGGCGAAGCTCGTGACCGCGGTCGCGTGCGCACGGGTGCCGAAGCTGACCGTGATCATCGGCGGCTCGTTCGGGGCGGGCAACTACGGGATGTGCGGCCGCGCCTACTCGCCCCGGTTCCTGTTCATGTGGCCGGGCGCGCGGATCGGCGTGATGGGCGGCGAGCAGGCCGCCGCCGTGATGACGGAGGTCGGCGACCCCGAGGCGGGGGCTGCCCTGCGCGACCAGTACGAGCGTCAGGGTCGCGCCTGGTACTCGACCGCGCGGCTGTGGGACGACGGCGTGATCGATCCGCGGTCGACCCGCGAGGTGCTGGCCAAGGCGCTCGCCGCGTGCGCGGGGGCGCCGCTCGAGCCGGTCTCCTACGGCGTCTTCAGGATGTGACGCCCCAGCGGATCAGTGCCTCGTCCGGCGATGACGGGTCGCGGATCGCCGGCGGCGTGCGGCTGAGCCGCGGCGCCGGCGCCGGAGTGGCCCGGCCGTCCCGCGTGATGAAGGTGCCGCGCGCCCGGTTGTGCGGATGCGCCGGCGCCTCGCCGAGCGTGAGCACCGGCGTCGCGCACGCCTCGCGGCCGGCGAACAGGGCCTCCCACTGATCGCGCGACCGGGTCGCGAACACCCCGGCGAACCGCTCCTTCAACTCGGGCCAGCGGGTGGCGTCCCACTGCGGCGCCTGCTCGAGCGGGATCCCGAGCACGTCGAGCAGCTCAGCGTAGAACTGCGGCTCGAGCGCGCCGACGGCGAAGTGTCCGCCGTCGGCGGTGGCGTACACCTCGTAGAAGTGGGCACCCGAGTCGAGCACGTTGGTGCCGGGCTGCTCGTTCCAGTGCCCGGTCCCGAGCAGCCCGTGAAACGCGGTCGTGAGCAGCGCGGCGCCGTCGACCATCGCCGCGTCGACCACCTGCCCGTGGCCCGAGCTGCGCGCCTCGAGCAGCGCGCACACGACCCCGAACGCGAGCAGCATCCCGCCGCCGCCGTAGTCGCCGATCAGGTTGAGCGGCGCCAGCGGCCGCTCGCCCCGGCGCGCGATCGGGCCGAGCGCGCCGGCGATCGCGATGTAGTTGATGTCGTGGCCGGCCGCGTGCGCGAGCGGCCCGTCCTGGCCGTAGCCGGTCATCCGTCCGTACACGAGCCTGGGGTTGCGGGGCAGGAGCACCTCCGGCCCGAGGCCGAGCCGCTCCATCACGCCCGGCCTGAACCCCTCGATCAGCGCATCGGCCCGATCGGTCAGTGAGAGCGCCAGCTCACGGCCATCGCTCAACTTCAGGTCGACCTCGAGGGTTGGCCGTCCCCGGTCGACGGCGTCGAAGGCACCGCCACCGATCGGCGCCGCCTGGCCGGGCCGCGCCAGCCGGATCACGTCGGCGCCCATGTCGGCGAGCAGCATCGCAGCGAACGGTCCGGGGCCGATCCCGGCCAGCTCGAGCACGCGAATGCCGTCCAGCGGCCCCATCACAGCGCCGTCAGCAGGATCACGTCGCGGCCGCCGGGCGGACGTGCGAGTCCCACGCGAGCGCGATCAAGGCGTTGACGTCGAGCAGGACGATCCGATTCAGTCCTCGTCGAGCGTCCGGCGCACCATCTCGGGCGTGATCGCCGGCGTGCCGGCGGGCACGCGGATCACTGGCAGGCCCGCATCGGACTCGATCCGGGCGGGCGTCAGTCCGCGCCGCGCCGGCTCGGAGATCACCGAGCCGAGCGAACGCCGCTCGCTGGTCGCGAGCTCACGGGCCGCGGCGGCGACGTCGGCGTCGGCGTCGAGGTCGAGGTCGAGGTCGAGGTCGAGGTCGAGGGTCGTGCGCACGATTCGACGCTATCGCATCAGCGCATCACCGTCCGCGTTGGCGCGACGGCCGATCCATTCGGATCCGGGCTGCTCGCTTAGCGGCGGGTGCGACAATAGCCCCTTGCCCGCGCACTACCTCGTGTTCCTCGGCGTCGCCGCGGTCGTGATCCTCACTCCCGGGCCCGACACGGCGGTCGTCACCAAGAACGCGCTGATCCACGGCCGGCGGGCCGCGCTCGGCACGTCGCTCGGGGTGAACGCGGGGCTGCTCACCTGGACGCTCGCGGCAGCGCTCGGGATCGCCTCGCTCGTGCGCGCGTCCGCGACCGCGTTCACCGTGCTGAAGCTGGTCGGCGCGGCGTACCTGATCTGGCTCGGGATCAAGGCGCTGCGCGCAGCGTCGGGACACTGGAGCGACCCCGCGGTCGCGTCCGGGACCGAACCGCGCCGGGTGGTCGGGCTGGTCGGGGGACTCCGCCAGGGGCTGTTCAGCAACCTCGCCAACCCGAAGATCGCGGTCTTCTTCACGAGCCTGCTGCCGCAGTTCGTCGGGAGCGGGCGCAACGTGTTCGCGCCGCTGCTGCTGCTGGGCGGCACGTTCGTGCTGATGACACTCGTGTGGTTGTCCGGCTACGCGGTGCTCGCCGCGCGCGCCGCGACCGTGCTGACACGCCCGCGCGTCCGAGCGACGCTCGACCGGCTCTCGGGGGTCGTGATGATCGGCCTCGGAATCCGGATCGCTGCGGAGCGCCGGTAGCGCCGGCGCCCGTGATCGTCGCACCGCTCGCTGACACGGAGTGATCCAAGCCGGCTGCCGCTCCGTATCTGGAGACGGGCAACCTGCCACCGACGATCGGAGCGACAACATGGGCCTCGACAATCCAATTCACCTCGCGCTGCTGCTGATGATCCTGCTGCTCGTCTTCGGGGCGAAGCGGCTTCCTGAGATGGGGCGCTCGCTTGGCCACGGCCTGCGCGGCTTCAAGGACGCGGTCAGCGGCGAAGCGCCGATTCATCGACTGGACGCCGCGGAGCAGGACGAGCCGACCGCGGCGACCGGCGAACAGGTCTCGAGCGAGCGGATCGCCGCCGCCGGCCGGTAGCGGCGATCCGTGGGGGGCATCGTGCGCGTCCTTCATGCGCTGCGGAGGACTCTGCGTGGCGTGGAACACGATCAACAGCTTCCGCTGGTCGGCCACCTCGACGAGCTGCGCACCCGGATGATCGTGTCACTGGTCGTGATCGGCGCCGCATTCGGCGTTTGCTTCTGGCAGAACGCGCGCCTGCTTGACGTGATCGACGCGCCTCTTGCCCGCCAGACGATGGAGCAGGTTCGCAGTGGCAACGGAACCTTGGGTCGCAGCTACACCGTTCAGCGCTCCGCTCGTGACCTCGCGATTCAGGTGAGGTCACTGGCAGGGGTTGTGTCGGCGCAGCAGCGTTCGCCGGCGGGCCGGGCTGCTCTCGAGCGAGTCGTGATCGCGGTGGATCGCGACGTCAAGCGGCTCTCGGCACCGCCACAGGGCGACCGTCCGGTCACCCTTGGCCTCGGCGAGCCCTTCACGACGACCGTGACCGTGACGCTGATATTCGCGCTGATCGTCGCACTGCCGGCGCTGCTGTTGCAGGCGTACGGCTTCTTCATGCCGGCGATCGAGCCTGCCGCCAGGCGCCGATTGCGCCCGTTGCTCGTGGCCGGGCCCGGCCTGTTCGTCGCCGGCGTCCTGTTCGGCTACTTCGTGGTGCTGCCGGCCGCGATCCATTTCCTGCAGAACTTCAACTCGAGCCAGTTCAACGTACTGGTGCAGGCCAGCCAGTACTACAGCTTCGCGGCAAAGCTGCTGCTCGCGATGGGCATCCTGTTCGAGCTGCCGGTCCTCGTGATCGCCGCCACTCAGACTGGGATCGTGACCCCACGCCAACTGCGGCACGGACGGCGCTATGCGATTGCGGCCTGCGCCGCCGTCGGCGCCCTGCTACCGGGGGATGCCGTGACGATGCTGCTCGAGACGGTGCCCCTGTATCTGCTGTTCGAGATCGGCCTTGCTCTCGCGACACTGCTCGACGGCCGCCGGCGGCGGCTTGCAACCAGGCTCGTCCCGACCGACACAGCTGCAGTGTGAGCGCGCTCTCCGGCAGCGGGGCGTTCTCTGCCGCGCATTGCGCCCATCAAAGTGATCCGTTCGCGCCTGCCTCACGAGTACCGGGCATCGCTTCGTGGCAGCTGCCGGCGACGTCGCAGACGCTGAGTTCGGCGGCTGGCGGCTGATCGCTGCGAAGGTCGCGGCGTGCTGCCGGCCGTGCCCGCCTGCGCTGCCGGACCGCAGCGTGGATGGTGCTCAGCGTGGCGGCGGGCCGACATAGCGTGCCCGCGGGCGGATCAGCCGCCCCTCTGCGGCCGCCTCGAGCGCGTGGGCGATCCACCCGGCGCTTCGACCGAGCGCGAAGATCGCGAACGCGCTGTCCGGTGGAAGCCGCGCCGTCCGTTGCAGGGCGACGAGCGCGAAGTCGATCGACGGCCCGCCGCCGAGCTCGCGCAGGCGCTCGGCGGCCCGCGCGATCGGACCGTCCGGCGGCAGGTCGAGCCGGCCCAGCAGCTCGTGGGCGCGGGGGTCGCCGTCGGGGTACAGACTCGCCCCGCGCCACAGCCCCGGCACCCATCCTCGCTCGGCGAGGACCCGGTCGCTCGCACGGGCGACGCCGACGCGCTGCACCTCGTCGAGGAAGCTCGCGACCTCACGCGTGGCGCCGCCGTGGCGGCGGCCCTCGAGCGCGCACAGCGCGGCCAGCAGCACGTTCGCCAGCGTCGCGCCGGTCGACGCGACGACGCGCGCGGTGTACGCGCTCGCGTTCAGCTCGTGGTCGGCGCACAGGATCAGCGCCGCCCGCAGGTCGTCGACCCGGTCGGTGCGCCAGCCGCGCGCGAGCCGCTGCGCGAGCGTGCCGGTGCCGGTGCCGGTGCCGGTCGCCCCGGCCGCTTCGAACAAAGCGGCGACGATCGCGGCGGCCGCCCGGAAGGTCGCGGCGGTCGGCGCGCGGAGGGTCAGCGCCGGACGGCGCCGCTGCGCGACGAGACAGGCGACCAGGCGATCCGCCGTGGTCGCGGCCGTCGGGGGCGGCGGCGCGCTGGCGGCCGTCGCGGCGGACTCGAACAGCCGCCCGGCCCCGTCGGCCTGCCCCGTCCACAACAGGCCGGTCACCTGCTCGAACGTGGCGCTGCGCGAGAGCTCGATCGCGTCGCGGCCGCGGTAGTAGAGGCGGCCGCGGTCGATCAGCGTCAGCGCCGACTCGACGACCGGAGCGCCCGTCGCCGCCGCCTGGGTCCCCGGCGCCGGCCGGCCGCCGCGCTGCGCTCGGAGCTGCTCCAGCGACCAGCGCGGGTATCGGCGCTCGCGGCCTCGCCCCGGTTCGGAGGCGAGCAGGCCGCGGCTGACGTACGCGTACAGCGTCCTGCGTGAGACGCCGAGGTAGGCCGCCGCCTCTTCGGAGGTGAGTGAGTCCGTGCGTTCGATAGGTTGATCCTAAATCAACGTTGACGCCATTGCTAGCGTGTCTCCTGTGAGCGTCGACACGAGACCCGGAAGCGCCGATCTCGGGCGGTTCCCCGACCCGTCGGAGCCCGAGTTGTTCGCCGGCGCGTTCCCGCGCGACGGCTTCCCCGTCTACGACTGGACCGCCCGCCCGCCGGATCTGCCGGTGGCCGTGTGGACGACCGAGACGACCCACCGCGACGGGCAGCAGGGCGGGTTGCCGCTGACCGTCGAGCAGGGCGTGCGGATCTACGAGCTCCAGTGCGAGTTCACCGGCGCCAGCGGTGCGCTGCGCCAGGCCGAGTTCTTCGTCTACCGCGATGCCGACCGGCGGATGCTGGAGGCGGCGCTCGAGCGCTGGCGCGGCGGCGCCCCGGTCGAGCCGACGACGTGGATCCGGGCGAGCACGAAGGACGCGGCACTGGTGCGCCGGATCGGCGTCCGGGAGACCGGGATGCTGGCGTCGGCGAGCGACTACCACACCTTCTACAAGTTCGATCCGGGTGGCCGCCGCGCGGCCGCGCGCGCGTACCTCGACGCGGTGCGGGCGGTGCTCGAAGCGGGCCTGCGGCCGCGCCTGCACCTGGAGGACGCGACCCGCGCCCCGCGCGACTTCGTGCTCCCGTTCGTCGCCGCCGTGCTCGAGCTTGCGCGGCCGTTTCCCGAGACGCAGCGCCCCAAGTTCAGGATCTGCGACACGATGGGCCTGGGACTCCCGGACGCCGACGTCGCCTGGCCGCGCTCGGTGCCGGCGCTCGTCCGCGGGCTGCGCGACGCCGGGGTGCCGGCGGACGAACTGGAGTTCCATCCTCACAACGACACCCACCTGGCGGTAGCCACCTGCCTGGCGGCGCTGCGCGCGGGCTGCGCGGTGATCAACGGCACGCTGCTCGGCAAGGGCGAGCGAACCGGCAACGCACCGCTCGAGGCCGTGCTCCTGCACGCGGCCGGGATGGGGTGCCTGCCCCAGCTGCCCGACTTCCGCGTGCTCGGTTCGCTCGCCGACCTCTACGAGCAGCTCGGCCAGCCGGTCGCGCCCAAGTACCCGCTGTACGGGCGCGACGCGCACCGCACCCGCGCCGGGATCCACGCCGACGGGCTCAACAAGTTCTGGTGGATGTACGCGCCGTTCGACGTTCCCCGGCTGCTCGGCCGCCCGCTCGAGCTGAGCTTCACGAAGGACTCGGGCGTCGCCGGACTGATCTTCCTGGTCAGACAGCACACCGGCCGCGAGGCCGCGAAGGACGACCCCGAGCTGCGCGCGCTCCACGAGCAGCTGCTGCGCCAGTTCGACGCCGGCCGCCAGACCGCCGTCGAGTGGGAGGAGATCGAGGAGCTACTCGCGCGCAACGCCCGCTCTGGGGAGCCTGCCTGATCGAGGACTCAACTCGGGCTCGGCGCGAGCCTGTGAATCGCGTCGAGCACTTCCTTCAGCCCGCCCTCGGTCTTCGTGTCGAGCGCGTTCAGCGTCGTGGCCATGCCGGCCTTGACGGTCTCGATGTCCTCGAACGTCTTGGCGGCGCGGGAGTCGGCCGCGATGTTCTGGAGGTTCTGACCGACCATCAGCGCTGGCAGCAGGATCAGCTGAATCCAGTTGGAGCTGACCCAGTTGATCAAGACCGTGAGCTGGCCGGTCTGGATCGCCGAGGGAAGGCTGACCAGCGCGATCCCGTTGAACACCCAGAACGCCCACATCGTGCCCACCACCCGCGTCAGCAGCACCGCGACCTTGGCGTTGAACGTATCGGCTGCCGCCACGTCGCGCTTGATCTGACCGGGCCCGATCCGCAGCAGCGCCGGAAGGTAGAGCCGCGTGTGCGCGTGGACGGGCTGCACCCCTGCAACTCCGTACGTCGGTTCAGGTGCCATGACGCGTATGCCTCGCTTCGGTCGACGGGTTTGAGCGAACCCTAACCCGGGCGCAGGCGGCTAGCGCCGCAGCCTGATCGCGTTCAGGTCGCGCTCGCGCACGTCGTCGATCCGTTCGAGCAGATCGTCGACGTCGTCGTGCTCGGCGTGGAGGTAGCGGCCGGCGAGCGCGTCGTAGCGGCCCGTCGCGAGCCGGCGGACGAGCTCGGGCGCGAGCTCCGGCGGCGTCCACGGCGCGTCGTCGGGGACCGACGCGGTCAGCTCCGTCCGCACCAGACCGGGGCTGAAGAAGAACACGGGGATCCGGCCGGCGAGCTCGTTGGCGAGCATCTCGCCGTAGCGGCAGACGGCCGCCTTGCTCGGGGCATACGCCGTCGAGTCGCCGCCGGGAAGGTAGGCCGCGCCACTGCCGGTGATCACGATCCGGCCGCCGCCGCGCTCGAGCATGCCCGGGATCACCGCACGGCAGCACAGGTGCACGCCGAGCACGTTCACCTCGTAGACGTGCCACCACGCGTCGGGGTCGAGCTCCCACGACGGCCCGGTCTCCCGGCCCTCGCTGATCCCGGCGTTTGCGACCAGCAGATCGAGCTCGCCCGCCTCCGTGATCGCTCGCTCGACGGCGTCGCGATCGGCGACGTCGAGCTCGACGCCGCGCGCGCCGGTCTCGGCGGCGACCGCCTCGACCTGGGCGCGGCTGCGCGCCGCCACGACGACATCCCAGCCGTCGCCCGCGAGCGCCCGCGCGATGCCCGCGCCGATCCCGCGGCCGCCGCCTGTCACGAACGCTCTCACCGCAACCACGCTACAGCAGCGGCCGAGCGGATGGCGACCCCGCCCCGGGGCGGGGCTGCGGGCCGCGGCTGACGGTCAGGTTGACCGGGCTCGACGCGGGTCCCGGCAGCGCAGGCAGCAACTCCGGGATGGTCTGCGGGCAAACCCGGACGGGGATTTCGGGGGCCTTACGGTTGACCACCGTCGGCGCGCGGACGATGCTTCGACCATCTTCGATTCAATTGACGATCACCTATGTAAGACGTACCCCCGATGCAGACCGCGGCCGCGCGACCCCCGAGTCCACGAGCCTCGGCCCGCCGATGCGGTACGCGCCTCGTCACGATCACCGACACCCGCGCCGCCGCCTGCGAGCTGCCCGGCGCGATTCAAGCCGACCCGCCCACGGCGACCGGAACAGGAGCAACGATGAGCACGCTGACACACACCCGCGAACCGCTCTCAGCGGCACCACCGGCACGGGAGATCCTGCGTGGCTTTCATCCCGGCTGGTTCGCAGCCGTGATGGGCACCGGCATCGTTGGCACCGCCGCCTATCTGAACCCGGGGGCCGAGCCCGCGCTGCGCCACACCGCCCACGTGATCGGGGTCACGTTCGCGCTGCTCGCCTGGCTGCTTGTGATCACGATCGCGATCCCCTACCTGACCCGGCTGGTCCGCCACCGCGACGCCGCCGTGATCGACCTGCACAACCCGATCGTCGGCGCGCTGTACGCCACCCTCCCGGCCGCGGTCCTCGTGCTTGCCACCACGACCGCCACCGTCGGCGGCTCGATCCTGCCCGCCCACACCGTCACGGTGATCGTCGCCGTGCTCGCGGCGATCGGCGCGCCGCTGGCGATCGCCGCCGGCGTCCTGTTCGCCTACACGCTCTTCACCACCGATGGGATCGCCGGCGACAGCGCCAACGGCGGCTGGTTCATCCCACCCGTCGTCGCGATCATCATCCCACTGGCGCTGGTCCCGCTGCTACCACACGTCAGCGCGTCGAACGGGCGGCTGCTGCTGCTCGCCGGCTACGCGGCGCTCGGGATCGGGCTGCTGCTGTTCGTGCTGATCGCCGCGGTTCTGTTCGGACGGCTCGTCTTCCATCCGCTGCCACCTGCGCAGCTCGCCCCCTCGCTGTGGATTGGCCTGGGCCCGATCGGCGTCGGCAGCCTCGCACTGCTGCGCCTCGCCGCCGCGTGGCACCCCTACTTCGGCGCCGGCGATGCGGCGATACACGGCGTCTCCGAGCTCGCTGCCGCCGTGCTCTGGGGCCTCGGCATCTGGTGGCTCGCGATCGCCGCCGCGCTGCTGATCCGCTACCTGCGAACCGGCGGCGTCCCGTACACCATCGGCATGTGGGCATTCACCTTCCCGCTCGGCGCCTATACCGTCGCCACCGTCCAACTCGCCCGCGCCTGGCACACCACCCCAGTCGAATGGGCAGGCGCCGCCCTGTTCCTCACCCTGCTCGGCTTCTGGCTGCTGGTCACCGCGCGCACGATGCGCGCGATTCGCACCGGCCACGCGTGGCAACGCTGATCCGACACACCCCGCTTCGGTCGGCCCCGGCGTAGCGCCAGGAGACCCTGCTCCAGTCGCGCGGCAGTGCGAAGCCAACTGGACGCCGAGTACCTGGCACTCGCGCGGGGGCGCAGGTCGGCCGGCGGGTGGCGTGCCCAGCGACGCCGACGCGACGGCGTACTGCCGGTCAGGCAAGCCGCGCTGGCACTCGGGCGTCGGACTCGCGAGCGGTTGAACCGGGTCGCCAACCGCTCACCGGACGCTCCCCACGGTGACGACCTCGCCCGGCTCGCTCAGCCCGTTGCGCTCGTAGAACGCGACCGTGTCGAGGATCCGGTTGAACGTGAAGAAGTGGAAGCCCGCGACGCCGAGCGCGCCGCCGCGCAGGGGCGCGACCTCGGCGAGCAGCTGCTCGGCGGTGCTGTGGCTGCGCAGCGCGAGCTTGCCGATCCCGTGCTGCTTTCGCAGGAAGGAGATCGAGGCGCCCACCCCCACCTTGACCGAGATCTCGAGCAGCCGCTTGCGGTCGACGATCCCCGGCAGCCCGACGACCGCCGGCACGCTCACGCCCTCGCCCCGGACCTGCTCGAGCCAGCGCACGAGCGCGTCCGCGTGGAAGCACATCTGGGTCACCATGTAGTCGGCGTACGGCGCCTTCAGGCGCAGATCGTCGGCGAGCACGTCGGCGGCGATCATCGGGTGACCCTCGGGGTAGGCGGTGACGCCGATCGTGCGCGGCGCGTCCGGGTGCTCGCGCAGGACGGGCAGCAGATCGAGCGCGCGTGCGTACGGGCCGAGCGGCTCCGGGTGGTCCCCGCCGACCAGGAACACGTCGTGCAGATCGGCTGCTCGCATCCCGGCGAGCAGCCGATCGAGGTGCTCCGGCGAGGACACCATCCGCGTCGCGAGGTGGCACACGACGGTGTGGCCGAGCGCGCGCAGCCGGGCCGCGACCTCGAGCGTGTGGTCGTTGCCGTGCTTCGGCGAGCAGGTGACGGTCAGCGTCAGCGGGTGGGTGAGCTCGGCTGCCTCCCGCTCGGCGGAGCCGAATGGAAGCGTCTCGTAGCGCACGTGATCGAGCGTGGATGGCATGCACGACACTGTCGCGTCCGCGCGGACGGCGCGCGACGCCCGCTCGGCGGGTTTTCCCCGCCCGAACGGGTAGGCAATACAGCCCGAACGGTCGTCGCGCGAGTCGCCGCTCGCCCCGACCATGTGCGGATGGGAGCGGAGGCCGAGCGGTGGTGATCCAGCTGAACTGCGTCGGCCGGGCCCGGCCGGCCGACCTCGAGGCAGTCCTGCCCGCGCTGGCCGAGGCGGCGCAGGCGGTCGCGCTCGACCACTCGCGGCTGGCCGCGGTGCTCGACTGGGTCCAGTACCGGCGCAACTTCCGCGCGCCGGTGATGGTGCGCCCGTTCGGGCGCGAGCCGGGCGGCGACGGCGCGGGCGGGCGCAGCGGCGGGCCGCTGGCCGAGATCGCGATCGACGTCCGCCGCGCGCGCGAGATCCCGTACGACGTGCTCGTGCGCGACATCGTCGACCGCCTGTCGAAGGCGCTCGGGCTGATCCCCGACGTGCACGAGTGCGTCCACCTCGAGGATTGGGTCAGGCCGGGCAAGAGCGTCGCCTGGTCGTTCAACCGCAGCTACTGGCGCCACCTCGCCGCCTGGGACGAGACGTTCGGGCGCGACTACGCCGCCGCGCTGCCGGGTGGCGTCTCGGACGGAACCAACCCCGACTTCTGGGCGGAGCGGATCGAGACGTTCATGCAGACGCTCGACCGGCTCGAGCAGTGGTCGGAGCTGCCCGACGAGATCCACGTGCTCGAGCTCGGAGTCGGCAACGGGCAGCAGTCACAGGTGTGGCTCGAGCAGTTCACACGTGCATGTGCGGCCCGCGGGCGCGACTACCTCGAGCGCGTCCGGTACCTGATCGCCGACTACTCGCCACACGTGCTGGCGCGCGCCCGCGAGCGGCTCGCGCCCTACGGCGAGCTGGTCGACAGCATGGAGCTCGACTTCCGCAACCCCGTCCACGGTCTGTCACACCTGCGCGGTCGGGTGCTGTTCGCGCACACCTGCAACCTGTACGACAACCTCCCGACCGACGAGCTGATGCGCGTCGGCGACCGCGCGTACGAGCCACTCGTGCGGGCGAGCATCACCCCGGCGGAGATCGCCGAGCTGGCGCGCGTGCACGGGGTCGCGCAGGACGAGATCGTGCCGGCCGTCCAGCGGGTGCTGCGGCACGGACCGGAGTGCTTCGGCGAGATCGCCGCCGGCGTCCGGTTCTGGTCGGACGTGTGGGACGCCGTCCATCTCGAGGAGATCTACGACGAGATCCCCGCGCCGGGGGCGATGCGGGTCGCGCCGAGCATCGAGCTGCACCTCGACGAGCTGCTCGACGAGCTGCCCGAGTGGACCCGCGTGCACGCCTCCACGGTCGCCGTCGAGAGCTTCGCGCAGACGCTCGCGCTGCTCCACGGCGAGGGGGTGCTGGTGGCGCAGGACATCTTCGTGACCGACATCGGGCAGTACGCCGCGTTCCGCGGGCCGGGCAAGGTCGAGGGGTCGATCGTCAACTGGGTCAACGGGCGCGTGTTCCAGCGCGTCGGCGAGCGCGCGGGGTTCCGCGTCCGGGTCGAGCCGTTCGGCCACCGCGAAGGGTCCAACACGGTCGTGCTCGAGGCACGCCCCCGCGATGCCTTCAGCCGGTTCGAGCGCGCCCGGGTGCTCAGCGCCCGAGCGTGATCCGCATGTAGCGCGAGGTCGCCTCCGCCCGGTTGGCGGCGTGCAGCTTGCGCAGGATGTTCTTGACGTGGAACTTGACGGTGCCGGTCGACAGCACGAGGTCGCGCGCGATCGAGGCGTTCGTCTCACCGCGGACCATCAGCTCGACCACCTCGAGCTCGCGCCGGGTGAGCAGCTCGCGCAGCGGGTCGTGGGCGCCGTGGGCGCCGGCGGTGTGCGCGGCGGTGCCGGCTTGGGGCTCGGCACCGCCGTCGAGCGCGAGCTCGCGCTCGGAGAGCGCCGCGGT
>DAHUYL010000169.1 GCA_027315255.1 Solirubrobacterales bacterium | reverse complement strand
AGGCGAGGAACGGATCCAAGATCTCGAGGTAGCGATATAGCGTCCCGTTGACGTTCAGCGCGACTGTCGTGCCTGTCACGAGATAGTCCGGCGGTGCTTGCCCGGCGTTGGGCTGGCCGCTGTCGTAGCTATAGCTGGTCTGAACACGGCCGGTGTACGATGTCGGGCTCCCGCCACCCGCGCTCGGGACATACACCGTCCGTTGCGGTCCGAGCTCTGAGACGAGCTCCGTGCCGGCGGGCGCGTTGTCGCCCATCTGGTTGGCCGTGTTGTAGGTGTACTCGGTCGCGAGCGTTTGCGGTCCACCGGCAAGCCCGCCGCCTTCCTGCAGCGCGGTCTGTAGGTTCTGCGGATCGAGCGTCCACAGCACATTCCCGTTCGCGTCGTACTGCGTCGTGTTGATCCGCGCGCCTGGCGTGATCGTGTTCACGGTCCGGCCGCTCGAGTCCAGATAGTAGATCGTCGCTCAGTTGTAGTTGTAGAGGTCGTCCGGTGGGAGGATCGCGGTTGCGGTCACGGGCGCATCGGTCTCGGTCCAGTTCGCGACCTGCCCGGCGCTCATGTCATACGGCGCGCCATGGCCGGTGACGGGCACGTCATACCAAACGGTCCATGTCGACACTGTGCTCTGACCCTGGCGCGACGCGCCGACCACCTGTCCCGTGAGCTGATTGTAGTAACTGAACGTCCACGGATCCTGACCGGGAGGGGTGAGCGTCACAAGCCCGTAGCTCGGGTTGGCGCCAGGCGGAACGTTGCTGCCCTGGCTCTGGTAGTCGTATGTGGTCTCCAATACGGGACTGATCCGCGGGTCCCATTCGCCGCGTAGCAGACCCCGGCCCCTGAGACTCACGACCGGCGGCGCCGTTTCGTCTGCGCCGTCCCCACCCCGGGTCAGATCGAACCTACCGGGCATGTGCGTTTGGCTATGTTACCATTCGTTTTGATGATCATCTATGTGAAGAGCGGGGAGCGAAACGGTGGCTGACAGGGATCCCGACGAGCTGCTGACGGTCGCCGAGGTGGCGACCGAGCTCAAGGTCAAGGACGCGACCGTCCGGACCTGGATTCGGCACGACAAGCTCCCCGCTCGCAGACTCGGTGGCGGCAAGGAGTTCCGGGTGCGCCGCGGCGACCTCGACACGATGCTCGGGCTGACCGCCGCACCGCTGCGCCCGCCGCGCGCGAAGCGGCCGTTCACCGCAACAGCGGCGCAGATCAGCGTCCGGTGAGCCTCGAAGGCGCGATCGATCGGCTCCGGCTCGCCGAAGCCGACTGGACGGAGGCGCTCGATGCTCACATCTACGCCGAGCCGAACCCTGACTTCGTCAACCGGCTGCGCGAGTTCGCCGACGCCTCGGACCGGCAGCGCGAAGCGTTCGAGTACGCCGCCGGCGAGCGACTCGCGTGGAATCCGCTGCCACACGATCCCGAAGGCCGCCCGGCTCCCTACGAACTCAGCCCGGACAGCGGCCGCGTCGGACCACCCGAGCTGTGGGATCGCTTCGACCGCGCGTGGGCGTCCTGGGACCGCGCGCTCGAGGGCACGAGCATCCCGGAAATCGCCCGCTGGTTCGCCGAGCTCGCAGCCATCACCCGAGAGGTCGCCGACGCGGTCCAGCTCGAACGGACCGGCACCAACCGCCTCAAAGCGCCGCGATCCGAATCCGCCTGAGCCGCCGACCCAGCGCAGGCGCCGTCCCTCCCGCGTTCCCCGGGGAACGGTGCCCCGCGATGCTCGGCCAGGAAGGTCAAGTCCTCTCATGACGCTCTTCAGCGCAAGACACCGACACCCGCGCCCCGGCGGGTCCCGGGTGGCCCCCCGGTCTTTCTCGTTCTCAGACCAGGGCGCGGCGGGCCACGGGCACACGCGGCCGCTGTGCGCCGGTGCTTGATCGGACGGCGAAGCCGTCGCTCCCGGCAGGGAGCAGAGGGCCGAGAGCGGGGCCGCCACCACAGCCCGGGCCCCCCGAGAGCGTCATGCTGAGCTGGGGGCCCCCACGTGGCCCCTTGACTGGCCGGCCCGCGACTTCCGTCGACCAAATCAGCTCGGCAAAACCGACCGATTTGCAGGGAAGTCCTGCTAGTACCCCCAGCCGGGTTCGAACCGGCGATCTCCTGCGTGAAAGGCAGGCGTCCTAACCGCTAGACCATGGGGGCGCGCCGCTCATTCTGACAGCCGCGTCTGGGCGGCCCCGAGGAGCTCTCGATCAGGGGTCCGCCGGCGAAGCCGTTCGGACGTAGGGGTCGGCCGGGTTGCGGTCGGCGCTGAGGGAGTCCCGGCTGCGCAGGATCAGGTTCTCGATCGCGTCAGCCAGGTGGGTGGGGGCGATGTTGTAGTCGTCGCGCTCGACGCGGAGGCGGTGCGCCTCGAGCAGGACGTCGGCGTGGGTGTGACGCGCGGGCGGCACGAACCGGTAGCTGGCGAGCTCGATCAGCAGGCCGAGCGGGTCGGTGAAGTAGATCGAGTCCATGAAGCCTCGGTCCTTGACGCCCGAGTGGGGGATGCCGCGCTCGTCGAGCCGCTCGACCGCCTGGGCGAAGGTGGCGGCGGAGACGGCGAACGCGAGATGGTGGACGCAGCCCGGGTCGGTCGGGGTACGGGCCGGGTCGGCCGGCCGACCCTCCCGCGTGAACACCGTGATCAGGCGGCCGTCGCCGGGGTCGAAGTAGAGGTGGCTCTCGGCCGGGTTGTCGAGGTTGGGCTGCTCGAACACGAACGGCATCCCGAGCACGCCCTCCCAGAAGTCGATCGAGGTCCGGCGATCGGCGCCGACGAGCGTGATGTGATGGACGCCCTGGCTCTGGAGCCTGCGCACGGCCGCAACGTACGCGCCCGCTGCCTGGCTGTCAACGGCATACTCGCCGTCGATCCATGTTCCGGAACATCCTCGTCAGCATCGACGGGTCAGCCCACGCGAATGCGGCGCTGACAGAGGCGATCGACATCGCCGGGCCGTCGCGGGCGCGGCTGACGCTGTTGACAGCAGTACTGAAGCCGCCGAGCTGGGCCGGCAGCACGGCGGCGGCCGCGGCCGCCGGTGGCCTGGTCGAGGCACTGGAGCAGGAATCGGTGGGGATCATCGCGCAGGCGCTGGAGCGGATCCCGAGCGAGATCCCGGTGACGAAGATCATCACGCACGACCCGATCCGCAAGGCGCTCGAGCGCGAGCTGCACAGCGGCCGCCACGACCTGCTCGTGATGGGCTCGCGGGGACGGGGCGCGGTCGCCGCCTCGCTGCTCGGCAGCGTCAGCCACTACGCGCTCAACCACAGTCCGATCGCGGTGCTGGTCGTCCACGCCGAGCCAGGCGCCGAGGACCCGGCCGACTCACTTCGAGCCGACACCGGCGTGGCCGAGCCACGGCGGCCCGACCCCGCCGCCTGACCGGTTCCGCACCGCCGCGCGGGCCCGCGACCACGATCGCATGGGCTTCCCCGCGGCCGATGACCCGAGCCGGGCGCCCGCAAACGCGAGATCCGCTCGAACCCGCTGATGATGCGCTCGGCGCTGAACGCGATCGACGCCCACTCGGAGACGACGGTGATGATCGGCGACCGGATGGACACCGACGTGGTCGCGGGACTCGAGGCCGGGATGGCGACGATCCTCGTGCTCAGCGGCGTGACCACCGCCGAGCAGGCCGAGCGCTTCCCATACCGCGCCTCCCGGGTGCTCGACTCGATCGCCGACCTGACCGGCGAGGTCGGCGGCAGCATGCTCATCTGAGCAAAGTAGTGTCCCGGCGCCTAGAGGTCGGCCAGGACCCGCGCGACGTCGTCGCGGGTGAACTCGACCGGGCCGGACGCGACGCGCTCGTCGGTGGGCGGGGCGAGGATGTCCGACGGCACCCACCACGAGGGCTGATCGAGCCTCGCCCGACGAAGTACGTCGCTCACCACCGCCACCACCCCCCGGTGCCGCGGCGAGACCGCGCGGATCCGCTCGAGCACGCTCTCGACCAACGGACGCAGCTCGGGATCGCGAGTCCGCCGCAGTGCGCCGACCAGCTCGCCCACGAGCCGCTGGTCGGCGTCGAAGAAGCCGAGGTCGTGCAGCCCGCGCGGATCGTGGCGGCGCAGGGTCTCGGCAAAGGCCAGCCACTCATCGGTGCGGGACAGCTGGTCGCGATCGAGGCCGCCGTCCTCCGGCGGCGAGCCCGGGTGCAGCTCGGCCCACGTCCAGCCCAGCGGCGGCCGTGGCAACGACTCGAACAGCCAGGCGTTCACCCGATACCACGTGTCGAGCACGAACGGGGAGAGCACCGAATGCTCCGCGCCCCAGCGCCGCGCCGATGCGGCCAGGACCGCTGACGCGATCGCGTCAGCCTCGATCCACTGCGCCTGCTGGAGCCCGCCGTCGAGTACGTCGGCGAGCGCGGCCATGACACGGGCGAGGTCGTGGTCGTCGAGGTCGCGGAGGAGCTCAACCAGCCGGTCTCCGAGCCGGTCCCAGTCGCCGTCGTCGAGGAGCAACGGAAGCGACCGGCGGCCGACCGGGCCGCCGTCGCGCGAGAGGGCAAGCAGCACACCGTCGACACCGCATGCGCCGAGGAACCGGCCGCGGGCGTCCGCATCGGTGCACAGCTCGTCGATCACGAGGTCGCGCCAGCTCGGATGGACCCAGCCGATGCCGAGCGACGTCACCCGCAGGAAGTGGTCGGTCAGCCGGTCGATCAGCTCGTGCGGCGGGCGGCTCAACCCCTCGCCGCCGTGGCGACGGGCGATCGCGATCAGCTCGCGCTCGTCGGTCAGGCCCGCGGGCGCATCGAGCAGCGCGACCAGCAGCTCGCGGTGCTCACGGCCAAGCGCCCCGAACGACGTGCGCATCGCGTCGGTCGGAAACTCGAGCTCGCGGCGAACGAGCGCCTCGACGCCGGCCATCCGATCGGTCCGCTCCGTCTCGGCGAGCAGCTCGAGCCGGTCGGCGACCAGCCGGCGGATCCGCTCGGGCGTGAAGTGGGGGTGCTCGACGATCGTGAGCGCCACCCGGCGCAGCAACGCGCGGGTCCTGGCATCGGCACCGCGCGCCTTGGCGTGGCGGAACAGGATCAGCGTCTTCTCGGCGAGGTCGAGGTCGCTTGCGTCGACGAGCACCTCGCCCGGAGCAGGGAACCGCTCCGCGCCCCGCTCGCGCTGGATGCGGCGCAGCCCGGCCTTGAGCGGCGCGGGGCGGGAGGTCCAGATCAGCCAGTGGCGGTCGTCGAGCATGGTCAGCAGGCGCTCCAGCGCTCCGGCCCACCGCTCGGCGGCGTCCGGGCGGTACTCGGTCGAGCCGAACGCGTCGTCGGCGATGAACACCTGCTTGGCATGGGCGTCGAACGCGCGAAGCAGCTCGTCGGGGGAGCTGCAGTCGTGCACCTCCCAGCCGTCGGTCAGCTGCGCCAGCCCGAGCAGCTGCGCGATCGCGGTCTTGCCCATCTCCGGCGGCCCGGTCAGGACCACGAAGCGGTGGCGGGCGAGCACCTGGCGCGCCCGCTCGTAGGCGCGCGTCGGCCAGAACACGCGGGCGAGCGCCTCGGCCCGCTCGAGCTCGAACCGCGAGCCGGCCAAGACGCCGGCGGGAATCAGCGGTCCCAGGTCTCGCAGGCCGAGCACCGACGGCAACGCAGCGCGGACCTGCGGGTGGCGGTCGAGCCGCTCGCACAGCTCGCCCGACCCCAGCACGGTCAGCCGTGACGGCTCGTACTCGAGCTCGAGCAGCCGCCGCAGCTGCGGCTCGACTCTGGCAGCGTCGGCGTTCGTCAGAACCAGCACCGTGCGTGCGAACATGAACTCGAGTTCGGACGGGAGGCGAGCAACGCGCCGTGCGAGATCGACGGCCCGCCCCGCCTCGTCGAGCGCCACCGGCGCCCACGCGACGACGACCGTCAGCGGCCCGGCGGCGACGGCCACGCGCCCGGCGTCGGCGTGGCCGATCCAATCGAGCTCGCCGCCGATCCCGCCGGCCTGCAGAACGAGCGCACAGAGGCGCTCGAACTGCAGCCAGCCGAGCTCATCGAGCCGATAGCTCCCGACGCGCACCTCCCGAATCGTGCCACTCGCCGCGAGTGCGGTAGGGCAGGACGAACCGGCGGCGGATCTGCGCGTGCCTCGCGGCGGGTCGAGAGGCGGCGGATCGAGAGGCGGTCGGCGTCACCGCCGCGACCCTGGCGCCAGCGCCGGCAACCGCCGGTGTCGGCGCCGCCGGCATCCCGGCCGGCGGCGCCAGCGGTTCCTCCTGCCGCTGCGCCGGACGCGCACGCAGCAGCAGCGCCGCGATCACGATCCCGGCGAACACGACGGTCGCCGCGACCGTGTAGGCGAGGTGATCGCCACCGACGATCGCCTGCGGGCCGTGGACGTGAGCGCTGAGCAGCGCCCGCGTGTGGCTGGCCGCGATCGTCCCGAGCGCCGCCAGCCCGAGCGCGCCCCCGACCTGCTGGGCGAGCGTCGTGATCCCCGAGCCGAGGCCTGCGTCGGCGGCGGGGACGTCCGCCATCGCCATCGTCATCAGCGGCGTGAACGCGTTGCCGACCCCCAGCCCGAACGCGAAGAAGGCGAGGAACAGGGTCGGGAAGTAGGCCGTGTGCGGCCCGGTGCCCGTGAGGACGACGAGGCCGCCGATCGTCAGCGTCATCCCGAGCGCGAACGTCCGCAGCGGGCCGATCCGGCCGATCAGCCGGGCCGTCACGCCGAGCGACAGCGCCGCGACGGTCAGCGTCCATGGAAGGAACGCGAGACCGGTCTGAAGCGCCGTGTAGTGCCGGACGTGCTCGAGGTACAGCGTGCCGAGGAAGAACGTCGCGTACATCCCCGTGGTCAGCATGCCGCGGACGAGGCTGCCGACGACGAGCGTCCGCAGGCGCAGGATCCGCAGCGGCATGATCGGGTTGTCGATCCGCGCCTCGAGCGCGACGAACGCCACCAGCAGCGACACCGCGGCCGCCGCCGGGGCGAGCACGTTGGCCGAGCCCCAGCCATGCGTCGAGATCTGGATGATCGCGTACACGAGGCCCATCAGCGCGGCGGTCGCGAGCGCCGATCCGAGGATGTCGACGCGGGGACGATCCGGGCCGCTCCTGCCGGCGTCGCCGGGGACGAACACCCGCGCAAGCGCGAGCGTGGCCAGCCCGATCGGGATGTTGACGAAGAAGATCCAGTGCCAGCTGAGCGCCTCGGTCAGGGCACCGCCGGCGAGCAGGCCGAGCGAGCCACCGGCGACGGCGGTGAACACGTAGGCGCTCATCGCCTTCGCGCGCTCGTCGGGACGGGTGAACTCGGTGACGATGATCGCGAGGATCACCGAGCCCTGGAGCGCGGCGCCGAAGCCCTGGACGAAGCGGGCGACGATCAGCGTGCCCTCGCTCGGCGCCAGCCCGCACAGCAGCGAGGCGCCGGTGAAAACGGTCAGCCCGAGCAGGAACAGGCGCTTTCGCCCGAACAGGTCGCCGAGCCGGCCGGCCAGCAGCAGGAAGCTGCCGAACGTGATCAGGAACGCGTTGACGACCCAGGTGAGATTGCCCTGGCTGAAGTGCAGGTCCCGCTGGATCGAGGGCAGCGCGACGTTCACGATCGTGATGTCGAGCGTGATCATCAGCTGCGCGAGGCACACGACCGCCACCGCCAACCAGCGGCGGCGAGCCGTGGCCCGTACATCGGAGAGAGTGGTTGTCATGCGCTTTCCGAGGTTGAAGGAGAGGAGTACAATCCGGAGGAGACCTCCACAACTATCTGGAGGAGGCCTCCGCTTCAATTGGAACTATACGGAGGCGGCCTCCGGTTTGTCAAGCGAAATGTCCGTGCACGTCACCGCACCAGTTCCCGAGCCAGCCGCCGCAGCGCCGCAGCGGCCCAAGCGCGCGGACGCCCGGCGCAACCACGAGCGGATCGTCGCGGCCGCCCGCGCCGCGTTCGCCGACCGTGGCGCGTCGACCTCGCTCGAGGAGATCGCGCGGCGCGCCGGGGTCGGGATCGGAACCCTGTATCGCAACTTCCCCAACCGCCAGACGCTGCTCGAGGCGGTCTACGTGGGCGAGGTCGAGGACGTCAGCCGCTCTGCCGCCGAGCTCCAGGCGCTCGAGCCGTGGGAGGCCCTGACAGGATGGCTGCACCGCGTGGTCGGGTACGTGACGACCAAGCACGCGCTCGCGAACGAGCTGCTCGACTACCTCGACATGGATGCGCCGCTGTTCAAGAGCTGCCGAGGGGTGCTGTTCGCCGCCGGGCAGCCGCTGCTGGAGCGCGCCCAGGCGGCCGGTGCCGTCAGGCCGGACGTCGACGTGGCAGAGCTGATCCAGCTCGTCGGCGGGATCGCCAAGATCAACACGACGGACCCCCAGCAGGTCAAGCGGATCCTCGACATCGCGCTCGACGGGCTCCGCTACCGGCCGGCATAGGTTCGCTCGCTGACACGGGGCGTCTTGCGCGCTCGCCATTGCGTCGAGCGTGGCGGGGCCGCGTTCATCCGCGACGCCCCGGAAGCCGAGCGGAATCTGCAGTGAAGGTGCAAGCTCAAGTGCTCGACGACGCTCCCCCGCGCACCCAGGTGCTGGTGTCCCGCCAGCCGGTGGTCGACGGGCGCGACCGCGTGATCGGCTACCGGATCGGCTACGCGCTGCACGGCCAGGGCGGGCTGTCGGCGCCGCCGCCCGAGGATGCAGGCGCGGTGCTCGACGAGGTGCTGGCCGTGATCGGCTCCGAGGAGTACGCGCTCGGCAGTCGCGCCTATCTGCCGATCTCGCGCGAGATGCTCCTGCACCACGGCGACGCGCTGCCGGTCGATCCCGAACGCGTCGTGCTGCGGGTCCGCTACGTCGACACCTACGACCCGTCGGTCGTCGCCGTGATCGGGCGGGCGCGGCAACGCGGATTCCGGTTCGAGCTCGACGATCTGACCCGTACGGAGCTCGACCCGGCGCTCTTGCGGGTGTTCGACGCGGTCGAGTTCAACCTCGCCGCGTACGGCATCGAGCAGGTGGCTGGGCTGATGCCGGGTCTGCGGCTGCGCGGAACGCTCGGGATGGCGGCCGGCGTCGGCACGCACGAGCAGCGCGACCAGGCGCGCTCGCTCGGCTGCGAGTGGTTCTCGGGGCCGTTCTACATGCGGCCGAACGTGCTCGGCGGCCGTCCGATCCCGGTCGGCAACATGCTGGTGCTGCTCGAACTGCTGCGGCTGCTCGGCGACGACATCGACCTCGACGAGCTGGTCGGGCTGATCGAGCGCGACGTCGGCCTCGGCGTGCGGCTGCTGCGCTACATCAACTCCGCCTACTTCGGGCTGTCGGGCCGGGTCCGCTCGATCCGTCATGCGGCGACGATGCTCGGCACCCGCGGGCTCGCGCGCTGGGCGCTGGTCGCCGCCTCGGTGTCCGGCGTCGAGCGGATCCCGCGCGAGCACGTGCTGCTGGCGCTGACGCGTGCGCGCGCGTGCGAGCTGCTGACCGACCGCCACCACCTGCCGGCAGGGTCCGACGTGCTGTTCACGATCGGCCTGTTGTCGGCGGCCGACGTGTTCCTCGGCAGCTCGCTCGAGGCGATCGTGGCCGAGCTGGGGCTGGCGGACAGCACCGCCGCGGCGGTGCTCGAGCACGCCGGCCCCGCGGGCGAGACGCTGGCCGGGGTGCTCGCCTACGAGCAGCACGGGGTCGGGATCGAGGCGCTCGGCCCCGAAGGCGCGCCGCTCGCCTCAGCGCTGCCGATGTACGCGGACGCGTACGCGAACGCGCTGATCTGGGCGCGCGAGGCGCTGGCCGCGAGCCGCTGACGTCTGCGCCGCGGGCGTACGATCTGCTGCGTGTGGATCGGTCAGATGCTGCGCGAGCGTCGCGGCGAGGAGCTCGCGCTGGGCGACCGCTACCTCAACCCGCAGATGGGCCGGATCCTGCGCACGCTCGGATTCGACCGCACCTGGGTCGGCGGCGAGGGCTCGTGCCTGATCGACTCCGAAGGTGAGCGCTACCTCGACCTGATCTGCGGCTACGGCGTCTTCGCGCTCGGGCGCAACCACCCCGACATCCGGGCGGCGCTCGAGGAGGTGCTCGAGGCGCAGACCGCAAACCTGCCGCAGCTCGGGGTGACGCTGCTGCCCGGCGTGCTGGCGCAGGAGCTCGTCGGGCGGGCACCGGCGAGCATCGCGGCGATGGTGCCCGCCAACACCGGCACCGAGTCGGTCGAGGCCGCGATCAAGATCGCGCGCGCGGCGACCGGCCGCCAGCGGATCCTGTACGCCGAGCACGCGTTCCACGGGCTCACGCTCGGATCGCTGTCATTGAACGGCAACGACGAGTTCCGCGCCGGCTTCGGGCCGCTCGTGCCGGGCTGCGACCCTGTCCCGTTCGGCGATCTGGACGCGCTGGATGCGGAGCTGTCGCGCGGGGACGTGGCCGGATTCGTGGTCGAGCCGGTGCAGGGCAAGGGCGTCAACCTGCCCCCGGCCGGCTACCTCCAGGGCGCGCAGTCGCGCTGCCGTGCCGCCGGCACGCTGTTCGTGTGCGACGAGGTGCAGACCGGGATCGGCCGCACCGGCAGGTTCCTCGCGCTCGAGCACTGGGGGCTCGAGCCGGACATGGTGTGCGTCGCGAAGGCGCTGTCGGGCGGGATGGTCCCGATCGGCGGGGTGCTGGTCTCGCGGGCGGCGTTCGACCGCGTGTTCGACGGGATGGAGCGCGCCGTCAGGCACGGCTCGACCTTCGGTGGCAACGACCTCGCGGCGGCCGCTGCACTGGCGACCCTGCGGGTGCTCGACCGCGACCGGGTCGTCGAGCACGCCGAGCGGATGGGGGCGCTGCTGCTGGAGCAGACGCGGCCGCTGGTCGAGCGGCACGAGATCGTCCGCGACGTCCGGGGGCTCGGGCTGATGTGGGCGATCGAGCTGGGGCCGCCCGGGACGCGAACCGGACGGGCGGTGTGGAACGCGGTCGAGCGTGGACAGCCGGGACTGTTCGCCCAGCTGATCACGGTGCCGCTGTTCCACGAGCATCGCGTGCTCTGCCAGGTCGCCGGCCACCGGATGAACGTCGTCAAGGCGCTGCCTTCGTTGCTCGTGTCCGAGGACGAGGTGCGCTGGTTCAGCGAGGCGCTGGCCGACGTGGTCGCCGCGGCCGAGCGGATGCCACGGGCGATGGCCCGGTTCGGGCTGGCGATGGCCCGCGGGTCCGTTCGGGCCTCGCGGGCTGGTCGCTCGCGGGCACTCACGGCGCGCTGACGTCGCGTCGATCCGGGTGCTCGTCACCGGCGCGGGCGGCTTCGTCGGTCGCCATCTCGTCGGTGCCCTGGCGGAGGCCGGCGTCGAGGTGGTCGCTTTCGACCATGGGTTCGATCAGCGGGATGCCGGTGCCGCCGGCTAGCCGGCCGGCGGCACCGCAGGCGTCGTGCACGGCCCGGGTACGGCCCGCCCGCCGGTGCGGCCGGCGGCAGGAGGTCAGTCGCGCTGCGGGCCGAGCTTCACGCCGGGAAGATGCCGGACGAGGAAGGCGCGCTGCTCGTCGTGCATGTTGTCGGGCAGCACCGTGAACCAATCCGTGTTGGACGGGCGATCAGGCGCGCGCCGGTCGCGCCGCGGCTCGGGTGCGAGCCGTCCCGGGGCGTCGTGATCCGTCACGACCCGGGCGCGGAAGGCGATGCCGACCGGCGAGTCGAGGCCGTTCAGATAGTGGCTCGGGTACTCGATGTAGCCGAGCAACTCGCCGGGCCGCACGGTCAGGCCGAGCTCCGCGCGCGCGACGCGCGCGACCGCGTCGAGGAGCGGCTCGCCGAACCGGACCGTCCCGCCGGGCAGGTGCCACATGTCCTTGCACGGCTCGATCTGCCGCAGCGACAAGAGGACGCCGCGGCCGGCGACGGCGATCACGACCTCGACGGTGAGGCGCGGGACGCGGCTGAAGATCCAGTCGAACTCCTTCTGCGGGAGCGCGCCCCGCACGGTGACCTCGGGGGACGCCGCCGGCTCGGGCTGAGGCTGGTCGTGCATGTCAGCAGGCGAGCCGCGGTGGGAGGTCGTCCGGGACCACGGCGAGGTCCACGAACTCCGACGCGAACTCGGCGAACTGCTCGACGTCGGCCGCGTTCGAGACCAGCCCCAACGACGCGCGCACAGCCCCGCCGGAGGGCAGGCCGATCGCGCGGACGTAGTCGTCGAGGGTCATCGCGTCGTCGAACGTGCCGCCGATCAGGGTCTCGCGCGAGATCGTGAAGGCGACCTCGCCGGCGCCCGGGTTGCAGAAGCACCCGGTGCGCAGCGAGATCCCGTGCCGGCTCGCGATCCGCTCGACGTAGCGCTCGTCGACGATCCTGCCGTCGGGTTGCAGGAAGTTGAAAGCCACGGTCCCGCCGCGGCCGTCGCCGGAGCGCGGCCCGTAGACCGTCGCGGCCGGCGAACCATCGCAGTGCTCGAGCTCGGTGAGGATCTGCAGGAGCTTGTGTGTCAGCGCGGTGACATTGGCGTGGATCGTCTCGATCCCGATCCTTTCGAGGTGTCGCAGCCCGATCTCGACGGCCGGGAGGTTCAGATAGTCGACCGTCCCGTCCTCGAAATGAGCGGCGCCCGGAGCGTCCTGGTGGTAGTCGCGCTGGACGAACGCCGCGACGATCGTGCCGCCCGAGAACCACGGCCGCTCGAGCCTTGCGAGCGCGTCGCGACGGGCGAGCAGGCAGCCGACGCCGGTGGGCCAGCCGAACATCTTGTAGAACGAGATCGCGACGAACTCGGGGTGGACGCGGCTCAGGTCGAGCCGGTTGCTCGGCACGTAAGCGGCCGCGTCGAGGAGCACATCCCAGCCGCTCGAGTGCGCTCGATCGATCCACGCGAGCGGATGCTGAACGCCTGAGAAGTTCGACTGCGCCGGGAACGCGAACAGGTTGTGATGCTCGCCGGGGGTGACGTCGAGGTAGCGCTCGAGCTGGCCGGTGTCGACGCGCAGCGCCGGCGCCGTGCTCGGCACGTACGTCGTCTCGGCGCCGCGAGCCCGCGCGAACTCGCGGATCCCGTTGACCGAGTTGTGGTTGTCGAACGTCAGCAGGAAGCGGTCGCCGGGCCGGAACGGGTAGGCCTCGCCGACCAGCCGCAGCGCACCTGTCGCGTTCGGGGTGAAGATCGCCTCGTACTCGTCGGGTGATGCGTCGAAGAAGGCGAGCACCGCCGCGCGCGCACGTTCGACGAGCGCCGTGCTCGCGGCCGAGGTCGGGCTCTGGGAATGCGGGTTGCCGAACACGCCCTGCGTGAGCAGATCGAGGTGCTCGCGCAGCTGCGAGTCGGCGTACAGGCCGCCGCCGGTGTAGTCGAGGTACACCTGTCCGGCGCGGTCGAGCCGCGCGGAGTCGGTCGTGCGAAGCTCGTCCAGGATCACGGTTGCGGCGGCGGCAGCGGCAGCCAGGGAGTACGCGCGACCGCCGCGGCGACGAAGATCAGATGGACGCCGGGCGTGCGCGGGCCGCGCCGCGGCGGATCGGTCGCGACGTGAGCGCCGTAGCGATCGATCAGCTCGCGGACCGAGCCCGCGGCGGCTCCGTCCGGATGGTCGGCCGGCAGCTCGCAGGCGAGCCGCGCGAGCTCCAGGTACTCGCCGGGCGGATAGCCCGCGGCCAGCCGGGCGGCGGCGGCGACGAGCAGCGTGTGCACGCGTTCGAGCAGAGGCCCGGGCGTCCGGGCCGGCGTTGCCGGCGCCGGGCCGAGGTCGGCGAGCTCGGAACCGGCGAGCAGCCGCTCGAGCTGACCGCCCGCGACGGATGCGACCTGCGCGGGCGTCAGGCCCGCGGCGAGCGCGGCGCGCAGCGCCACGGCGGCCGCCGCGACGGGCCGTCCGTACGGGGCGTCGGAGGCGAACACGATCTGGCCTGCCGGAATCAGCCCGAACAGCGCCAGCTGATCGGCCATGTTCCACCAGGCCGTGTCGAACAGCAGGTTGGGCCGGGAGGCCGCCTCGGGCCAGATCCAGGCCAGGTCGGCGATCGCGGCATGCGCGAGGATCACCGGTGTGTCCGGGTGCGTGCGGGCGAGCTGGAGCGCGTCGTGGCCGAGCGACGGGATCCCGCGGCCCGCGTGGATCAGGATCGGCAGCCGGCGCTCCCCGGCGAACGCGAACAGCTGCTCGACCGCCGGCTCGCGCAGCGAGAAGCGCTCCGCGCGCGGGTGCAGCTTGATCCCGCGGGCGCCGCGGGCGACCGCCCGCTCGGCCTCGCGGAGCGCTCCGTTGCCCGGATCGACACGGCAGAACGGCACGAGGCGGCCCTCGGATCTCGCGGCCGCCTCGACCATCCAGTCGTTGGCGGTCTGATACGAGCCCGGCTCGGCGAGCGGGAACACGACGCCACGACCGTCGAGCAGCTCGAGCGCCCCGCGCAGCTCGTCGAGCTCGAAGCAGGAGCCGTCCGGGTCGGCGCATCCGAGATGCGTGTGACCGTCGAACAGGCGGATGTCGGTCTCGTGGAGCGCGTCGCGCAGGCATGTGAACCACGGCAGAACCAGTGCGTCGGCGGCGAGCGCACCCGTTTCGGTCCGGGGCGGACGCCGTGCCCGCACCAGCACGTCGAGCGCGATCCGCTCGCCGCCGGGGATCGCGACCGGCCGCTCGAGCCGGTCGGCCCTGACCAGGTGTACGCCGGTCGACTCGAGGTCGGCCGCGAGGTCACCAGCCGTGTAGAGCAATGCAGGATCGGCGGGGCCGCCGTAGCCGCGGTCGAGGTTGCTCGAGTCGTGCCCGACGATCAGCAGCGTCCCGCCGGGCGCGACCGCGGCCGCGGCCGCCTGCACGACCGCGCGCCGGTCCACCGCCGGCAGCTGCAGGTAGGCGAGCAGCACCAGGTCGAACGCCTCCGGCTCCGGGCGATAGACGAGCAGGTCGGCGTTGACCCAGCGTGCGCGCACGCCCCGCGCGGCCGCCAGCCCGTGCGCCTTCGCGAGCGCCACCTCGGAGAAGTCGACGCCGGTCACCTCCCAGCCGCGCTCGGCGAGCCAGATCGCATTGCGGCCCTCGCCGCAGCCGAGGTCGAGCGCGCGGCCCGGCGCGTTCGTTGCGAGCTCGGCGACCACGAATCGATTCGGCTCGGCCGACCAGACCAAGTCGCGGCCGCCGTAGCGGCGGTCCCAGGCTTGGCTGTCCATCGCCATTCTCGGAGGTTACAAGCGCACAACTGAAGAGTTGCAGAGTAGTTTGTACGGGTTGAGGCTCGGGTATGTCGCACGGACGTCGCGGTGACGTCGCCGCGGGCAACGGGTAGGCTCGCCGGCGGAAACCAGCACTCGAGGAGGGTGGAATGGCGGGATTCGGGGTCGCGCGGCTCGATCAGATCGCCGAGGTGGACGACGGACGGTCACCATTTCGACCGGTTCGACACCACTTCGGGATCACGACCTTCGGCGTCAACGCGATGACCGCGCGCGCCGACGGCGACCGGCTGATCAACGAGCACCAGGAAGCAGAGCCCGACTCCAGCGAGGAGCTCTACTTCGTCGCCTCCGGGCATGCCAGGTTCGAGCTCGACGGCGACCATCGGGATGCCCCCGCCGGGACGTTCGTGTTCGTGCCGGCCGGCATCAAGCGGACGGCATTCGCCGAGGAGGCGGGCACGACCGTGCTGGCGATCGGCGCCGGTCCTCGCGGGAAGCCGTACGAGCCGACCGGCTGGGAGCTGTTCGCGCCGCTGTTCCCGCTGTTCGAGTCGGGCGATTACGAGCAGGGAGCGGACCGCGCGCAGGCGCTGCTGGCCGACGATCCACCGTACGCCGCGGTGTACTACAACACCGCCTGCTTCGAGGCTCGGGCAGGGCGGACCGAGGCGGCCGTCGAACACCTGCAGCGAGCGTTCGAGCTCTCGCCGCCGCTGCGCGAGCTCGCCCGCGATGACGAGGACCTGGCCGCGCTTCGGGGCCAGCCCACGTTCGACGCGCTCGTCGCAGGCTGACCCGAGTTCGTCACACTGCCCAGCGTCATGACGGGGGCTGGGTTCCTGCTTGCCGTGCTTCGGACGGTGGCCATCGTGGCCCCACCCGTCGCGGGTTCACGTGCGGTCCGTCGGCGGATGTCCGCGAGCCGGGGAGCCGCGGCTGCGCTCGTGGAGGTGATCCTGGCGCTGTCGTGGCTGGTTGTCGACGCCATCCTGCTGGGACTCGTCGGGCAACTGCGCTTCGGCTGGCTGGTCGCGACCTTGTGGGCGTCTGCTGCGGTCGTGGTCGCCGCGGTCCGGCCGGGCGGGGTCGGCGATCCGGACTCGCTGGAGGACCCGGACCCGGTGGAGGAGCCGGGCCAGGCTGGCGGGCGGGCGCGGGCCGGCGGATCTGTCGGGATCGGGATCTGGGTCGCGATCGGGGTTGTCTGGCTGGTCGCCGGTCAGTGGGCGCTGTCGACCGCGAACGCGCTCGGCGGCGGCATGCTCAGCTTCGACGGCCTCTGGTACCACATGCCGTTCGCGGCGGTGTTCGCGCGAACCGGCTCGGTCACCGGCATCACGTTCACGCAGGCTGACCCGTTCGTCGCGTACTACCCGGCGAACTCCGAGCTGCTTCACGCGCTGGGGATCGTCACCTTTCGCAACGACTTCCTGTCCCCGTTCCTGAACCTCGGCTGGATGGCGCTCGAGCTGCTGGGCGCATGGTGCGTCGGGCGTCGCTGGCGAGTCGCGTGGTGGACACTCGGGACGGGCGCATTGCTGCTCGCGCTCCCGGTGCTGGGCACCACTCAGCCCGGCGAGGCGTTCAACGACATCGCCGGCCTCGCGGCGCTCGTGGCCGCGGTCGCGCTGATCCTGGCTCCGAGACGGGGCACGCTCGAGCTGCTCGCCGCAGGGCTCGCGCTCGGGCTCGCCGTCGGGACGAAGTACACCTTCCTGGTGCCGGCCTTCGCCCTGTCGGTCGGGGTGATCGTGACATCGCCGCGGGCGGAGCGTTCGCGCTGCACGGCGGCGCTCGCGGGCGGGCTGGTGGCGACCGGTGCCTGGTGGTACGTGCGCGCCGCGGCGCACACCGGCAACCCGCTCGGTCTTGCCCAGTCGCTTGGGCCACTGCAGCTGCCAGGCCCCCACTCGCCGCTGGCCGACGCGTCGCAGCAGAGCGTCTTCTCAGAGGTCCGCCACCTGTCGCTCTGGGGCTCGCGGTTCGCGCCGGGCCTCGCCCACGCGTTCGGCCCGCTGTGGCCGGTGCTCCTGCTCGGCTGCGGGGCGGCGATCGTCGCCGTGGTCGCAGTCCGGCGTGAGCCGCTGCTCGGCACGATCGCGGTTGCGACCGCGCTGACCGCGATCTCCTACCTGTTCCTTCCGACGGGTGCCACCGGGATCCAGCACAACACGACGCTGTTCCAGGTCAACCTGCGCTACCTGACCCCGGCGCTGGCGCTCGCGCTGTTGCTCGCACCGATCGTGGTCGCGATCCACGCCCGGCGTCTACTCGGTCCGCTCGCGATCGCCGTCGGTGCGGTCGCGCTGCTCGCCCAGCTCGAGCGGGGGATGTGGCCAGCCCAGCCGGGCCGGCACGTGGCGTTCCTCGCAGCGGTCGCGGTGGCGATGGCGGTCGCGCGGTGGTCCCGGCCGCGGCTGACGCGCTCGGGAGCAAAGGGCCCAGCGGCTGGCGCAGCGATGCTCGTGCTGGTCGCGCTCGTCGCCGGATACGTCGCCCAGCATCACTACTTCCAGGAGCGCTACATGGTCGGCACGTCGAGCCGCACCGGGGTCGGGCTGATGTATCGCTGGGCGCAGACGATCGCGCACACCCGGATCGCGCTGTACGGAACGGTCGAGCAGTACCCGTTCTACGGCGCCACACCCACGAACGTGGTCGACTATCTGGGGCAGCGGGTACGCGGGGGCGGGTACGAGCCGATCTCGAGCTGCGAGCGCTGGCAGGCGGCGCTCGCTGCGGGCCACTTCCGCTACCTGATCCTGACGCCGGCGCCGACTGCTGCAATCCCGCTGGCGTGGAGCCGGCAGGACCCGCAGCTCCGGCCGGTGCTCCACCCCGGTGCCGGTGACTGGATCTTCCGCGTCGACTCGGCTCGGAAGCCGGTCGACTGCCGCAGCGCGAGTTGACCGGTCTTCCTTCGCGCCGACGCCGCGGTGCCGCGGCGCCGCGGCGCGGTGGCGCGGTGGCAGCTCGCAGCTTTGACTAAGATCTCGAGTTCGCTCGCCGGCGCCCGCACAGACCGGGGCCGAGGCACCAGGCGCTCCCCAGCAGCAGCGAATCCCATGACCAGCTCCGCAACGCCGACGTACCTCGCAGAGCCTGGCCCGGAGGCGGAGGACTGGAGCACGATCGCGCTGATCCGCCGGCACAAGCTGGCGGCCGCGGGCGCCGCCGCGATGCTGTTGATCCTGGTCGCGCTACTGGCTGCCGCCCTCGCGGCCCCGCACAACGGCGCCGTCAGCGATTCCACTTCCTGCTCGACCTGGGGTTCGGCGACCCAGGCCCAGCAGCAGGCGTTCGCCACGCACTACCTGAGCCAGCACGGCAACCTGATCGGCTGGGGACCAGGGGCGGCGGGCGTCCTGGCGGCCGTCAACGGCGGCTGCGAGGCGGCGTTCAGCACCGACGTCGAGGACAAGATAACCGTGCTCGACGCGATCGAGGGGCGGTACTAGAGGTCACGTCCGTCGGGATCGACGAGTGGCTGGGCTGGCTGACGGCCCGCGCTCGCCACGGTCATACCAGGCGGACATGACGGCGAGCCCGGGCCGTAAGGCGCGTCCAGACGCCGCGAAACGGTCAGAATCTGCGGACCGGCCACTGGCAGCGCTCGGTCAGGTGGAGCGCTCGAGGCACATCGCCGTGGGTGCGGCGGTGCGGGAGCGCGGCGGTGCGGGAGCGCGGGAGCGCGGGTGGCCCGGGGGGACGACAACTCTGCCAACCCCCGGGCTCGGACGGGGGGTGGCAGCTCAGACCACCTCACAGACGGCTGAATCTGCCAACCCCTCGCTCGGACGGGGGGTTGGCAGGGTTCGCGTGCCGGACCCGGTCCGCTCGCGGTGCCCAATGTCTCCGCCGCCGCGAGTAACCCCGCGAGCGGCGTGGCAGCGGGGTGGCAGGGCGCACCCGGACCGCGATCTCCGGGGGCGCCCGGATCATGCGCACGCGATCCCGGCCCGCGGGCGACTGTGTCCGCACGCTCGCCGTCGCATCGGGCACGCTGCGGACGATCGCGATCACCCCGACAAAGCGCTGCTGGGGCCGCCGGCTCGCAGTGCGCTCGAGCGCGACGCCCGTCTGGAGCGCCCTCGGCGTCAGCGCCGGATCCCGGCTACCAGCGCCTCCCAGTTGCCGGCTGCGATCCGCTCCTGGTCGGCCCGATCGAGGCCGGTGCACTCGAGGAAGTGCTCCACCCCGCCGTCGGGAGCAGGCCGGTATGGATAGTCGGTCGCGAACATGATGCGATCCACGCCGACCACCTCCACCGCCCATCGCAGATATCGCTGGCTGTAGACGCCGCCGGCGGTGATGTAGACGTTGCGGCGCGCGTATTCCGAGAACGTCTGCGGGAGCCCTGCCTGCAGCGCCAGGCCATCGGCTCGGTCGAGATAGAACAGAACGACCTCGCCCCAGTGGCCGAGGACGACCTGGAGATCGGGGAAGCGGTCGAACACGCCAGCGAGCGCGAGACGCAGGAACTGCACGCCGGCTTCGTAGTGCCACCCGATTCCGTGCGTAGCGAACGCGTTGCCGACGGCGTCGTCGAAGCCCGCGTACACCGCCGTTCGGACCGTCGGCTGCGGGATCTGCGGGTGGATGTACAGCGGCGCGCGCAGCGACGCCGCGGCCTCGAAGATCGGCCAGTTGTCGGGGTGATCGAGGTTGCGCTCACCCGTGCGGCCGAACAGGAGCGCACCGGCCAGCCCGAGCTTGGTCACCGCGCGCTCGAGCTCCTGGGCGGCGGCCGCCGGCGCGGGCGTCGCGAGCGTAGCGAAGCCCTGAAACCGATCCGGGTGGGCGTTCACGAGCTCGGCGATGCGGTCGTTGGTCTCGACCTGAAGGCTCGTGGCCTGATATGCCCGAAGGCTGTGCAAGCCGGGCGAGGTGAGCGAGATCACCTGGATGTCGAGGCCGGCCGCGTCCATCGCCGAGAGCCTGCGCTCCCCCACCTCGCGCAGGCGATCCCCGATCTCACCCGGCGCAACCCTGATCGGTGAATCCTCGCGCGCGTGTTCGTCCTGCTGCCACGCCTCGACAACATCGTCGGTGACGAAGTGCTCCTCGGTGCCGATCGTCTTCATCGCATAGCCTCCCGCATCTACTGGACCGCCCGACGGCGCGACATCGTCGCAGTCCGGGTTTCTTCCCGAGGTCCGGCTTTTCCCCCGAGCGACGCGGACGACGCTACACTGCTTGCGTACGGATCGAGCGCATGGCTCGATCACAAATGTGTCCGCGTTCTCGCAGTCGTGCCATCGGCACCCTCCGTGTTTCGCAGAACATACCCCTCGGAGGGAAAGCCAAATGGCTACAGGAACAGTGAAGTGGTTCAGCGACGACAAGGGCTTCGGGTTCATCACGCCGGATGACAGCGGCAAGGATCTGTTCGTCCATCACACCGCAATCCAGGGCAGTGGGTTCAAGTCGCTCGCCGAAGGTGCGCGGGTGAGCTATGACGCTGAGCAGGGTCCGAAGGGCCCGGCCGCGGCGAACGTCCAGCTCGTCTAGCTTCAGCTGCGTCTGAGAGGCGGCGGGCATTGGCTTGCTCGCCGCCTCCACATGCCTGCACAACGGCGAAAGGGGCAGACGTGGGATCGAGTGGGAAGAAGCGGACAACGGCCGCGAAGTTCAACCGCGAAGGCCGGCTTCGGGAGAAGCGCGTCGAGAAGCAGGCGCGCAAGGCCGCCCGCAAGCTGTCCGCGGCACAGGACGGCGGCGTGGCCGGGGAGCGGACTGAGGAGCTCGGTGGCAGCTCCGCTGAGTTCGACGAGGGTCGGGACGGCGAGGCCGACACGGGATCGGTTGTGGTCGGGTTGGATGCGGGAGACCGACGCGCATGAGCGTCGCCACGCAGCCGTGGCGCGCCGCGATCAGCGTCTACGCCCAACCCCGCCTGGCGCGCACCCTGGTCGATCTCGCGACTTCGGTGGTGCCGTATCTGGCCCTGCTGGTCGCGACCGCACTGGCATTGCATGTGTCGGCGCTGCTCGCACTCGCGCTCGCGCCGCTGACGGCGGGGTTCCTGTTGCGCACGTTCATCCTCTTTCACGATTGCACGCATGGTTCCTTGTTTCGCGCGCGCCGCGCGAATCGCGCGGTCGGCACCGTGCTCGGGCTGCTGCTCTATACGCCGTTTGCGACCTTCGCGCACAGCCATGCGGTCCATCACGCGACCGCCGGCAATCTCGATCGCCGGGGAACGGGCGATCTCCCGACGCTCACGGTCGAGGAGTACCTGGCCCGCTCGGGTGGCGGTCGGCTCGGTTACCGCCTGTTCCGCAACCCGCTCATCATGTTCGGACTAGGCCCGATCCTGTCGTTCGTGGTGCTGCCGCGGCTCGTGCGAAAGGACATGCGTCCGCGACTGCGGCGCGCGGTGATCCGCACCAACGTGATCCTGCTGGTGCTGGTCGTAGCCACGTGCGTCTGGATCGGGCCACTGGACTACCTGATCGTGCAGTGGCCGGCTGCCTGGATGGCCGGGGCAGCAGGCATCTTCCTGTTCTACGTTCAGCATCAGTTCGAGGACGCCTACTGGAAGGGCGCAGACTCGTGGAGCTTCGCCGACGCCGCAATCCGCGGAAGCTCCTTTCTGCAGCTTCCGGCGATCCTGCGGTTCTTCTCGGGCAACATCGGCTACCACCACGTCCACCACCTCAGCGCGCGCGTCCCCAACTACAACCTGCGGAGCGCTCACGACGCGATCGACCTGTTCCGAGAGGTCCCGGTACTCGATCTGCGGACGGCGCTGCGCACCACCCGGCTGAAGCTGTGGTGCGAGCGACGCGGGCGGCTCGTGACGTTCGCGGAAGCAGCCGATCCGGCGTAGCGCGCGGATTTCGCGCAGGGTCGACGCCTGGCCTCCGATTTGTCGCCGAACGCGACACGGGCCCGCGAGGAGGCCGTCGCGACCGGCACGATCGCCTGCGTGGGCGGGCTACTCGTCGGGTGTCGGGCGTCGTGACGCCGCTGGACTCGGTCGCTCGGCTATCTGACCGCCGCGCCGGTGGCGAGCTCGGAGCTCGCGCCCTCGGCGGTCCAGCAGCGCACGATGTCCCGCATCGAGAGGATGCCCACCACATCCGCGCCTTCGACGACGATGATGTGCCGGAAGCCGCCGCGGACCATCTCGCTTGCCGCTTGCTCGAGCGACCAGTCAGGGGTCGCGAGGATCACGTCAGCGGTGAGGTGCTCGCGGACCCGCTCCTCGTCCGGCGCCTGGTCGCTGCCGATCGAGCGCAGGATGTCGCGCTCGGTGATGATGCATGGCCCGGCCTGCTGCTCGTCGATCACGACGGCGGCACCGACCCCTCGCGCCGTCATCCGACGAGCGGCCTCCCGCAGGGTGTGCTCGGGTCCGGCCGTGAGGACGACATTGGTCATCGCGTCGCGCACGTGCATTGCGCCTCCTTTGCTCGCTTCGTAACAAACGATACAAGCTCGCTGGGGGTCGGCGAGACTTTCGGATCATCGCCCGAACGAGAGCGGGCCGTCGGCTCTCGCTCGTGGCGTTATCGAGTTCTGGAACGAGAAACGAGCAGGCCGCAGGGTTTGACCAGGGGCCCGGTCGCGGTCTGCATGATCCCGCGGTCCGTTACGCATGGCGGAATCCGCTGCGTCGGTGTTACCGGATGTCCTGTTGGGCACGTTCCGCCGTGGGGCCAGTGCAAACGGCCGCTCCGAATGTGGGACGGCGTTGCGCCGGAGGTCGCACGCCGTGTGTGCGGCGACGCGCCGCTGCTCGAGAATCTCTCCGCGGCCCTGGCCGATATCCGCGCCCGATTGAACGCAGCGGCTTCGTCGCGCACGACCACCAGTTGAGCGAGGTCGTCCGGTCGACGGCGTGCTCGATGCTGGTGGCGGTGGGCAGCCCAGGGAAGGTGCGCAGTTCGCTTCAGCTCTTCGCCGGAATCGGCCGACGCGGACGCGACGTCCAAGGTCGGAGCCGTTGCGATCGCTCAGGTCGCGTAACGTGAGGGCGATGCAGCGCTTTGACTTCTACTTTGCTCCGGCGTACCGCATCGCTGCGCGACCGTTCGGGATCACACCCGAGCGCGCCTGGGTGCAGATCGACGACGAGCAGGTGATTGCCAACTACGGTCGGTGGCGCTTGCGCACGCCGCTGGCGAACATCAGCCGGGCAGCGATCACCGGCCCGTACCGGTTCTACCGGACCGCCGGGCCAGCGCGACTGGGGGTCACCGACGGAGGCTTGACGTTCGCAAGCAATGGAGAGCGGGGCGTGCTGCTTTCGTTCCGCAAGCGCGTCCCGGCGATCGATCCGCTCGGGCTGATACGGCATCCCGAGCTGACGGTGACGGTCGCTGACGTGCATGGCCTGCTCGACGCGCTTGGTGCTGGCCGGTAGCCCCCGACGGGTTTCCGGTTCGCAGGACTCGTGAGATGCTCACGCCTGCGCGACCGCCGACCCGGCCACGATGGCGCGGCAACTGCTTCTCGTTCCGATCGGCTGGAAGCGGAAGCGGGTCGAGCGCTACGCAGTCGCGCTCTGCTCCGGCCACAAACCGCTGCTGATCCGCTGATAGAGCGTGTCAGGCGCAAGGTCCGCGCCACCCGGCCAAACGACCGTGCCCGTCTCAGCATCGAGCTTCACCGCCGCGAACCCGGCAGGGGTCAGCGCCACCGCAAACACCGGTCCGCGCATCCGGTCAAGGACCTCAACCTCCCCCTGAAGCCAGTCGCCGAACGTCGCCGAGGAGTCGACATAGGTCAATCGCCGCTCAGCGCTCATCCCGCCGCAGCCGTGCCAGGACCGCAGATGGAAGCTCACTGCCAGGACCTGCGGGGAGGGGAGCCGGCAACTCGCTCAAATCGCCCTCGCCGCCCTGCAGGTCGCCTGAGGCTCGCAGCCGTTCGAGCGGATCCTCGGGTAACGGCGCGGGGACGGCCACCGGCCGTCCCCGATCGGTGATCTGGAAGCTCTCGCCGTCCGCGACCCGGCGGATCAGCTCGCTGGCACGTTGGCGAAGCTCTCTGATCCCGACGCTCGTCATGTGCTATTCGTAGCACTTTGCCGAGATTCCGTCGAGAGCCCTTCCGCGATCAGGACGAACGAGGTCATGGCGGCATGTGTCGTTGCTGCTCTGACCCGCTCCACGTCTGAGCTAAACGGACCCGTCGCTCTCCCAAGAGCGACGGAGGGGGAGCGCCGGTATGCCAGGCTGCGACCTGCCTGCCGCGCGGAGCCGGTGCTTGTTCCCCGTCGGCGAAGTCCCGCGCGGGTCTTGAAGCAGGGAACTGCCGTCGGTGGGAGCAGAGCTTGCGCACCGCGCGTCTTGCGCCTGACCGCTCGTCCGATCATCCGCGGGCGTGCGGGCCGTGGTCCCACCCGGCGCGTCCACCGCCTGGCTCTCAGCGGAGCGCGCCGGAGCGGCTCGGTGCGCTGGCTGAACAGCAAGCCAACCTCCTCGGCCATCCCTACATCGGGATTGGGCATCTGCATCTCGAGGGAGAGCGGTTCTGGCGTCAGGGGGCGATGATGCTCGCGCCGGGGATGTAGCTGGCAACGCGGTTCGGATCTCGCGTGAGCAGCGGACGTCCCGTCACGGCCGCGTGGGCTCCGATCAGGAAGTCGGGCAGGATCGCCTCTCGCTGGCCACCGGCCCGGCGGTATTGAGCGTGGGCGTGACCGGCGAGGAAGCTCGCCGGGATCGGGATCGCCTCGATCACGGACATTGACGGCAGCGCTCCGCGGAGATGCTCGACGCGGGAGAAGCGTGGCGCGATCTCGGCGATCACGACGGCGTTGAGCACCAACCCGCCCCGTTCGGCCGCCTCAACCAGCTGCGCCCGCGACCATGCAAGCCAGGTTGGGTCCTCGGTGAAGACGTCGAGCAGCACGCTGCTGTCGATGACGGTTCCCGCGGTCTGGCTCACTTGCGCGTGAGTGCGAGGATCTCGTCGGTGCTGAGATCGATGTCGCCGGCGCCTTGGATCCGCGCGATCTCCGCCGCTGCTTGACCGTGGTCGAGGACGAGGCGAGCACCGCTGACGTCGAGCTCGAAGCGAACTTCGGTTCCCGGCTGGATCCCGAGCGCGCGACGCACCTCGAGCGGGATCGTGACCTGCCCCTTCTGCGTCACTCTCACGGTGGTAATACTAGCGGGTATTACCGAATCGGCCTTCGATCCGCCGGACCCAGAAGCGACGCCAGCCCGCACGCCTCTCGATTGCCAGGATAGCCGGCGCTCATGCCCAACCAGAACCCGCCCGACCGAACCAACCGATCCGATCCGATCCGATGCCGCCGGCAGGATTCGAACCTGCGACCGTCGGATTAAAAGTTGAACTCTTGCAGGGCTTTTCCAGTATCTACGGGCTGTTGAGTGCGCCTAGGTGCAGCTGGGGCGACCTCAGAATTGCCTAGTTCGGGACATACTTCGGGACACGATCGCGTCATTGGCCCAGATGCGAGGGCCGCAGCCGCTCGGTCTCCGTCCCTGCAGTCCGAACGGGCCGATTCGGGTCGAACTTGCCGACGCGCTCGCATCGGACCTGGTGCCGACCACCAACGGAAGCGATCATCGCAGCGTCGCTGTGGGCGTGATCGCGTGCGTGGCCGAGCGATGACGACGTCATTGGACGGCTGACGGCCGAAGCGATCCCGGCCCGCAGCGCGCGGTCGCTGTCGGCGAGCTGGCG